>NZ_JBIEIS010000006.1:0-405974 GCF_043496855.1 Nonomuraea sp. JJY05
GCGCCGGGGCGGCGCGTACCGGACGACCAGGCCGGCCAGCGCCGCGAGCGCCAGGCCCTCGGCCATCCCCAGCGCGCCCGTGCCCGGCGCCGGCTCCACCGCGCCCACGACGTGGGCGAGCGTGACGGCCAGGGAGACGGCCGCGGCCAGGAGCGTCAGCGCGGGCAGGCGCGCCCTGAGCCGCGGGCGGAACGCCGCGGCCGCCGTCGATGAGACCGCGAACGAGACCGCGGCCAGCGCCGGTAGGGCGTCGGCGACCCACGTCGAACTCACGGACCGACGATACGCGCAGGCCGGACTCCCGGCGTGCCCGCCGCAACTTTGGCGGGTCCGGGGGCATCTAATCCGCCGTGGAGGCGCTGATCGCGGGGGATCCGCAGCGGATCGGGGACTACTGGCTGGCCGGGCGGCTCGGCGCGGGAGGTCAGGGGGTCGTGTACGACGCCTACGACCCCGAGGGCCGGCGGGTGGCGGTGAAGGTGCTGCACGCGGCGGGAGACCGCGGGCGCTTCGCCAAGGAGGCGGCCGCGGCGGAGCGGGTGGCCTCGTTCTGCACCGCCCGGCTGCTGGCTGCCGATCTCGACGGCGGCAAACCGTACCTGGTCTCGGAGTACGTGCCGGGTCCGAGCCTGCGCGAGGCCGTACGGGAGGGGCGCCGCTTCACCGGCGACGACCTGCACCGGCTGGCGACGGCGGTGGCCACGGCGCTCACCGCGATCCACGAGGCGGGCGTCGTCCACCGCGACCTGAAGCCGGACAACGTGCTGCTCGGCCCGGACGGGCCGCGCGTGATCGACTTCGGCATCGCCAGGACGGCGGAGATGTCGCTGACCAGGACCGGCGAGCTGGCGGGAACGCCGGGTTACATGGCGCCCGAGGTGCTGACCGGGCAGCGGGCGGGAAACGCGGCCGACGTCTTCGCGTGGGGCGCGATCATGGTGTTCGCGGCCACCGGGCAGGACCCGTTCGGCGGCGAGAACCTGGGCGGCGTCATGCACCGCGTGCTGACGCACCACCCCGACCTGAGTGCGCTGCCGCCGGGGCTGGCCACACTGATCGAGGCCGCGCTGGAGAAGGATCCGCGGGCCCGGCCGTCCGCCCGCGACCTGCTGCTGGCGCTGGTCAGCGACGACGGGTCCGACGCCGGCGGGCTGCTGGCGGCCGGCAGCCGCCGCGCCGAGGGGATGCGGGTGCCCGACCGGGACGACCCCGCTCTGGGCGCGATCGCCGAGGACGCCTACGGCTCGCTCGGCCCGGAGGCGCGCGACCTGGCGGCCGAGGTGTTCCTGCGGCTGGTCGGGGTGAACGCCGACGGCCAGGAGACGCTGCGGCGGGCCGGCCGCGAGGAGCTGTTCGGCGGCCGGCCGGAGCACGAGGCGGCGGCCGTCCGGCGGATCCTGGAGGCGTTCTCGTACGTGGTCACCACCAGGGACGGGTCGGTGGCGCTGGCGCGTCCCGGCCTGCTGCGGGCCTGGCCGCGCCTGCGCACGTGGATGGAGGCCGAGCGCGCCGGGCTGGCGATGCTGGACGAGATCAACGCGGCGGCGCGGCACTGGGAGGAGCACGGCCGGCGCGACGGCGACGTGCTGCAGGGCAGCCGCCTGGAGCAGGCGCTGAGCTGGGCGGCGACCGGCCGCAGGCACCTGACGCTGACCCCGTTCGAGCGCGATTTCCTGCGTGCGGGCACCGAGCTGACCAGGAGGCGCGCTCGGCTCAGGACGCTGGTCACGGCGGCGCTGGCGGGGCTGCTGGCGGTGGCGCTGGTGGCGGGCGGGCTGGCCGTGTGGCAGCGCGGGCAGGCCGTCGAGCGGCTCGACATCCTGACCGCCAAGCAGGTGGCGGCCGAGGCCGACCGCATGCGCACCGCCGACCCGGGCCTCGCGATGCTGCTCAGCGTGGCCGCGTACCGGGTCTCGCCGCAGCCGGAGGCCCGCTCCAGCCTGATGGGCTCGCTCCAGCAGCAGGAGACTGCGGCCTTCCAGGACCCGCCGGTCAAGGGCGCGGGCCGGCGGGCGCTGAGCCGCGACGGGCGCACGCTGGTCAGCTTCAGCGAGGGCGGCGTCAACGTGTACGACGTGCGCACCGGCAGGCGGACGGCGAGCTGGCCCGGCATGACCCTGAACGGCACGATCATCCAGGGCCCCGCGCTCAGCCGCAGCGGGCGCCTGCTCGCCCAGACCACCTCGGACGAGCTCGGCGTCTGGGACCTGAAGACGGGCAGGACGCTGGTGAGGAGATCGCTCCCGGCGACCGGGAACGGCGGCTTCGGCGTCGTGTTCGGCGAGCACGAGACGACTCTCGTGCTCACCTTGGCCGACGACGTCCCCTTCCTCATCGACGTGAGCACCGGCAGGCAATTCGGCCGGCTGGTCTACGCGGACCGGACGATGGCGCAGACTCCGGCGCCGCTGGTCGATCCGACGGGCAGGCACCTGCTGCTGCCCGGCTACCGGTTCGACCAGATCGCCCTGCCCGGCTGGACCGCCGAGCGCCCCTTCCCCGCCTGCGTGAAGAACCACCTGCTGGCGGCCTACAGCGCGGACGGCAAGACCCTGGCCTGCGCCGACGTCGCGGGCGACATCGTCCTCGTGGACGCCGTCACCGGGCGCGAGCGCAAGCTGAAGGAGACGCTGAACTGCGGGATCTGCCACGACTCCGCGCGGCTGCGGTTCAGCGCCGACGGGCGCTACCTCGCCGGCTTCTACGGCCGCGACCTGGAGGTCATGCGGATCGGCGATCAGCGGACCGTCCTGCGCTACCGCGCCGAGGGCGAGTTCGGGGACGTCCGCTTCGACCCCGACGGCAGGACGCTGCGCTACCTCGTCGACGACACCGTCATCAGCGTGGACCTCGCGCCGCGCACCCCGTCCGTCGCCCTGCCCGACACCCCGATGCTCAGCCGCGACGCCCACTGGGCGGTGTCCTGGACGAACGGTGCCGAGCTGGGCGTGTTCGACCTGCGGACGCGTAAGGAGGCGGGCCGCATACAGGTCAGGGAGGAAGGATCCGTCCAGGGCATGGACGACGCCGGCACCCGGCTGGCCGTCGCCGACATGGACCGCACGATCACCCTGTGGGACCTGGCGACCAGGAGGAAACTCTGGTCCAAGCGGGTGGGGGACGGCGACCACCAGCCGGCGTACGTCGACTTCACACCCGACGGGCGCAGGATCGCCATCACCCTCCTGCTGGGCGAGAGCCCGTTGATGAGCGTGGTCGTGCTGGACGCCGCCGACGGCCGCGCGGTGGCCGCCTACAAGACCCGGCTGAGCGTCGGCCCCTTCCTTCCGGGACGGCAGGTGTTCGTCTCGGCCGACGGCAGGCTCGTCGACGTGATGACCGGCAAGGCCGCCGGCCCGGGGCTCGGCGCCGCCGGCGCGCTGGCCGTCAGCCGGGACGGGCTCCTGGCCGTCCAGGAGTCCGCCACCCACCGGATCGGGCTGTGGGACGTCAAGGGCCCGACCCCGCTGCGTCCCGTCCTGCCCCGCGCCGCCGGCGCCAGCGCCGAAATGGTCTTCTCGCCGGACGGCCGGACCCTCGCCACGGCCACCGACGAGGGCGTGCTCGAACTCTGGGACGTCCGGTCCAGGCGCCGGCTCGGCAGCTCGTACCGGGTCGGGGAGTTCGCCCCCTCGTCCATGGCCTTCGGCGCCGACGGGAGCGTCCTGTACGTCGGCATGCAGGACGGCATGGAGGCCGGGGCCGTGCGCGAGGTGCCCGTCGGCGACGCGCTGATGATCGGGAAGGTGTGCGCGCGGGCCGGGCGCACGCTCACGCCCGCCGAATGGGACCGCTACCTCGGGGACGTGCCGTACCAGGACGTGTGCGCGGCCCGGTAACAGACTGCATAGCTATTGCTCTTGCAAACTCTTCGCAATTAAGCTTCGTGCATGCATCACGACGGACCTGGCATCACCGCGATGTCCACCCAGATCATCGACCTCTACCGGCGCTGCTACGCCGCCCCGCCGTGGTCGGAGACCCCCGAGCAGCTCGGCCGCTACCCCGCCAAGCTCGCCGCGGGCGTCGCCAAACCGAATTTCGCCGCGCTGACCGAGAGCGACGGCGCCGGCCGGCTCACCGGCGTCTGCTACGGCTGGCCGACCCCGGACGACCTGAGCGGCAACGCCGTCTATGACGCCCTCGTCACGGCGTTCGGCCTGCCCGCCGCGAGCACGCTGACCCGCGGCGCCTTCGAGGTCGCCGAGCTCTTCGTCCACCCGGACCACCAGGGCCAGGGGATCGGCGCGCGGCTGCTCGGCCGGATGACCGCCGCCCTGCCCGCCGCCTGGCTCATCACCAATCCCGGAGCACCCGCCGCCGGCCTTTACCGCAAGCTCGGGTGGCGAGAGGCCGGCTCGCTGCCGGCCGGCTTCTACCCGCAGTCGCGGGCGTCGGTCTTCACCCTGACCCGGCCGGACGCCTGACGACCGGGTCTAGATCCAGCCGCGCTCCCGGGCCGCCAGTCCCGCCTGGAAGCGGGTGATGGCGTTCAGCTCCTGCATGACGGCGTGGATGCGGCGCTGAACCGTGCGCAGCCCGAGCCCCAGCGCCCGCGCGATGGCCTCGTCCGTCAGGCCGCCCGCGAGCAGCCCCAGCAGATCCCGGGTCAGCTCGTCGGGCTCGCCGGGGCCGGCGGCGGGCCGGGGCGCCCCGCGCAGCGGGAAGCCGCGCCGCCACTCGAGCTCGAACAGCGCGATCAGCGCGTCGAGCAGGGCGGACCGGTGCAGGATGAACGCCGCGTCGATGGAGTAGGCCCCGTTGCGGATGGGGATCAGCGCGAGCGCGTCGTCGGCGATCCACATCTTGGCCGCCGCCCCGGCCACCACGCGGGCCTTCTCGCCGTGGGCCATGGAGTCCTGGACGAGCCGTAACTTTCCGGGCAGCGCCAGCGACTCCAGGTCGTACACGCTGCGGTAGTCGATGCCCGACCTGAGCATGCGCCGCTCGCGCTCGACGTTGTCGGCGTGACCGCGCATGACGTACGGGGGCTTGTCGATGTTGCGGAACATGGTCTGCGCGCTGTCCTGGAGCGCGTACGCCCTGCTGATGATGTTGTCGGTCCCCGTGACGACCTCGACCTGCTCGGCCGGGTGCGCCGCGTAGCGGGAGGCCAGGTGGAACGACGTGGTGAGCTCGTGGATGGCCGTGCGCACCTGGTGCAGCTCCTCCTCCTGGCGGGTCAGCAGCGGCCTGAAGGCGATGTCGGGGGCGACGGCGACGTACCGGGCGCGGCGGCCCGGCAGCCGGCTGGCCAGGCCGCGCCGCGCGAAGGCCGCCAGCATGCGCGCCGCCATGGGGGTCGAGACGCCGCAGTGGGTGGCGAGTTCGGCGGCGGATGATCGCGGGTTCTCGACGAGCGTCGCGTACAGGCGGCTCTCGGCCGGTGACAGGCCGATCGCTTTGAGCATCGGCGACGCCCTTTCTCCCGCCGCCGGGGATGGCGGGTTACCGCCACCTGGCGGGTTTTGGCCCGTTCGGCGGACTTGTGCCCTGACTGATTCCCAGATTAGGTCAGCGAGGAAACGATCTCCGGCGTTTCCCAGGTCTGGAGAAAGGTGTGCGTATGCTGTCCACCCCCCGGCGCCGCGGACTCGTGGCCTTATTCGCGTCCTTACTCGCCGTGCCGCTCGCCGCGGTGCCGGAGACGGCCACCGCGGCGACCGTCACGAGCACGGTCACGAGCACGGCCGCGAGGGCGAACGCGCCGGTGACCGGCCTGCCACCGGTCAAGATCACGCTGATCACCGGGGACACCGTCACCTATGCGAAGGACGCCGCGGGCCGCGTCTCGGCCACGCTGGAGCCCGGCGAGGGCGCTGAGGCGCGGACGTACCAGGCCCAGCAGGACGACCACGGCTACTACGTGATCCCCGCTGACGCCGCGCCTTACGTCAGCAGGGGCCTGCTGGACAAGGAGCTGTTCAACGTCGACTACCTGGCGGCCAACGGCTACGGCGACGCGAAGACCGCGCAGCTGCCGCTCATCGTCCAGTACCAGCCGCAGACCAAGGCCGCCGACCTGGCGGGCAAGGCCAGGTCGCTGAAGGCCGGCTCGGAGCCGATGGTGCTGGAGAGCATCGACGGCGCCGCGATCAAGGTGGACAAGAAGCAGGCCGCCGCGTTCTGGCAGTCCCTGGGAGGGGGCCGCAACGACGCCAGGGCCCTGACGAGCGGCCTGCGCAAGGTGTGGCTCGACGGCAAGGTCAAGGCGCTCGACGACCGCAGCAACCCGCAGATCGGCGCCCCCACGGCCTGGGCGGCCGGCTACGACGGCACGGGAGCCAAGGTCGGCGTCATCGACAGCGGCATCGACCTGGCGCATCCCGACCTGCGGGACAGGATCGTCGCGTCCCGCAACTTCGTCCCGGCCGGCAAGCCGGGCGGCGGCAACCCCGACGAGGTCGCCGACCGGGTCGGGCACGGCACCCACGTGGCGTCCATCATCGCCGGCAGCGGCGCCGCCTCCGCCGGCAAGTACAAGGGCGTCGCCCCGGGCGCCAAGCTGACCATCGCCAAGGCCCTGGACGACACGGGCAGCGGCAACAACTCCGAGATCATCGCGGCGATGCAGTGGCAGGCGGCCACCGAGCGCGTCCGGGTGGTCAACATGAGCCTGGGCAGCCAGAGCCCGACCGACGGCACCGACCCGCTGAGCCAGGCGGCCAACGAGCTGACCGCCGAGTACGGCACGCTGTTCGTGGTCGCCGCGGGCAACGCGGGCCCCGGCCGGTACACCATCGCCTCCCCCGGCGCGGCGACCTCGGCGCTCACCGTCGGCGCGGTGGACTCGGCCGACAAGATCGCTTCGTTCTCCAGCCGCGGCCCGCGCCTGAGCGAGGACTTCGCGATCAAGCCGGAGATCACCGCGCCCGGCGTGAACATCATCGCCGCGCGCGCGGCGGGCACCTCGCTGGGCCAGGGCAGCAGCGTCCCGGGCGGCGGCCCGATCGACGACAACTACACCGCCGCGTCCGGCACCTCGATGGCCTCCCCGCACGTGGCCGCCGCCGCGGGAATCCTGGCCGCCCAGCACCCGGACTGGACGCCCGAGCAGCTCAAGACCGCGCTGACGGGCACCGCGAAGCCGATCGACGCCCCGGTCTACGACCAGGGCTCGGGGCGGCTGGACATCGGGCAGGCCGTCACGCAGCAGGTCTTCGACGACCTGGCGACGGTGCACGCGGGGTTCACCGACCCGTACACCGGCCAGACGCTGAGCAGGAAGGTGACCTTCCGCAACGCCGGCAAGGACCCCGTCACGCTGGCCCTGTCGATGACGCTGAAGCGCGGTGACGCCCAGCCGCCCGCCGGGATGGCCACGCTCACCCCGTCGTCGCTGACCGTCCCCGCGGGCGGCACCGCGAGCGCGGACCTCGCCATCGAGCCCACGCTCGGCGACCCGGGCTGGTACGAGGGCCGCCTGACGGCCACCGCGGGCACCACCCGGCTGACCGCGCCGATCGCCCTGCACAAGGGCGCGAAGCTGGACACCCTGCGCGTCAGGCTGGTCGGAAAGCCGGAGTGGACGCTCAACCCGGGGATCCTGTCCGCCCTCCGGGTCAGCGACACCGACCCGCTCCTCCAAGGCGAGCCGATGACCATCGCCACCGACAACTGGCGGACCACCGACACGCCCGGCACGGTGGAGACCGAGCTCAAGCTCGCCCACGGCGGCGTCTACTCCATCGGCGACATGCCGTGGTGGTACACCAGGCCGGACCGGCAGATCCAGAACGCCCTGCTGCTCGCCCCCGAGATCAAGCTCGACGGCGACACCACGCTGACCCTGGACGCCACCGACGTCGAGCCGATCCAGGTGAGCACGCCGCGCCCGTCGGAGCCGGTGTTCATGAACGTGATGGTCGTCCGCACGACCGCCTCGGGCCAGATGTACGGGGGCGCGTCGCTGCTGAGCTACGAGCCGGTCAACCGGGGCCGGTTCTGGGTCACGCCGGTGCGGAAGGCGCCCACGGTGGGCACCTCGACGGTGCTGTTCGACCAGGTCCGCCGCGCGCCCGAGGTGGAGCTGGCCGTGCCGGGGCTCCGGCTCAACCCGCACTACGTCAGCGAGCACGACCCGCTGGTGCCGAAGTTCGCCGCCGACCGGCGCCTGAGCCTGACCACGGGCGACGACCTGCGCGGCGGCGCGGACGCGCGCGGCAAGCTCGTATACCTCCCGGCCAGGGACTCGCTGGAGCTCTTCCTGGCCGACCTGGACCTGGCGATCAAGGTGGGGGCCGCGGGCGTGGTCACCAGCGACCGGTTCGCCTGGCTGCTCAGCGCCTCGAACTTCGCGGACCACAACAAGATCCCCGTGCTGTGGATCGACAGCGGCGAGGCGGACCGGCTCGGCAAGGCCCTGACCCGCAAGCCGTACCCGAGCGCCGCGCTGCGCGTCACGCCGACCACCCCGTACGAGTACAAGCTGGCCTACTACCTGAAGGGCACTACGGCGGGCCGCCTGAACTTCGCCCCGAAGGCGCGCGAGCTCACCGAGATCGACACCACCTACCACGCCCAGTTCGCCCCCCAGCCCGGCACGTGGGGGCCGTACACGAACTTCACCGAGGTCAACCACACCTACATCCCCGAGCAGCGCTTCAGCATCCGCGGCTCGCACGCCTTCGCCGGGCCCACGGCCAGGACCGAGTACTACAACGCGCCCGGGCGGGACGTGCTGTGGGAGCGTGAGTTCGTCTTCTCCGACCCCACCTCGGGCGGCGCGCGCTTCGCCTCCTCCGCCCGCGGCTTCACCGGCGGCGCCAAGGAGCGGGAGGACTGGAACGAGGCCGTCATGCCCTCGCAGTTCGCGGCCGGCCCCGGCCTGCCGGACTGGATCACCCCCCTCATCTACTGCGACGGCTGCCGCCAGGGCGACCGGCTGCGGCTGCGCGCGCTCAGCCAGGTCGGTTTCGGCTACTACTCCGACGCCTCCGACCCGACCCACATGTACCAGGGCGCGCCGGGGACCGAGGAGATCAAGCTGTTCAGCGGCGTCACCGAGGTCAAGCCGCAGTACGACGACCTGGGCGTGCCCTACTACAGCGTCCCCGCCGGGTCCGGCGCCTACCGGCTGACGAGCTCGTGGAAGGACGCGTTCCCCGGGAAGCACGCCGGCACCGGCGTCGAGACCAGCTGGACGTTCCGCTCCGCCCGCCCCACGGGCGACAGCAACCCTTACCCCTGCCTGGACTCCGTGCTGTGGGAGGACAAGCAGCCCTGCGCCCAGGTGCCGCTGATCCGGCTGCGCTACGAGCTCGGGCTGCCGGAGAACGACACGGTCCAGGGCGGCCGGCCGTTCGCCTTCACCGTCAAGCCCGAGGGCGCCCGCTCGCCGTCGCTGCGGGGAGTCTGGATCTCCGGTGACAAGGGCGCTCACTGGACCCGGGCCACGGTGCTGCCCGGTGACAAGGCGCTGGTGCTCAACCCCAAGGGCCCCGGCAGCATCTCGATCAAGATCGAGGCGCAGGACAAGGACGGCAACTCCGTCCAGCAGATCCTCTCTGACGCCTACCTCGTGAAGTGACCGCGGGAGCGGGGGCCCCGGGCCCCCGCTCTCAGCCTCCGGGTCCCCTTCGCCGGACGGGGGCCTCACCGTTCGAGGCCAGATCGCCGCGTTCCACCGGGGCCGGCGGCAACGGGGCGGGCGGGCCGGTACCGGTCGCCGGGCGGGCGCCCTGCGCGGCCTGCTTCAGCACCGCCCGGTCCACCTGGCCGACCGGGCAGATCAGCCGGATGTGGTGGTCCTTGCGCACGGCGACGTACTCCTGGTCGCCCCCGTTCACGGTGTACCAGCCGCCGCCGTCGCGCTCGGACGTGCCCGCGCGAACGTACGGCCCGCGGTCGACCCGCAGCTCCACGTGCTCGCCGCCGGGCGAGGTGTAGACCGCGCCGAAACCGTCGTCGTTGATCACGCCCACCGACTGCTCGGCCACTTCGTAGCCGGGCAGGTCCACCACGTACATCAGCTCGGGAGCCGCTCCCTGCCGCCGGGCCCGGTCCATGGCCGCCCGGCTCAGCCCGGTGCCCCGGCGTGCCGGCATGGTCAGGGCTTACGGGCGATGCCGCCGAACATGAGGCGCTGGCCCACGGTCAGCTCCTCGGGGACGGCCGCCTCCGGGCGCCACAACGGCAGCGGCACGACGCCCGGCTCCACCAGCTCGAACCCCTGGAAGAAGCCGGTGATCTCCGCGACGGTGCGGAACCTGCCGGTGCCGAGGAGCGCGAGGTACTGCTTCTCCGCGTCGCGGGACTCCTGGCTCGAGTCGCAGAAGCTGGTGATGAACAGGTAGCTGCCCGGCGGGACGGCGGCCATGTAGGCCTCGACGATCCCCTGCGGGTCCTCGTCGTCGTGCAGGTGGTGCAGGATGCCGACCAGCATCACGCCGACCGGCCGGCTGAAGTCGATGAGCCGCTGGACGGCCGCGTCGCCGAGGATCGCCACCGGGTCGCGCAGGTCCGAGGTGACCACCGCGGTGCGCTCGTTCTCCGCCAGGAGCGCCCTGCCGTGGGCCAGCACCATCGGGTCGTTGTCGACGTAGACCACGCGTGCCTCAGGGTTCGCGCGCTGCGCGACCTGGTGGGTGTTCTCCACGGTCGGCAGTCCCGAGCCGAGGTCGATGAACTGCGTGATGCCCTGGTCGATCATGAAGCGGACGCCGCGGTCCAGAATCTGGCGGTTGTAGGCCGCCACGTCGTAGATCTCCGGGATGACCTTGACGATCTCCGCGACGAAAGCGCGATCGACCTCGAAGTTGTCCTTGCCGTGCAGGACGACGTCGTAGGCCCTAGCGATGCTGGGCCTGGTCGTGTCGATCGCGCTCTTCCACTCATCCGACTTCTCGCCCACAGGTGCCCTTCCTCACGGAGTCGATCATCAGGATCATAGGGCGGATGCAGCCCGACAAATGCGCTTATTGCCGCATTGTCGCGCACCGTCTGCTTCGCCGCGCGGCACGCCGTACGCGCCGCGGCCCTGGAAGGCGGCTCCGGCCCGGTCTCCCGGACTAAGCTGATCGCGGCGGTGAGCGAGCTGGCCCGCGACTGCTACGTACACGGAGGCGACAGGGGGGCTGGTGATCGAGCAGCGCGTACCGCCGCGGCGGATCCGCATGCTGGAGGACGAGCTGGCCAAGCTCCGGGACGAGCTGGCCGACGCCCGCCAGGACGTGCTGGCCCTGGTCGCCGAGCTTGAGGAGCGCGACGAACGGCTCAGGCGGGCCCACCGGGCGATCTTCCGCGAGCTGGAGGACGCCCTGCGCCCGCCGATCCCGCACGTGGAGCAGGCGCGGCTCGCGGTCTACTACTCCTCCTCCGAGGACGACGCGCCGACCGGCGGCGACCTCTACGACGTGGTGATCATGCCGGGCGGCGAGCTGCACGTCGTCGTGGTGGACGCGGCCGGCCACGGCGTGGCCAGCACCCGCGCCGCGCTCAACATCATCCACGCCGTCCGCGTGCTCTCCCTGGCCGGGCTGCCGCTGGACAACGTCGTGGAGCGTGCCGCGGCCATCCTGCAGCCGGTCTACTCCGATCTGGCGGGGACCGTTCTGGTGGCCCGCTTCGACCCCCGCACCGGAGTGCTCCGGGTGGCCACCGGCGGTCACCCGCCACCGCTGATCGTGGCGCCCGGCGAGCCGGCGACGTATCTGGAGGCGTGGGGGCGCGGCCTCGGCTACCCCGATCCGGGCAGCGACCACGTGGCCGAGCGGCGGCTGGGGCCCGGCACGCTGGTGCTGTTCTACACCGACGGGCTGGTGGAGGCCCGGCGCGATCTCAACGCGGGGCTGGACGAGCTGGCCGAGCTGGCGGGCCGGCACCGGGACCTGCCGGTGGACGAGCTGACCGACACCCTCGTACGGGTGATGCGCCACCAGGCGCTGCACAGCGACGACACCCTGCTCCTGGCCATGCGCTGGACACCCCAAGCGTGAGAGTTGACCTGGAGTGCGCTCCAGCGGGCAGGGTGGACCCATGCACAACGCCATGCGAACGCGAACCATCGGAAACCGCCAGGTCGGGGCCGTCGGGCTCGGCGCCATGCCCATGTCGGTGGCCGGGCACATGCCCGACGAGGACCAGTCGATCCGCACCCTCGTCGCGGCCCTGGAGGCCGGTGTCACCCTGATCGACACGGCCGACGCCTACACGCCTTCGCACGACGACGTCGGCCACAACGAGCGCCTGGTCGCCCGCGCCCTGGCCCGCTGGGGCGGCGACGCCGGCACGGTGCTCGTCGCGACCAAGGGCGGCCACACCCGCACCCCCGGCGGCGGCTGGTCCGTGAACGGCGACCCGTCGTACCTCAAGGAGGCCTGCGAGCGCTCGCTCAAGGCTCTCGGCATGGACAGCATCGGCCTCTACCAGCACCACCGGCCCGACCCGAAGGTGCCGTACGCGGAGACCATCGGCGCGCTGAAGGACCTGCACGACGCCGGCAAGATCCAGATGGCCGGCATCTCGAACGCGAACCCCGAGCAGATCAGGCTCGCCCACGACATCCTGGGCGAGCGCCTGGTGAGCGTGCAGAACGAGTATTCGCCGCGCTTCCGCTCCAGCGAGCCCGAGATCGACGTCTGCGCCGAGCTCGGCCTGGCGTTCCTGCCCTGGTCGCCGCTGGGCGGCATCGGCCGTACCGGGGAGCTGAGCCAGAGGGACGCCTTCACCGAGATCGCCGAGGCGCGCGGCGTGTCCCCCCAGCGGGTCTGCCTGGCCTGGGAGCTGGCCCGCAGCCCGGTCGTCATCCCCATCCCCGGCGCCAGCCGGCCGGAGACGATCCTCGACTCCATCGCCGCCGCCGACCTGGAGCTCAGCGGGGAGGAGCTGGCCCGCCTCGGCTGACCGGGCCCGTCACGAGCCGAGAGTGACCGGGCCCGTCACGAGCCGAGAGTGACCGGGCCCGTCACGAGCCGAGAGTGACCGGGCCCGTCACGAGCCGAGAGTGACCGGGCCCGTCACGAGCCCGCCCGTCACGAGCCGAGGTGGACGGCGGCAGCGCGCGGGAGATGGCGCGGGCGCTGGTGCGCAGGAGCGGGGCGAGCGCGTGGGGTGACGTGCTGCCGTGGTGGACCACCAGGGACACCGCGGCCACCACGTCGCCCCGGCCGTCGTGGATCGGCGCCGCGACCGACAGGGCGTCCATGGTGACCTGCCGGTCGCTGACGGCGTAGCCGCGGGCGCGGGTGTCGGCGAGCGCGGCGCGGATCTGCCGCGGGGTGGTCATGGTCCGTTCGGTGTAACGGGTCATGGGACCGGCCACGACCTGCTCCTGCACCTCGGCGGGAGCGTACGCGAGCAGCACCAGCCCGACCCCCGTGGCCGTGAGCGCGAAACGGCCCCCGACCCGGGTCAGCACCGGGACGGCCTTGCTCCCGGCGATCCGTTCGACGAACACCACCTCGGTGCCCTCCCGGACGGCCAGCTGCACGTTCTCGCGGGTGACCTGGGACAGGTCCTCCAGGTACGGCAGGGCGGCCTCGCGCAGGCCCAGGCCGCGAGGGGCGAGCGAGCCGATCTCCCACAGCCGCAGGCCGATGTGGTAGCACCCGGCCGGATCCCGTTCGAGCGCGCCCCAGGCCAGCAGCTCCGCGGCCAGCCGGTGCACCGTGGAGACCGGCAGGCGGGCGTGCCTGGACAGCTCGCTGAGGGTGAGCGAGCGCCGGTCGGGCGTGAACGCGCCGAGAATCTGCAGCGCGCGGGCCACGACCGGGCCGGTGCGCTCGGCCGTTTGCCTGGGGGCTGGGATCTGCATCGGCGGCTCCCTGGTCAGAGTTCGAGAACCAGCTTGGGGCAGGCGGCGCGGGAGACGCAGACGAACATGGTGTCGTTCACCGCCCGCTCCTCGGAGGTGAGGAGGGAGTCGCGGTGGTCGACCGCGCCGGCCAGCACCGCGGTCTCGCAGGTGCCGCAGGTCCCCTCATGGCACGAGGATAGGACCTGTACGCCGGCCTCCAGCACGACGTCGAGGATCGAGCGGTCCGGGGGCACGGTGAGGGTGACGCCCGTGACGGCCAGTTCGATCTCGAAGGACTCCGTCCGCACGGGAGCCGCCGCCTCCTTGGGCTCGAAGCGCTCCACGTGCAGCGTGCCGGGTGGCCGGTCCGCGCAGCGGCGCTCGACGGCCGCCAGCAGCGGGGCGGGGCCGCAGCAGTACACGAGGGTGTCCGGCGTGGCCCGCGCCAGGAGGGCGTCGAGGTCGAGCAGGCCGTGCTCGTCCTGCGGGCGCAGCTCCACCCGGTCTCCGTGCGCGGCTTCGAGGTCGCGGGCGAACGCCATCGCGCCCGCCGTACGGCCGCCGTAAGCCAGGTGCCATCGGGCGCCGGCGGCGTCGGCGGCCCGCACCATCGGCAGGATGGGCGTGATGCCGATGCCTCCGGCGACGAACAGGTAGCGGGGCGCCGGGTGGAGCGGGAAGTGGTTGCGCGGGCCCCGGGCGAGGACCGCCGTGCCCGGGTGGAGGTCCTCGTGCACGTACGCCGAGCCGCCCCGGCCGTCCGGCTCGCGCAGCACGGCGACGCGCCAGGCCGTTCGGTCGGCCGGGTCGCCGCACAGCGAGTACTGGCGGACGCGGTCGCCGCCGAGCACGAGGTCGATGTGCGCGCCGGGCTCCCACGCGGGCAGCTCGGCGCCTGCCGGGTCGCGCAGGTCGAGGGCGACGACCCCGTCGGCGACCGGCTCGCGAGCATGCACGACCAGCTTGCGCTCCGTGCTCATCGGACGGCCCCCGTCCCCGACAGGGCGTCAGAGCGCGCCGTCCCGGAAGAAGGGTCGGGGCTCGCGGTCCCGGTGAGGGTGTCCTGACCGGCCGTGCCGGTGGGGGTGTCCGGGGGTGTCGGGTCGGTGGGGGCGTTGTGGCCGGTCGGGTGGCCGAGGAGCCATTGCCAGACCTCGACGGGCCCCTCGGCGACCTGCACGGCGCCGCAGTGGCACGTGCCCTCGAGCAGATCGCTCCCCGGCAGCCACACCACGCGGAGCAGCCCCCGACGGGCGGGCAGACGTCCGGGCTCCATGCTCGTCACGCCTGCCGGGCCGGAGCGCCCTGCCCCACCAGAGCCGCCAGCATGCGCCGGGCCGCCAGCCCGCCCGTGTCGATGTTGATCGACAGCTCCTGGTAGCCCGCCGGCTCGGTCGCGATCACCTGTTCCAGCACGTCGAGCGCGGTCACGTCCTGCAGCACCACCGTGCGGTTCTGCTCGGCCAGGAAGTCGGACACGCCCTGGTCGTCCAGGGCGAAGTCGCGGGCCACCGCCCAGAAGTCGTGCGTGGAGTGCTCGGTCTCGGGCGTGATCGCGTACACGACCTCGACGTGGAAGGCGTCCGGGTCGCTGCCGTCGGCGTTCGGGAGCACACCGAGCGGGGCGATGCGCGAGTGCAGCTTGTACAGGCACGGCGGGGTGTACTCGATGTCCTGCCAGCGCATGATGCGGCCGGTCAGCCCGGTGGACTTGGCGTAGAACGGCGGGCATTCGGCGTCGTCCATGTGGCGGCTGACATGGACGATCCCGGCCTCCTCGTCCACCGTGGTGGTGATCGGGGTGGCGGCCACCTCGGGGGTGCCGATGTACCCGCCGTGCAGGTACGTCTCGTGCGAGAGGTCCATGAGGTTGTCCACCAGCAGCCCGAACCGCGCCTGGAGCGGCTCCATCCCCGACACCGTCGTGTACCCGGGCGAGTCCAGCCAGGGCGCGCGCGGGATGCCGGCCGCGTCGGCCCGGGCGGGGTCGCCGATCCAGACCCAGACGAAGGAGTCCTGCTCGACGACCGGATAGCTCTTCAGGCGGGCGGTGCGCGGCACCCTGGTCTGGCCGGGGACGGCGACGCAGCCGCCGTCGGCGCCGTATGTGAAGCCGTGGTAGCCGCAGACCACCTGGTCCTCGACGAGCCGGCTGGGAGGCTGCGACAGCGGGAAGCGGCGGTGCACGCAGCGGTCGGACACGCCGGTGACGGTCCCGGCGCGGGTGCGCCAGAACAGGATGGACTCGCCGCATATGGTGCGGGTGAACAGCTCCTGGCCGATCTCGCGCCCGTACGCGGCGACGTACCACTGATCTCGGGGAATGCTCGACACGGCGACTCCTTCGTGGTGCGGCGGCCGGTGTGCACGATGGTGGCTCGGCCGCCCGGACCGCGGAACAACGATTCCCGGATGCCGGAAAACTCGCTCTTCCCGAGTGCCGGATTCTTCTTTATCCTCATGCTCAAGCAGTCTGTGAACGTTCACAGAACGTGAAAGGCCGATTTCGCCCCTCAAAGGCGTATTTTGCAGGTAGCTCGTCGCCACATGCGTCCGTGAACGTGCACACACAGTCCGGATTTCGGCTCTATCAACGGGACCGATCATGACCACGTACCACTTACGAAGGCTCCGGGTCACTCTCCTGCTGACGCTCGCGGCGCTGATCGCGCTCGCACCGGCGACGCCCGCACAGGCCGCCACGCTGAGCATGCGCGGCGCCGACGTCTCCTCGCTCCAGCGCAGCCTGGACCTGGGGGCCAGGTACTACAACGCCGCCGGGACGGCCGCCGACCCGCTGGACATCCTCACCGGCGCCGGCGTCAACTACGTCCGGCTGCGCGTCTGGAACAACCCGGCGAGCGGCTACAACAACAAGGCGAAGGTGCTGGCCTACGCCAGGACGGTCAAGGCCAAGGGCCTCGGCCTGATGATCGACTTCCACTATTCGGACACCTGGGCCGACCCGGGCAAGCAGTTCAAGCCGGCGGCGTGGGCCGGTCATGGCATCGCCCAGCTCCAGACGGACGTCTACAACTACACCTACGACGTCTGCAACAGCCTCAAGGCGCAGGGCACCACCCCCGACAGCGTGCAGATCGGCAACGAGATCAACGTCGGCATGCTCTGGAACGACGGCAAGGTCATCAACAACGACTTCACCAACCTGAGCCTGCTGCTCAAAGCCGGTTACAACGCGACCAAGGCGTGCAACGGCGGCAGCCAGGTGATCATTCACACCGCGGACGCCGACAGCCTCGCGAACGCCCGCTGGTTCTATGACGGGATCCGCGCCAAGGGCGTGCCGTGGGACCTCACCGCCCTGTCGTACTACTGCATGTGGCACGGCTCGCTGTCCACCCTCTCCAGCGTGATCAACGACGCCCGGACCCGTTACGGCAAGCCCGTCATCGTGGCGGAGACCGCCTACCCGTTCACCGCGAACAACGCCGACAGCGAGCCGAACGTGATCGGCGGCTCGGCGCCGTGCTCCGGCTACCCGGCCACCTGGGCGGGGCAGGCGAGCAACTTCACCGCCGTCCAGAACACCGCCCGCAGCGCCGGGGCGATCGGCGTCTTCTACTGGGAGCCGACCTGGTACGCCATCCAGGGCAACGGCTGGGACCCGGCCAACATCAACGGGACCGGCGACCAGTGGGACAACATGGCCACCTTCAACTGGACCGGCGGCGTCAACCCCACCATCAGATGGAACCCGTAGCCCGGCCTTCCCCCGGCTCGACGGCGTCGAGCCGGGGGCCCAAGACGTCTGCAAGTGCGCGCCAAGCCGTTCAGGAGAGGCCTTGCGCACACTGTCTTCCTGAGGACGGAAGGGAGACAGGCGATGATCGCACGAGGACGTCAGACCGGCTTCACGACCGCGGCCCCCGAGGGCGGCGTCCTGCCCGCGGAGGTGCGGCAGGTGTTCGAGCGCTCGTTCGTGTGCGAGTACACCTCGCTGACCCGGGCGGGCCGCCCGGTGACCTGGCCCGTCACGCCGTACGTCGGCAGGGACGGGACGCTCGACGTCACGACCGGCCTGTCCTACCCCGACAAGGCCGAACGCGCCCGCCGCGACCCGCGGGTGGCGCTGCTGTACTCCGACCCCGCGGGCAGCGGCCTCGACCGGCCGCCCGTGGTGCTCGTCCAGGGGCGGGCCGCCGTCCGCGACGCCGACCTGCAGGCCAACACCGACCGGTACGTCGGCGAGGCGCCGGCCAAGGCCGGGAGCGGGCTCGCCGGCGCCCCGTTGTTCCTGCTCAGGGGGCTGACCTGGTATTTCGCCCGCATCTACGTGGAGGTGACCCCCGAACGCGTCACCTGGTGGCCGGAGGGCGATCTCTCCGCCGCGCCCCGCGGCTGGAGCTGCCCGAGCGGGACGAGGTTCCCCCGGTCCGACCTGGCGCCGTCGGGGCCCCGGCTGCCGAGCCGGTCGGCGCCGCCGGTGGACTGGCGGCCCTTCGCCGCGCGGGCGATGCGGCTCGGCGCCCCGGTCGTGTCGATGGTGGCCGACGGCCTGCCGGTGACGGTGCGTGCCCGCTCGGTCGTCCGTACGGGCCGCGGGTTCGAGGTGCTGCTGCCCGCCGGGGTGACGGGCACGCCGGGGCCGGTGTGCCTGACGTTCCACTGGTCGTCGGGGACCGGCGGGCAGGAGAACGTCGTGCTGCTGGGATCGACGACGGGCTCGGGCGACCTGCTGGAGGTCGAGGTGGAGCGGGCGCTGACCGACTGGAGCCTGACCGGCGGTCCGGTGAGCCGTACGTGGTCGTTCCTCCGGCACGCGAAGGAGCTGCGCAAGCGGGTCAGGGCGGAGGCCGCCCGCCGTGACCAGCCGGTCCCCGTCGTCCGGCGGTGACTTCCCTACTACATCTGCTAGTACACTCCGTCACTATGCGCGACCCCCGGGCATCACTGCAGGTCAGGTCGGCGGAGAACTCTGAACGGGTCGCCAGCCGTATCCAAGACCAAATGGACATCACAGTTACCGGATCCGGGACCTGCCCGGCCGGCGGCCCGCACCCGGGCCTCATGCACACCCTGGTGCCGTCGTGAGCGCCCTTCGCTCGCGGCGCGTGCTCATCATCACCGCCGCCGTCGTCCTGGTCGCGGTGCTCGGCTACGCCGTGCCCGCCATCTCGCTCGCCGGCAAGGTCCCCCCGGGCACGCGCGTGGACGGCGTGGACATCGGCGGGCTGGCGCCCGAAGCCGCCCGCTCGCACCTCGACGGGCAGCTGGCCCAGCGCGTACGGCAGCCGATGACGCTGGTCGCGGGCGGCAAGCGGGTCCAGCTCACGCCCGCCGAGCTGGGCCTGGACTTCGACGCCCGGGCCACCGTCGAGGCCGCGATGGCCGGGGCCGCCACCCCGGCCGGCATCGCCCGCTCCCTGTTCGGCAGCCGGCAGCTCCCGCCCCGGGTCCTCGTGGACGAGCAGCGGCTGGCCGCCGGGCTCGCCGACCTGGCCAAGAGCGTCGACGCCAAGCCGGTGCAGGGTGGCGTCCGCTACCAGGGGCTGGAGCCGCGCACGATCCTGCCCAGGCCCGGACGCACGCTGGACCGCGACGGGGCGGCCCAGGCGGTGCGGGCGGCCTTCGCGGCCGGGCGCAAATCCGTCGAGCTGAAGCTCCAGGTGACGCCGCCCGCGCTCACCGCCGCCCAGGTCAAGGAGGTCGCCGCCGGCACCGCGCGCACCGCGATCGCCTCCCCGCTCACGCTGGCCAGCGGCGGCAAGCAGGCCACCGTGTCCAGGGAGCAGCTGGCCGCCGGCCTGCGCTTCGTCGCCGACGGCAAGGGCGGCCTGCGCCCGTCGTACGACGCCGGCGAGATCTCCGCGGACATGGCCAAGTCGCTGCTGATCACGCCGCCCAAGGACGCCTCCTTCACGATCGTCAAGGGCAAGCCGAAGGTCGTCCCCTCCCGGGCCGGCCGCGGCGCCGACATCAAGGCGCTCGGCCCGGCCATCGCCGAGGCCGTGGCGGCGGGCAGCCGCCGCGTCGACCTGCCCGCCACGGCGCGGCAGCCCCGGGTGAGCACGGCCGAGGCGGCGAAGCTCGGCGTCACGGAGCAGGTCAGCTCGTTCACCACGCAGTATCCGTGCTGCGCGCCCCGCGTGACCAACATCCACACCATCGCCGACATCGTGGACGGCTACGTGGTGCAGCCCGGGGAGACCTTCTCCCTCAACGACGTGGTCGGCAAGCGCGACAAGGCCCGCGGCTTCGTCGAGGCGCCGATGATCCTCAACAACCGGTTCGTCAACGACGTCGGCGGCGGGGTCTCCCAGTTCGCCACCACCATGTTCAACGCCGTCTTCTTCGGCGGCTTCCAGGACGTCCAGCACCGGGCCCACCAGTACTACATCTCCCGCTACCCGGCCGGGCGCGAGTCCACCGTCTCCTACCCCCAGCCGGACTTCCGCTGGCGCAACGACTCCCGTCACGGCGTCCTGATCAAGACCTCGTACACGAACACCTCGGTCACCGTGCAGTTCTGGAGCACCAAGCGCTACGACATCGAGTCGCAGAGCTCGGAGCGCTACAACGTCAAGCCCATCGAGACCCTCAGCGAGAAGGGGGCCGACTGCATCCCCATGAGCGGGTCGGAGGGCTTCGCCATCGACGTGTGGCGCATCTTCAAGAAGGACGGCAAGGTCCTGCGCAAGCAGCGCTTCCACACCGTCTACGACCCCGAACCCCGCCTCACCTGCGAGAAGTGACGCTCAGATCGCGGCCTCCGCTATCGCTGACCCGCGCGACCCCGGTCGCCGCCGACCAGGTAGACGTCGGTGCGGGCGGCGCTCCCCGTCGCGCTCGCCTGCGTGACCCCCGCCCGGACGCGAGGCCGGCCGGCCCCGTGACCTCCCGTCCGGTCGAGACCCTCGCGTCATGGAATCCGGGCGACAAGCTTCTTCATCTGCGTCACCTGGGCCTGCTGTTCCTTCATGATCCGATCGGCCAGCTTCTTGGCCTTCGAACTCTTCCCGTGCTTCCGCTCGACCCGGGCCATGGCGATCGCCTCCTCGTGATGATCGATCATCATCGTGAGGAACTCCTTGTCGAAGGCCGAGCCCCGGGAGTCCAGCAGTGTCTTGACGTTCGCGTCGGAGACGCCGGCCGGCGCATCGTGTCCCGCCTCGCTGACCGGCGTGGTCCTGCCCCACTCCTTCAACCAGCCCTGCAGGGTCTCGATCTCCGGCTGCTGCCCGGACTTGATCTTCTCCGCCAGTTCTTTGGTCTCCTCGTATGTCGCCCGCGCCGTGGCCAGCTCGGCCATCTCGATGGCTTCCTGGTGGTGCGTGATCATCATCTGCGCGAACATCACGTCGGCATCGTCGAAAGCGACTTTCGGCGTGGCACTCGCCGACGCGGCCGGCACGGCTCCGGACATCATGGTCGTGTCCCGCCCCGCCGGATCGCCGCCGCAGGCGGCGAGGGCGAACGCCCCCACCGCCAAGGACGTGGCCAGTGAGACGCGGTGCACTGCCGCTGGTTTCATGGTCATGGACGCTGAACCCCCCGATTTCAGCACGTCAGCCCATCCCGTCTACACGGGGCTGACCTGGCCATATGTTCCCCGCGAGGGCCCGTTGCTACCGTGCGACCTGCCCCCCGCGTGAGCGGCAGGAACCGGCCCCGGAGCGCGTTCGTTGTGCGGGACAGACGGACCATCGAGCGTCGGGGAGTTCAGCATGGCGATCACCGGCATCCTTTCCGGACTCATCATCGGCATCGTGATCGGCGCCCTCGGGCGGCTGGTCATCCCGGGGCGGCAGCGCATCCCCATCTGGCTCACGATCGCGATCGGCGTCGTCGCGGCGCTCGCCGGCACCGCGATCGCCACCGCTCTCGGGGTCGCCGACACCGGCGGCGTCGACTGGATCGAGCTCGCCGTCCAGGTCGCCCTGGCGGCCCTCGGCGTCTCGCTGATGGTCGGCCTCTACGGCGGCAAGCGGCGGCGACGGCAGCGGCAGCGGCGGTAGGAAGGCCGCTCAGGGGCCCTTGCCGGTCGCGGGCGCGGGCTCGCGCGTCAGCAGCTGGTCGAGCTTGGCGTTGACCGCCGCCAGCTCCTGCTTCACCTCCTCCAGCTCCGACTGCGCGCGGGTCTCCGCCGGGGACGGCTCAGTCTCGTGCATGGCGTTGACCACCACCGCGATGAACAGGTTCAGCGCGACGAAGGTGGACATCAGGATGTAGACGATGAAGAACACCCACGCCCACGGCTTGTGCTCCATCACCTCCTGCGCGACGTTGCCCCAGTCGTCGCCGGTCATGATCTGGAACAGGGTGAACAGCGAGCTCGGCAGGTCGGCGAAGCGGTCGGGCACGAGCTCCCCGAACAGCTTCGTGGAGATCACCGCCGCGATGTAGATCATCAGTACCAGCAGGCCGATGATGGAGGCCATCCCGGGCAGGGCGGTCAGCAGCGCGCCCACCACGCGCCGCATGCTGGGCACCGCCGAGACCAGCCGCAGCGCCCGCAGGATGCGCAGCGACCGCAGCACCGACGTGGGCCCGGAGGCCGGGACGAGCGCGATGGCCACTATGGCGGCGTCGAACCAGTTCCAGGGGTCGGCGAAGAACGACCTGCGGTAGGCGTACAGGCGGGCGGCGATCTCGACCGTGAAGATCGCCAGCGCGATCCGGTCGACGGCGTGCAGCAGCCCGCCGGCCTGCTCCATCAGGTACGCGCTCGTCTCGCATCCGATGGTGACCGCGTTGACGACGATCACGGCGATGACGGCCCGCTGCACGAGCTTGCTCTCCAGGACGGCACGAACGCGTTCTGGCCCTGACAACTTCTACCGCCCCCAGGTGACGACCACAGTTGTTGATCATCGTAGTGGGCCGCGGCCCCCGCGCCGGCGAGGCGGGAGGTCCGGGGATCGCCGTGGCGAGCGGCACACCCGTACGATGTGGCCATGGTGGCACGGCTGATCGTCATGATCGGTTACGACGGCATCGAGCTCGTTGACGTGGCGTCCGTGACGACCGGGTTCGACCACGCCAACCAGCAGGGCGCCGACCCGGCGTACGAGGTCGTGTTCGCGACGCCGATGGGCCGGCCCGTGCGCTGCGACTCCGGGCTCGAGCTGTCCGCGCAGCACCGGGTCGACGGGATGGACGGCCCGATCGACACCCTGGTGATCTCCGGCGGGCGGGGGCACGCGGCCGCCGCCGCCAACCCCCGGTTCGTCAGCCAGGTCCGGCGGCTCGCCGGGCTGTCGCGGCGGGTCGCGTCGGTGTGCACCGGGGCGAGCGTGCTGGCCGCCGCCGGGCTGCTCGACCACCGCCGGGCCACCACGCACTGGTACTACGCGGGGCAGCTCGCCGCGCGCTACCCGCGGGTCAACGTCGACCCGGCGCCGATCTTCATCCGGGACGGCGCGGTCGCGACGTCGGGCGGGGTCACCGCCGCCCTCGACCTCACGCTGGCCTTCATCGAGGAGGACCACGGGTCCGAGATCGCCCGCCGCGTGGCCATGGGCATGGTGGCCTACCTGAAGCGTCCCGGCAACCAGGCGCAGGTGAGCCTGTTCAACCGGATCCCGCACTCCGACCAGGTCCTGGTCCGGCGGGTCGTCGACCACGTGATCAGCAACCTCGACGGCGATCTGAGCGTCCCCCGGCTGGCCGCGCTCGCCGGGGTGAGCGAGCGGCATCTGAGCAGGCTGTTCGTCGAGCACGTCGGGCGGACCCCGTCGCGGCTGGTCCGCGACGCGCGGCTGGAGGCGGCCTCCCAGCTGCTCGCCGGATCGCGCGAGCCGGTCGCGGCCATCGCCCGCCGGTGCGGGTTCACCTCGGCCGAGTCCTTACGGCAGGCGTTCGTGGCGTGGGCCGGCGTCTCGCCGTCGCGGTTCCGTTCCCGGGCGACCGGGCGCGAACCCGGCCCCTGATCGGTCAGGTGCAGGCACGGCGATGCTCATCGCGGGGAGGGGCCGAGCGCGCGAGGGGCGTCCACGGCGGCCAGCCTGAGTTGCAGGCGGGTGTGGAAGGACAGCGTGGAGACGAGCGTCTGGTGGCCGGCCCGCGGCATGGCGGTGCGGAACGCCTCGTGGAGCAGGTCGTCGGCGCCGGCGATGCACCTGATCTCGTGGCTGACGGTGAGCGCGCGCCGCAGGTAGCGCGTGGTCTCCGCGTTCCGCCCGGAGGCCAGGCTGGCGAATCCCATGGCGGTGAGCGCGAGGCTCTCGCTCCAGCGGTCGCCGATCTCGCGGGAGATGGTGAGCGCCTGGCACAGCGGGTGGGACGGGTCCCCGTACTCGCCGTCGATCAGCAGGCCGAGGCCGATCACGATGAGGGCCATGCCCTCCCCCCAGCGGTCGCCGATCGCGCGGGAGATGGCCAGGGCCCGGTAGAGAGGCCGGGTGGCCTCCGCGCCGCAGCCGCCGGTCAGGCGGGTGAAGCCCATGGCGATGAGGGCCAGGCTCTCGCCCCACTGGTCGCCGATCTCGCGGGTGATGGCCAGCGCCCTCTTGAGGTGGACCATGCTCGCGCTGAGATGCCCGAGCTGACGGTAGGCGTTGCCGATGCCGACGAGCGCGCGGCCCTGGCCGCACAGGTCGCCCGCCTCCCGGTAGCGGACCAGGGAGCGCTGCTGCTGGCGCAGCGCCTCGGCGAAGTGGCCCGCGCGGTCGTGGATGAACCCCAGATGGTTGCGCGTCTTGGCCTCGCCCCACCCGTCGCCGCTCTCCTGGTCGAGGGCGAGCGCCCGGCCGTGATAGTCGAGCGCCTCGGCGAGGTGCCCGGCCCGCCAGTACGCGAAGCCGAGGTTCTTCATCGTCTCGGCCAGGACGCGGGGGTCGCCGGTGTTGCGCGCGGCGTCGAGCGCCCGCAGATGCGTGTCGATCCAGTCGCGTACGTGCCCGCGGATGAGGAAGAACCGCCAGAGCGCGTGCGCCAGCCGCCAGGTGAAGTCGTCCCATCCCTGCTCGGCCGACAGCGCGACCGCCGCCACGAGGCCGGCCCGTTCCTCCTCCACCCACACCGGCGCGTCCTGCGGGCCGTCCAGCGCGGGCGGCTCGGCGGGGGCGCGGTCGGTCACGTCGGGGAAGCGTCTCCTGGTGGGTTCGACCAGGTCCGCGGCGCGGGTCGCGGTGTGGAGGTACCAGTTGAGCACGCGGCGGACGGCGGCCGTCCGCTCGGCCGCGCCGTCCGCGCGGACGCTCTGCTCGGCGGCGTACGCGTGGAGCAGGTCGTGGAAGCGGTACCGTGCCGGCCCGGGTCTCTCCAGCAGCGACCGGTCGGCCAGGACGTCGAGCAGCCGCCGCGCCTCGGCGACCGGGACGCCCGCCAGCGCGGCCGCCGCCCCCGGGCCGACGTCGGGACCGGGATGCAGGCTCAGCAGCCGGAACATGCGCGCCGCCGGCGGCTCCAGCGCCAGGTACGACCAGGAGAGCACCGCCCGCACGCTCGCCTCGTGGTCGTCAGAGGTGACCAGCGCGTCCAGCCGGCTCCGCTGGGCCCGCACCTCCTCGGCCAGGCCGTGCAGGGGGCTGTGCGGGCGGTACATCGCGTGCTCGGCCGCGATCGTCAGCGCCAGCGGCAGGTGCACGCACGACTGAGCCAGCTCGGCGGCGGCCCACGGCTCGGCGCCGATCCGTTCCGGGCCGAGGATCGTGGTCAGCAGGGCGGTCGACTCGCCGGGCGAGAACTGGCCGAGGACGACGAGCCGCGCCCCTTCCCGTACGGCCAGGCCGCGCAGCTGGTTGCGGCTGGTGACCAGCACGAACGAGCGCGAGCCCGGCAGCAGCGGGCGCACCTGGGCGGCGTCGCGGGCGTTGTCGAGCAGCATCAGGACCCGCCGCCCGGCCAGCACGCTGCGCAGCAGCGCCGAGCGGGCGTCCGTCTCCGCGGGGACCCGCTGCCCGACCACGCCCAGCGCGTTGAGCAGCAGCTCCAGCGCGGCATGGGGCTCGACGGGCGTGCCCGGCCCGAAACCGCGCAGGTTGAGGTAGAGCACGCCGTCGGGGAACCGGTCGACGACCGAGTGCGCCCAGTGCACGGCCAGCGCCGTCTTGCCCACTCCGCCCATCCCGCTGATGGCGGCGATCACGATCGGCGGCGACGCGTGCGCGTCCTCGCGGTCGAGGAGGGCGTCCAGGGCCGCCAGCTCGCCGCGGCGTCCGGTGAAGGAGGCGAGGTCGGAGGGCAGCTGCTGGGGGCGTACCAGGCTCGGCGGCGAGTCGTCCTCCTCGTCGAGCGGCTGAGCGGCCGGCGGGAGGTGGCCCTCGTCGAGCACGCGGGCGGGCCCGGGGTCGTCGGCCAGGATGGCGGAGTGCAGGCGGACCAGCTCCTGACCGGGGTCGACGCCCAGCTCGTCGCGCAGGAGGGCGACGACGCTCCGGTAGGTCTCCAGCGCCTCGGCCCGGCGGCCGGACCGATGCAGCGCGACCAGGAGCTGGGCCCACAGCCGCTCGTGGAACGGATGCTCCGCGGTCGCCTCCTTGAGGACCTTGACCATCTCGTCGTCGCGGCCGAGCCGCAGGCCGAGCTGGAACCACCGGTCGACGACCCGCAGCCGCTCCTCCACGATCAGCGGCACCTCGTCACGGTGCAGCGACTCCGACGGAACGCCGGCCAGCACGGGACCGCGCCACAGCCCCAGCGCGCGGCCGAGGAGATCCGCCTCACCGGCGGCGTCCTGGCCGGCGCCGGCCCGCGCGACCAGCTCCCGGAACCGCGACAGGTCCAGCGCCCCGGTCGGCAGGTCGATGACGTAGCCGTCGTTGGAGGTACGGATCAGCCGGTGGGAGCCGTCACCGCCCGGGTCCTCGCCCAGTGCGCGGCGCAACCGCGCCACATGGGTGTACAACGCGCTGCGGGCGTTGTGGGGAACGGCGTCGGCCCAGACCCGCTCGATCAGCTCGTCCGGCGAGACGTGCTGGTTGGCGCGCAGGAGCAGGGTGGCGAGCACGATCCGCTGCTTGGCCGCCGGAAGGGAGAGCGGCCGGCCGTCACGTAAGACTTCGAGCGGTCCCAAAACCCCGAACCGGAATCCGGCATCTGACCTTATATCCACATTCATCCTGACGTCGCGAAATGAGGGACGACAGCACGGGCGGGTGGGGAGGCGGCGTTTCCCCCGTCGCGCCTTGGATCTACGGCCATCCTATGCGGGCCGCTCGGCCACGCGCGGCCATGATCAAAGGCAGCCGCGAGCAGAGGTCCACCGCCTGGCCATCCGTAAGGCGGCAGTCGCGAGCCCGCTCCGTTCCCGTGAGCTGACCGGCACCACCCGCAGGCTCAAAGGTGGCGTTCGATGACGTCCGGCAGGTGGGGGATGGCGCTCGCGCGGATGGCGCGCTGCTCGGCGGGCGAGATGAGGCCGAGGCGCCGCAGCACCTCGGCGGCCTCGCGCCAGCACTCGCGTGCCTCGCCCGCCCGGCGCAGGTCGTGGTAGGCCCGGCCCAGCCCCCACAGGCGTGCGGCCTCGCCGTAGGAGCCGCCGTGCCCGCCGGTCCCGTCGAGCGCCAGCGCCTCCCGGTACCGCTCCACCGCCGTGTCCGGGTCCCCCGCGAGCCGGTGGGTCTCGGCCAGGTTCCCGATCGCTCCGGCCAGCGGCCGGAGGGCGTCCGCGGTCCGGAGGGCGGCCACGGCCTGGCGATGGGCGTCGAACGCCGCGCCCAACCGCCCGGCCCGCTGGTGGGCCAGGCCCAGGTTCGTCAGCGTGACGCCTTCGTGGCGGCGGTCGGCATGGGCGCGATGCAGGCGCAGGGCCTCCAGGTGGCGCTCGACGGCCCGATCGGGCATCCCCATGCGCCGGCACACGGTCCCCGTATGGTCGAGCACGACCGCCGCCCGCCGGGTGTCGCCGATGCGGCGGTAGTCGCCGAGAGCCCGCTCGAAACACTGGTCCGCCTCCGCCAGGTGGCCCAGCTGGGACCTGGCGGTGCCCAGGCCGGTGTAGGCGAACGCCTGGTAGGCCACGTTCCCCGTGCGTTCCGCGCTCTCCACGCCGAGCTCGGCGATCAGGAGCTCCTGGCGCCAGCGTCCGCGTACGTGGAGGGGGTAGGCGAGCGCGGCGACCAGCGCGACGGTCAGGTCGTCGTCCCGGCCGGCCGCCAGGCGGACGAGGGTCACCATGTTGGCGGCCTCCGCGTCCACCCAGGCGTGCACGTCCCGGGGGCCGGCCAGGACCGTCCTCCGGTCGCCGCCGGTCGCGGGCCCCAGGGCGGCGCGCCACCCGGCCGCCGGGTCGAGCAGCGGCGTCGCGCTGCGGCCGGTCGCCAGGTAGCAGTGCAGGACCCGGCGTACGGCCGCGTCGACGACCTGGCCGGCGTCGCACGCCTGCGCGCGCTCCCGGGCGTACAGGCGGAGCAGGTCGTTCATGTGGTAGCGGCCGGGACCGGGGGCGTCGAGCAGCCGGCACGCGACCAGGCTCTCCAGGAGCTCGTCGGCGCGGCCGGCGGACAGGCCGGCCAGCGCCGCGGCGGCCTCCACGCCGACGTCCGCGCAGCCGAGCGCGCCCAGCAGCCGGAACAGCCGCGCGGCCGCGTCGTCCCCGCCGGTCACGAGGTCCCGGTAGCCCGCCTCGAAGCCGGCCCGCACCGCCCGGCCGTCCACCTGCAGCTCGGCCAGCCGGCGCGGCTCGGTCGCGAGCCGGTCGCGCATCGCGGTCACGGTCCAGGCCGGCCGGGCGGCCAGGCGCGCGGCGACTACGGTCAGCGCCAGGGGCAGGCCGCCGCACAGGCGTACCACGTCGGCCACCGCCTGCGGCTCCGCCTCGATGCGCTCCGGGCCGACGAGCCGCGACAGCAGGAGGCCCGCGTCCTCGCCGGGCAGGACGCCGAGGTCGCGGTGGACGGCCCCGCCGATGGGCGCGAGCAGGCGCCGTGACGTGATGACGACGCCGCAGCCGAGCCCTCCGGGGATGAGCGGGCGCACCTGGTCCGCGTCGCGGGCGTTGTCCAGGACGACCAGGAGGCGCCGGCCGCTGGTCAGCGATCGGAAGCGGGCCCCGGCTTCCTCGGCCGAGTCCGGGACGGCCGGCTCCGCCACGCCCAGGGAACGCAGGAACCGCCCCAGCACCTCGACGGGTCGCGGCGGCTCGCCGTCGAGGGTGGCGCCCCGCAGGTCCGCGTACAGCTGGCCGTCGGGGAAGTGCCCGGCGACGCGGTGGGCGACGTGGACGGCCAGCGCCGACTTGCCCACGCCGCCGGCGCCGGTGATCGCGACGATCGCCGGGTGCCGGCGGCCGGCCGTCATGTGATCGCGCAGGAACTCCACCTCGGCGGCCCGGCCGGTGAACGCGCCGTTGTCGGCGGGCAGCTCGGCGGGCCGTTCAACCGGCGCAAAAGCGGGCGCGCAGGCGGGCGCGGCGGCGGGTCCGGCGGCGGAGCCGAGGGCGGGCGCGGAGGCAGGCCCGGCACCGGGTCCGGCGGCGGGTCCGAAAGCGGGCCCGGCGGCGGGCTCGGGGGCGGCGTCGGCGCGCCGCCGCGGTGGGGGGTCGGGGGCGGGTTCGGGTGGCGCGGTGATGTCCCGGCGCGCCTGCTGGATCTTCGGGCCGGGGTCCAGGCCGAGCTCGCCCAGCAGATCGCGCACCTTCCGGTACGTACGCAGCGCCTCCGACTGGCGTCCGGTCCGCGACAGGGCGACCATCAGCTGGGCCCAGAAGCGTTCGTGCGACGGGTGAGCGTCCACGGCCGCCTGCAGATCCGGGATCACCTCGGCCGGCTCCCCCCGGCTGATCGACACCTCGAACCAGCGTTCCTGCGCCCGCAGCCGCTCCTCCTCCAGGATCGGCACGACGTCGCGGTGCAGGGACGCCGAAGCGACGTCGGCGAGCACGGGCCCCCGCCACATCGCCAGGGCCTCGCGGAGCAGCCGCGCCTCCCGCGCGGCGTCGTCGCGGGCCCGCGCCTCGGTCGCCAGCTCCGTGAGCCGGCGGAAGCGCAGGACGTCGAGCGTCTCCGGGGTGACCTGGATCGAATAGCCCAGGTCGTGCGTCCTGATCAGCTCCCGGCCGCCACGCAGGGTGCGTCTGAGCCGGGCCATGTGCGTGTACAGGGAGGCGAACGGGTTGGCGGGCGGTTCGCTCCCCCAGATCCGCTCGATCAGCTCGTCGCTGGTGACCAGGTGATTGGCCTGGAGCAGCAGGGCGGCCAGCGCGACCCGCTGCTTGGCGGCCGCGACGGTGACCGGGCTCCCCCGCCTGACGACCTCCAGCTGGCCGAGCACGCGGAATCGCGGCGCGTCGTCGAGTTCCATGGCAGCCCTTTCTCGCCGTGGTGCGTCCGGCAGGTCACAACTGTCGCTGGATGACCTCTGGGGTCTCGGGTGTCGTGCTCGTCTGGATGTGGCGCTTCTCCCCTGCGGAGATGAGGTCGAGGTCGTGCAGGATCGTGGCGGCCTCGTCCCAGCACAGGCGGGCGTCGTACGACTTGCCCAGATCGTGCAGGGCCCTGCCGAGTCCCCACAGGCGTTCGGCGTGCCCGTACGAGCCGCCGTGCCCCGCGCGGCGGTCGATGTCGAGGGCCTGCTCGAAATGGCGGATGGCACGTTCCGCCCGGCCGGACAGGCGGCAGGCCTCGGCGAGGTTGCCCAGCGCGGCCGCGTGGAGCCGCCCGTTGCCGCTGGAGCGGAAGATGGCGATGGCCTTGCCGTGCAGGTGGAAGGCCTCCCGGTAACGTTCCATCCGCTGGTGGGCGAGCCCGAGGTTGGACAGCGTGATCCCCTCGCCGAGCCGGTTTCCCAGACTGCGGTGGACCTTCAGCGCCTGCCGGTGATAGTCGACGCTCTCGGCGTAACGGCCCTCGCGGCAGCTGGCGCTGCCCAGATCGTCGAGCAGGGTCGCCTCGTGGCGGGGCACGCCCACCTCTCGATAGGCCCGCAGTGCCTGCTCCAGATGGGGTACGGCGCCGGCCATCCGCTCCCGGGCCGACAGCGCGGTGCCCAGGTTCTGATGGATGATCGCCCGGTACAGCGCGTTGCGCGATCGGATGGCGGCGACGAGCGCGGTCCGGCAGATCTGCAGCTCCTGCCGCCACCGCCCGCGGGTGAACAGCACGTACGACAGCGCCGTGGCCAGCCCCACGGTCAGATCGTCGTCCTCGCCCCTGGCCGCCTGCCGCACCACGGCCACCGCGTTGTACGCCTCGTCGTCGGCCCAGGCCAGCGTCTCCTCGCGCGTGTCCAGCAGGAGGCCGCTGCTCGCCGGGATGGCCGGACCCACCTCGGCCCGCCAGAGCTGCGGCAGGCTGAGCACGCCGACGGCGCGGCGCGCGGTGGCCAGGTAGAAGTGCAGCATCCGCCGCACCGGGCGGGCCGCGTCGCGGTCCTGTGCCGAGAGCTCGCGGGCGAACAGGCGCAGCAGGTCGTGCATGCGATACCGGCCCGGCGCGCACGTCCGCACCAGCTGCGCGTCCACCAGCAGCTCCAGCAGCCCTTCGGCCTGCTCGGCGGGCACGTCGGCCAGCGCGGCGGCGGCCGGCACGCCGATGTCGTGGCCGTCGAAGAGCCCGAGCAGCCGGAACACGCGCGCGGCGGCCTCGCCGACCGGCGAGGAGAGCAGATCCTCGTAACTCACCATGAAGCTCGCGCGGACGGTCCGGTCGTCGTCCTCCAGCCCGCCGTCCGGCGACGGTCCGGCGCTCCGCATGCGGGCGGCCATGGCCGCGACCGGCCGGTCAGGGCGGCCGGCCAGCCGCGCGGCCACGATGGACAGCGCCAGCGGCAGGCCGCCGCAGCGCCGTACGATCTCCGCGCTCGCTTCCGGCTCGGCCGCGAGCCGCGGGGCGCCGACGAGGCGGCCGAGCAGCGCGTGCGCGTCCGCCTCCGGCAGCACGTCCAGCTGCAGGTGCCGGACCCCGTCGAGCGAGGTGAGCATCCGGCGGCTGGTCACCAGCACGCCGCACCCCTTGCCGCCGGGCAGCAGCGGACGCACCTGCCCGGCGTCGCGCGCGTTGTCCAGCACCAGCAGCAGGCGGCTGGTCCCCGTCATCGAACGGAACAGGCTCGCCGCCGCCTCCACGTCGTCGGGGACCGCCGAGGCCGGCACACCCATCGCGTGCAGGATGCGCCCCAGTGCCTCACGCGGCCCCAGCGGGGGAACGTCGGGCGTGGCGCCCCGCAGATCGACGTACAGCCGCCCGTCGGGGAACCGGCCGGCGACCCGGTGGGCGACGTGGACGGCCAGCGCGGACTTCCCGATGCCGCCCGTTCCGGCGATCGCCGCCACCCCCGCCCGCTCCAGCGTCGCCGTCAGGGCCTCCACCTGCGCCGCCCGCCCGGTGAAGGCCCGCACGTCCGCCGGCAGCCGCCCGACGCCGGGGGGCACGGCCACCTCGGGCCTCACCTGCGGCATGGAGGCGGTCACGGGCTTCACCGATTCCCGCGGCGTGGGGTCGGTCACGGGCTTCACCGATTCCTGAGACGTGAGGGCGGCGACGGGCTCCACCGGTTCCTGGCGCAGGACGAGCGCCTGCACCCGCCGCATCTCCGGGCCCGGCTCCAGGCCGAACTCGTCCCGGAGCCCCTTGCGCACCGTCTCGTAGACCTGCAGCGCCTCCGCCTGCCGGCCGCCCTGGTAGAGGCAGAGCATGAGCCGGGTGCCCAGCCGTTCGCTCAGCGGGAAGCCTGTCAGCGCCGCCCGCAGCTCGCCGATGATCTGCGGGCCCTGACCGGAGCGCCACGCGAGCTCGAACCACTCCTCCTGAGCGTGCGCCCGCTCCGCCAGCACGGACGGCACGTCGTCGCGGTGCAGCACGTCCGACGGCACGTCGGAGAGCATCGGCCCGCGCCACAGCCCGAGTGCCTGCCGAAGCAGCAGGCCCTTCGCCTCCCCGTCCGCCACCGCCGCCCCGGCCACCAGCTGCCGGAACCGGAGCAGATCCACCGACTCCGGGGCCGCGCGCAGCAGGTACCCGCCGCCACCGGTCTCGATCGGCCCCGATCTGCCCCGGCCCTCGTTCAGGGCGGATCGGAGCCGGGTCAGGTGGGTGTGGATCGCGGCCCGCGGATCGAGCGGGGGGTCGTCGTGCCACAGCCGGTCGACCAGGCGGTCCATCGACACGTGCTGATTCGCGTGGAGCAGCAGCGTCGCCAGCGCGATCCGCTGCTTGCCGGCGCCGATCGGGAGCGTCCTTCCGTCGCGCTCCACCTCCAACGCGCCGAGCACCCTGAAAACGATCACATCGACCTCCTTCGCATCCATCAGAGGCATGTGGGGAGACGCGACGCCGGCACGCGAACCTTTCTCCGCACCGACGACGGTAGCCACCGGCGATGTCGTCGTTCTTGCACAAACCTTGCGCCGCGCGGACCGGCCCCTTTCGCCGGTGCCGCCGGGTTCGGCGTGGCAGGCGCGACAGGTTCACGACAGGTCGGCGAAAGGAGCCGATGGGATCGTGAGGGCCGGACGAGATCGCCGAGCCCGCCGGGAGGACTCTGTGGAAGGCATGCGGATCACGGCGCTGATGGCCGCGACGTTGTCGATGGGCCTGGTGGCGGGGGTCTTCGGCCTGTACGCGCACACGATCATGCCGGGGCTCGGGCGGACCGACGACCGCACCTTCGTGGGCGCGTTCCAGTCGATCGACCGGGCGATCATCAATCCGTGGTTCATGGCGGGCGGCTTCTTCGGCGCCCTGCTGTTCACGATCCTCGCCGCGGTGGCCTACCTCGGCCGCCCGGCCCTGCCGTGGATCGTGGCCGCGCTCGTCCTGTACGCGGTCACCGTCGTCATCACCCTGGCCGTCAACGTGCCGCTCAACGACACGATCAAGGCGGCGGGCGATCCCGGCCGCATCGACGTGGCCGCGGTCCGCGAGGCGTTCGGCGAGATGCGGTGGCGGAGCTGGAACCTCGTCCGCGTGGTCGCCTCCACGACCGCGTTCGGCCTGCTGGCCTGGGCTCTCACGTTGTCCGGGAAGTCGAGCTAGCCCCTGACCGGACGTTTGACACGGCTTTCCAGCCAAACCGTAGGCGTCCGGGTGATGGTTTTCCCGCCCCGGTGTCGGTCACGATGTGTGCGTGTCCATGTGGCGACTGTGGCCGGCCCCGTCGAGGTGGTCGCGCCGGATTCCGGCGGGAGCGGCGATCGTCCTGGTGGTGCTGGGCGTGGTGGCGACCGCCGTCGGGCTCGACGCGCCCTCGGACGGCAGCGTGGTACCGCTGGTCTGGCGCGCCGACGGCGTGGTGGTGCTGGACGTCCCCGGCGCCCCCGTGACAGCCCCGCGCGGCCCCGTGACCGTGCCGGACCCCTCTCCGGGCGGCCCGGGCGCGTCCGGCGGGGCGGGGCTGCGGGCCGGTGACCTGGTGACCGGCGTGTCGAGGCACCGGCTCGCCGACGGTCTGGGCGTCGTCCCCCGTCCGCGGCCCGGCACGACCCTGCTCTACGACGTGGTCCGCGGGCAGGCGACGACGGTGGCGGTCCGGATCGGCCGCCCCGATCCGTACCCGCTGCTCATGGAGGGCTGGGGCGATCTCGTCTTCGTGCTCGCGCTGGCCGGGCTCGCCGTCGCGCTGTACCTGCGGCGGCCAGAGGAGCCCGCGACGGCTCCCCTGCTCGTGCTCGCGGCGGGCCTGCTGGGCAGCACGCTCACCGTCACCGCCGGGCTGCCCGTCCTCGCCCTGGCCACCGGCGGCGCCCAGTTGTGGCTGTTCCACCTCAACGCGATCGTGGCGTACTCGATCTCCTGGGGCGGGCTGCTGGCCTTCACGATCGCGTTCACCGCCCCCCGCCCGCTGCCGGCCCGCAGCCGCCGGGCCATGGCCCTCGCGTACGCCGCGCCGCCGGCCGCGATGGCGCTCTGGGGCGCGCTCGCCGCGCCGCTGGCGCCCAGCGCGCTCGGCTGGCTCGGGCTGGTGCACGGCGGCCAGACGGCGGTCGTGGCAGCCGTCCTGGTCACCAGCACGGTGTGGGGCTTCGTCGGCTACCGCCGCAACCCCGATCCGCTGATGCGCGCCAGGATGCGCTGGCTGGTGGCGGGCGGCGCGGTCGCGACGCTGCTGAGCCTGGCCGGCTGGTATCTTCCCGAGCTGCTCGTCGCGGCGCGCCCCCTGCCGCCGGGAGCCCTCGGGTTGTCGGGGTTGCCGTTCGTGGCCGGGATCGGGGTGGCGTTGCGCCGCCATCGCCTGTTCGACATCGAGCGGCTGGCGAACCGGTCGCTGGTGTACGCCAGCGTGGTCGCGATCCTGGTCGCCGGGTACGCGGCCGTCGTGGCGCTGCTGGTCAGCGGGCTCGGGTTGTCGCAGCCGGTGGCCGCCGCGCTCACCGCGGCCGGTGCGGCGCTCGCGCTGGCGCCGCTGCGCGCGCTGGCGCAGAGCACGGTCAACCGGGTGATGTACGGCGACCGCCGCGACCCGTCCGCGGCGCTGACCCGCCTCGGCACCCGGTTACAGGCGGTGCTGCTGCCCGCCGACGTGCTTCCCGCGATCGTCGAGACCGTGGCCCGGTCGCTGCGCGTCCCGCACGCGGCGATCGACCTGGTGGACGGCTCCGGCGCCGGTCACCTGGCCACGCAGTACGGCGTCCCCGTCGGCGAGGTGCACGTCGAGCCGCTGCGCTACCACGGGACGCTCATCGGGCACCTGCGCGTCTCGGCCCGCGGCAGCGACGATCCGCTCGACCCCGTCGACCTCGGCCTGATCTCCTCCCTGGCGCAGCAGGTGGGCACCGCGGTACAGGCGGTACGGCTGCACGACGACCTGGTCAGGTCCCGCGCCGAGGTCGTGGCCTCGCGCGAGGACGAGCGCCGCCGGTTACGCCGCGACCTGCACGACGGTCTCGGCCCGACACTGGCCGCGATCCGGATCAAGGCCGGTCTCGCCGCGCGCGACGTACCGCCCGGCTCGGCCGCGCGTCCGCTGCTCGACGAGATCTCCGCGGAGGCCGCCGCGTCGCTGACCGACGTGCGGCGCCTGGTCGAGGCGCTGCGCCCGCCCGCCCTGGACGAGCTCGGCGTCGTCGGCGCGATCCGGGCCCGTGCGGCGGCCCTGTCGGGCGCCATGTGCATCGAGGTCATCGGCGCCGAGCGGCTGCCGGCGCTGCCGGCCGCGGTCGAGACGGCGGCCTACCGGATCGCCGTCGAGGCGATCACGAACGCCGTCCGCCACAGCGAGGCGACCCACTGCACCGCGACGGTCATGCCGTCGGACGGCGGCGTGGAGGTGACGGTGCGGGACAACGGCCGCGGGCTCGACCCCGATCGGACGGCCGGTGTGGGGATCCGCTCGATGCGGGAACGGGCCGCCGAGGTGGGCGGGGCCTGGTCGATGCGCTCCCCGCCGGGCGGCGGCACCCACATCCACGCCTTTCTGCCGACGAGCCTGGGAGGGGACCATGATCAGGCTGATGCTCGCCGATGACCATCCCGTCTTCGTGTCGGGCCTGCGGGCGCTGCTCGACGCCGAGGCCGGGATGACCGTGCTGGCCGTCGCCGCCACCGGCGCGGAGGCCCTGCGCCTGGCCGTCGAGCACCGGCCCGACGTCGCCGTGCTCGATCTGAACATGCCCGACGGCGACGGGCTCACGGTCACCGCGCGGATGCGCGCCGCCGGGCTGCCCACCCGTTCGCTGATCCTGACCATGTACGACGACGACGAGAACGTGCTGGCCGCCCTGCGCGCGGGCGCCCACGGGTACGCGCTCAAGGGCGCCGGACCCGAGGAGATCGTGGCCGCGGTACGCGCGGTCGCCCGCGGCGAGGCGGTCTTCGGCGCCGGCGTGGCCGCGCGCATCCTGGCCCACTTCGCCCGGATCGCGGTGGCGTCGCCGTTCCCGCAGCTCACCGAGCGTGAGCACGAGGTCCTGGGGCTCGTCGCCCGCGGCCTGGACAACACGGCGATCGCCCAGCGGCTCGGCGTGAGCGGCAAGACCGTACGCAACTACGTCTCGAACGTCCTGACCAAGCTGCACGTCACCGACCGGTCGGCGGCCATCGTCCGGGCCCGCGAGGCGGGACTCGGCGGCGAACCCGGGTAACCCGGCCGGGAGGTCGCCCGGCCCTGAGGCCCCCGTCCCGCGCTCCCGGCCCGGCCGCCCGGTCGGGTTCCCGGCGCGCTCTCCCGGTCGGGCAGGGACATCTGCCCCGTGACGGCGGGACGCGGGCGGGCCGACGCTGGCGGTCATGAGGACGGGGGTGGCCGGCGGGCTGTGCCTGCTGGCGTCGTCGGCGCTCTGCCTGGCCGGGTGCCTGGCGGGCGAGCCGGCCCTGTGCCCGGCGGGGCGCCTGGCGGGCGGGCCGGCCCTCGGACCCGTCCGAAGCACCGGGGCGTGGCTGGCCGTCGTGGCCGTCTCGCTGGTGTACCGCGAGCTGGCCGCGTGGGGACCTCGGCACGCCGGTCGCGCGCCGGCCGCCGTGGTCCTGGCCCTGCTGGGCGTGGTGGCATCGGCGGCGACGGTCGAGGCGGCGCTCCACGTCGCCGGCCCGATCCTGCCGCCCGCGCTGGCCGTCGGCGCGGCCTGCGGGCTCGCGGGGCTGTCGTACGCGGCGGCCCGGGCCGGGCTTGCGCACCCGGTCGCCGGCGGGATCGCGGCGGTGGCCGCGCTGCTCGGCGGGCTCACCGCCGACCTCGCCGCCCCGTACCTCCTCGGCGCCGGCCCGCTCGGCGCCGCCCTGCTCGTCAAGGCGCTCCGCTCCCCGTCGAAAGGACAGACACCATGAGAACCGTCTACAAGATCCTGGCGTACGCCGTCGCCGTCGAGGTCGCCGTCCAGGCGGCGGTGATCGTCCTGGCCATCGCGGGGCTCGGCAAGTGGGTCTCGGACGGCAACGTGTTCGAGAAGGCCGTCATGGAGAGCGAGGACCTGCCCTTCCCGGAGGTCGTCGGCATGATCGTGCACGGCATCAACGGCGGGATGGTCATTCCCGCCGTCGCCCTCCTCCTCCTGATCGTCTCGTTCTTCGCCCGGATTCCCGGCGGGGTCAAGTTCGCCGCGTTCGTGCTGCTCCTCGTCGCCGCCCAGGCGATGCTCGGCTACGCGGGCCACGACCTGCCGTGGCTGGGCGCGCTGCACGGGCTCAACGCGATGGCGCTGTTCGCCGTAGCCCTGCACGCCGCCCGGCGCGCCCGGCCCGTGGCCGCCGAGGCGCCCGCCTCGGCGGCGGTGTGAGGGTCATGATCCTCACCCGTCGCGTGCGGCTCGTCGCGGCCTGCGCCGCGACGCTGGCCGTCCTCGCCCCGCTGGCCTGGCTGTGGCAGGCCAGCCGGCTGCCCCAGGCGTACTCCGTCATGGACATGGGGTACGCCGACGGCGGCCGGCAGGCGGGCGGGCCGCACCACCACGGGCCGGATCATCGGGGCGGACCCCGCCGCGACATCACCACCCTGGTCGCCGACCCGGCGCGCAGCCCGGACGTCGAGGTGACGCTGACCGCGCGCAAGCAGCGGCTGCGGCTGGCGTCGGGCCGCGAGGTCGACGGGTACACCTTCAACGGCCGCTCCCCCGGCCCCCAGATCACGGCCGTGGCGGGCCAGCTCGTACAGGTGCGGCTGGTCAACGAGTCGGTGCCCGGCGGGGTCACGGTGCACTGGCACGGCGTGGAGGTCCCGGGCGGCGAGGACGGCGTCGCAGGGGTCACCCAGGACGCGGTCCGGATCGGCCGGGACCACGTCTACCGGTTCGTGGTCGGCCGGGCCGGGACGTTCTGGTACCACTCCCACCAGCTGTCGCACGAGCAGGTCGCGGGCGGCCTCTTCGGCGCCCTGGTCGTACGGCCCGCGCGCCCGCCGGCCACGCTCGACGTCGTCGCCCTGGCCCACCTCTACCACGGGATCCGCACCCTCAACGGGTCCGAATCGGACGTCGCCGTCCCCGCCCGGCCCGGCGCCACGACCCGGGTCCGCGTGGTCAACACCGACAACGGCCCCACCCCGGTGTGGGTCACCGGCGCCGCGTGGCGCCTGGTCGCCGTGGACGGCACCGAGCTGCACGGCCCCACGGCGGTCGAGCGCGCCGCCGTCCTCGTGACGGCGGGCGGCCGGGCCGACATCGAGGTGACCATGCCGCCCGGCGGCGGCTCCGTGCGGGTGCAGATCGGCGGGCCCCTGTCGGTGGTGCTCGGCCGCCCGTCCGGCGTGCCCGCGAGCGCCCGCCCCGCCGCCACCCTGGACCCGCTGACCTACGGCGTCCCCGCGCCCCTCGGCTTCGACGCGGCGCACCCCGACCGGGCCTTCCGCTACGAGATGGGCCGGCGGCCGGGCTTCCTCGACGGCGTCCCCGGGCTCTACTGGACCGTCAACGGCCACATGTACCCGGACGTGCCGATGTTCACGGTCGCCGACGGCGACGTCGTCCGCATGACGATCGTCAACGACAGCGGTGAGGTCCACCCCATGCACCTGCACGGCCATCGCGCGGTGGTGCTCGCCCGCGACGGCGTGCCCGCCACCGGAAGCCCCTGGTGGGTCGACTCCCTGAACGTCGAGAACGGCGAGTCCTACGACATCGCCTTCCTGGCCGACAACCCCGGCATCTGGGTCGATCACTGCCACAACCTGCCGCACGCGCGGGAGGGGCTGCTCGTCCACCTCATGTACGAGAACGTCACGACCCCGTTCCTCATCGGCGGCCCGGCGGGCAACTCACGCGAGTGAAGGAGAACACCGGTGAAGACAGACCTGCTCCGGCTGCGCCGGCAGGCGGTGGCCGGCGGCGTCAGCTCGTGGGCCTGCGGCTCCAGCTAGCTAGCGGAAACGGGGACCGAGCAGCTGCTCGCGCAGAGCGTTGAGCTGGTGGGAATGCTCGACGGAGCGCGGCTCGTCGAGCGAGTCGAGCGCCAGCAGCAGCGCGTCGGCCACGAGGATGCCCGCCAGCGGCTCGCCGGTGATGCCGGTGGGGGTGTGCGGCGCGGCCAGCACCGCGTCGACGCGCTCGGCGAACTCGCCGCCGAGCTCGTCGGAGATCAGCACGATGCCCGCGCCCACCGCGTGGGCCCGCTCGATCAGCACGGTGATCTCCTTGAGCCGGCGGCCGGGCTGGAAGATGACGAGCACCTCGTCGTGGGCCAGCGAGAGCAGGTCGTCGGCGAGCGCGAAGCCGGTCGCCGAGGTGGCGCGGGCGCGGTGGCCACGCCGGCCCAGCTTGAGCGCCAGGTGGCGGGCCGCCGGGTCGGACGCGCCGGCGCCGTAGACGAGCACTCCTGGCGCGTTGACCAGCAGCTCGACGGCCTTGTTGTACGCCTCGGGGTCGAGCAGGCGGCGGCAGTGGTCGATGCGTTCGCGGGCCTCGTCGAAGACGCGCTCCCAGATGGCCGGCAGGTCCTGGCCCACGTGGCCGATGCGCCGCTTGAGCCGGACGTCGGGGGCCACGGACGAGGTGAACTCGGCCGCCAGCGCCCGCTTGAGCCCGGGCAGGCCGCCGAAGCCCAGCCGCTGCATGGTGCGCACCACGGTGGCGTTGCTGGTGCCGGTCGCGCTCCCCAGCTCCTGGGCGCTGGCGAAGAGGATCTGCTCGGGCGAGGCCGAGATCAGATACTGGCACACGGCCCGCTCGGCCGGTGACAGCTCGTCCCACAGCTGCCTGACCATGGCCCTGAGCTGCTCGATTGGGCTGTGTGTATTTTCCATTACGACTCTTGACTCCCGTGTAGCGCTCATTACTCTTTCTTGGAAACGACCGCTACAGACTTGCCGTCCCTTGAAATGAACGTTACAGGACGCCGGCCGGTCCAAGGAGCACCATTGAGCCTCACATCCCTGCCCCTCGTCGAGATCTCCGGCGCCCCGCGCGAGCGTGGCCGCCAGTACGGCGAGCAGGCCCGCGACCGCGTGCACCGGGCGCTGGCCTACTACGCGGAGGCGTTCGCGCACTCCAGCGGCCTGTCGTGGGAGCAGGTCGGCGCGCGCGCGGCGCGCTGGGTCGAGCCCAGCAAGGAGTTCGCGCCGGAGCTGGTCGAGGAGATGGAGGGCATCGCCGAGGGCGCCGGCGTCGGCTTCCTCGACATCCTGGCGCTCAACGCCCGCGGCGAGATCATCTACGACACCACGTTCGGCTCCATGGAGCCCGACGGGTGCACGTCGTTCGCGCTGATGCCGGAGGCCTCCGGCGACGGCCACGTCTACGCGGGCCAGAACTGGGACTGGCGCGCCGGCGTCTCCGACACGGTGATGGTGCTGAGGGTGGTGCAGCCCGGCCGGCCGACGGTCATCATGCACGTGGAGGCGGGGCAGGTCGGGCGGCAGGGGGCCAACTCGGCGGGCATCGCCCTCAACGCCAACGGGCTCGGCGGGCGCTTCGACGACTCGGTGGGCGTGCCGCAGACGCTGATCAGGCGCAAGGTGCTCGACAGCGGCAATCTCAACTCCGCGCTGGAGGCGCTGACCAAGTCGCGGGCCCACATCGCCAGCAACGCCCTGATCACCCACCGCGACGGCTTCGCCATCGACCTGGAGACCACGCCCGGCGCGATGGGCTGGATGTACCCGACCGACGGGCTGCTCGTGCACGGCAACCACTACCAGGCGTTCGTGCCGCCGCAGCTGGCCGCGACCTACCGGCCCGGCTCGGCCGACTCCCTGTTCCGGGTGCCCAGGGCCGAGGGCGGGCTGCGTGCCGTGGCCGAGGCGTCCGGCACCGACGAGGCCCGCAAGCGCATCAGGCTCGCCATGTCCGACCACCTGGGCTACCCCGAGTCCCTCTGCACCCACCCCGACGAGACCCAGCCCGCCGTCAAACGGTGGGCGACCCTGCTGTCGAGCTGCGTCGACCTCACCACGGGCGACTACCTGATCGCGGCCGGCACGCCCTGCGACCACGAGTACGAGCGCGTGCCCTGGAACCTCTACGACGGACCGCATGGAGAAGTGACCCCGTGAAGAAGACACTCGCCCTGCTCGGGCTCGCCGGTCTCACCGCGGCCTGCGGCGGACCGGCGGCCACCACCAAGGCGCCCGACCCGGCCACGCTCACGCTGGTCGACCGCACGCCGAAGGCGGCAGGCCCGCTCGACAACGCCGTCTGGCTGCTCGGGCAGGAGCCCGGCACCCTCGACCTCGACCTCGACGGCGGCACCGACAACCGCACGGTCATGGCCAACGTCTGCGAGCGCCTCATGCAGACCCAGCCCGACATGACGGTCAAGCCGTGGCTGGCCGAGAAGGCCGAGCAGCCCGACCCCAAGACCATGGTCCTCACGCTGCGCCAGGACGCCACCTTCCACGACGGCTCGCCGGTCACCGCCGACGACGTCGTGTGGAGCCTCAAGCGGCACTCGGGTGAGGGCAAGGACGAGTCCGACGAGTTCGAGGACGTGCAGTCGGTCACCAAGACCGGCGACCACGAGGTCACGATCGCGTTCAAGCGGCCCAACGCGCTGTTCGTGCAGGCCCTCGCGGGCGGCGCGGGCATCGTCCTGAACCAGAAGGTCGTGGACGAGCTCGGCAAGGACTTCGGCACCCCCGGGCACGAGGACGCCTGCAGCGGGCCCTACCGGCTCAAGGAGTGGAAGTCCGGCAGCCGGCTGACGATCGAGCGCTATGACGCGTACTGGAACAAGGACGTCAAGCCACTCACCAAGACCGTCACCTTCCAGTGGGCCGACGACACGGCGCTGGTCAACAGCCTGGTCACCGGGGCGGCGCAGGGGGCCTACCTGTCGGACACCGGGCCCGCGGTGGCGCTGCAGAGCAGCCAGGCGGTGAGCGTGGCCTACGGCGCGACCACGCGCGTGTTCGTGCTGCTGCCGACCGACCGCGGCGTGATGAAGGACGCGCGGATCCGGCGGGCGCTGTCGCTGGCTGTCGACCGGGCGGGCATCGCCAAGTCCGGGTTCGCGGGGCTGGCCAGGCCGTGGAAGGTGCCCGTCGGGGCGGGGGCGTGGTCCTACCAGAAGGAGGCGTTCCAGGCGGCCTACGACCAGCTGCAGGGGGCGCCGGAGTCGCCGCGGCTGGAGGAGGCCAAGAAGCTCGTGCAGGAGGCCGGGTCGCCGAAGGAGCCGATCATCGTGGCGACCAACGGCGAGCAGGCGCGTACGGTGATCGCCAACGCCGTGGTCGACGCCGCGAAGAAGATCGGGCTGACCGCGCAGATCAAGACGGTCCCTGCCTCGGAGTTCGGCAGCTTCTACACCGACGAGTCGCTGCGCGCGCAGGTGGACCTGGTGCCCGACGACTGGTACATCACCAAGTCCGACCCGATCGGCTTCTACGACAACGGCCTGACCGGCTCGGCGAACAACTGGGTCAAGTTCAGCTCGCCCGAGTACGACGAGCTCGTCGCCAAGGCGCTGAGCGCCACCGACGACGCGGCCCGCGCCAAGGACGTCATCGAGCTGCAGCGCCGCTTCACCGCCGAGATGGTGTGGATCTCGCTGGTCGAGGTGCCCAACGCGGTCGTGCTCGGCGGCAAGGTGACCGGCCCTCCGGCCTCGCAGGTGAACATGGGCTACCCGTGGGCGGCCGACCTCGGGGCCAAGGGCTGACCCCATGGTGCGCAAGCTGGCCGGGCTGCTCGTCACGCTGCTCGCCACCTCGTTCGTGATCTTCGGGGCGTCCTACGCGGCGCCCGGCGACCCGGTCACGTTCCTGGCGGGCGGCAAGGAGAACCTCACGCCCGAATACCTGGCCGCCGTCCGGGCCGAATACCACCTCGACGACCCGTTCCTGGTGCAGTACGCACGATGGCTCGGCGACGCGGTGACCGGCGACCTCGGGCGTTCGACCCAGTACAACGACCAGGTCTTCGACCTGTTGATGGCGCGGCTGCCGAGCACGCTCGGGCTGGTGGCGTACGCCGCCGTGCTGTTCGTGGCGTTCGGCGTCGCGCTCGGGGTGCTGGCCGCGGTGCGCGGCGGGCGCACCGACTCGGCGGTGGTGGCGGGCACGACGCTCGCCACCTCGGTGCCGCCCTTCGTGGTGGCCACGGCGCTGATCTCGCTGTTCGGCGTGCAGCTCGGCTGGTTCCCGGTCATGGGCGGCGGGTCGCTGTGGCACCTGACGCTGCCGGCCGTGACGCTGGCGCTCGGCGCGCTGGCCATCATCAGCCGGGTGACCCGGCAGTCCATGGTGGAGCAGCGCGAGCTCGACCACGTGACCGTGGCCCGCGCGTCCGGGCTGTCCGAACGGCTGATCGTGTTCAGACACGTGCTCAGGGGCGCGCTGGGGCCGATCGTGACCATGTGCGGGCTGGTCACGGCGGGCATGCTGGCGGGCACGGTGACCGTGGAGACCGCGTTCGGGCTCAACGGCGTCGGCTCGCTGCTGGTCAACGCGATCAACACGCACGACTTCCCGGTGACGCAGGCGGTGATGTTGCTCATGGTGAGCGCGTACATCCTCGTGACCACGCTTGTCGATCTCGCCCAGCCGCTGATCGACCCCAGGGTGCGGAGGCGCGCATGACCACGATCGTCGCCACTCTCTCTCCGAGGGCCGCCCGGCCGCTCGGCTACCGGCTGGCCGGCGCCTTCCTGGTGCTGGTCGTGGTCGCGGCGGTGTTCGCGCCGCTGGTGGCCCCGTACGAGCCGGACGCGGTCGACTTCGCCGCCACGCTCGCGCCGATGTCGCCCGAGCACCTGCTCGGCGCCGACCAGTCGGGCCGCGACCTGTTCACCCGGGTCCTGTACGGCGCCCGCACCTCCCTGATCGGCCCCCTGGCGCTGCTGGCCATCGCCTCCGTGCTCGGCGTCGCGCTCGGCACGCTGGCGGCCTGGCACCGCGGCTGGGTGGACGCCGTCGTGTCCAGGCTGACCGACGTCATGTACGCCTTCCCCGGGCTGCTGTTCGTGGTGCTGGTCGTCGCGGTGTTCGGCAACGGGATGACCACGGCGGTGGTCGCGCTCGGGCTGGCGTACACGCCGACGATCGCCCGCTACACCAGGAGCGTGGCGCTCGGCGAGTGCGGCAAACCGTACATCGACGCCTACCGGGTCCAGGGCATGGGCGGATTCGCGATCTGCGTGCGGCACCTGGTGCCCAACATGGCGCGCTCGATCGTGGGCTACCTGGTCGTGCTGTTCGGCGAGGGGCTGATGAGCCTGGCCACGCTGAGCTTCCTCGGGTTCGGGGCGCAGCCGCCGTCGTCCGACTGGGGGCTCATGGTCAAGGAGGGACAACCGGCGATCGTGCAGGGCGCGTTCCTGCCGGTGCTGGTGCCGGGCGCGGCCATCGCGCTGGTGGTCGTGTCGTTCAACGTGATCGGCGTACGCCTGGCCGACCGCATGGGCGTGAGGGGGACCTGATGCTGCTCTCCGTGGAAGAGCTGACGATCGAGGCGGGCGGCCGGCGGCCGATCCTGCGCGAGGTTTCGCTGGCCGTCGGCAAGGGCGAGATCGTGGGCCTGGTCGGCGAGTCGGGGTCGGGCAAGTCCACGCTGGCCCGGGCGGTGCTGCGGCTGCTGCCCGCCGGGGCGGCGGCCTCCGGAAGGGTGCTGGTCTCGGGCGAGGACGTGCTCACGATGGACCCGGGCGCGCTCAGGAACCTGCGGGCCTCCCAAGTGTCGATGATCTACCAGGACCCGCGCTCCTCGCTCAACCCGGTCCGCCGGGTCGGCGACTTCCTGACCGAGCGCATGGTGCACACGCTGGGCCGCCCCAAGGCCGAGGCCCGCGCCCGGGCGGTGGAGCTGCTGGCCGCCGTCGGCCTGCGCGATCCCGAGCTGCGCATGCGGCAGTACCCGCACGAGCTGTCCGGCGGCATGCTGCAACGGGTGGTCGTCGCCGCCGCGCTGGCCGCCGGCCCGGCGCTGCTGCTGGCCGACGAGGCGACGAGCGCGCTCGACGTCACCACCCAGGCCGAGACGCTCGCCCTGCTGCGCGAGGTCCAGGCGGAGCGGGAGCTCGGCATGCTGTTCATCACCCACGACCTGCACCTCGCGGCGTCCTTCTGCGACCGGGTGCACGTGCTGTACGCGGGCACGGTGGTCGAGTCGCGACCGGCCAAGGAGCTGTTCGAGGACCCCCGGCACCCCTACACGTCCGGGTTGCTGGCCTGCACGCCGGAGCTGGACGATCCCCGTCCCCTCCGGCCCATCCCCGGGCGCCCGCCCTCGCTGGACGACACGTTCGCCGGCTGCCCGTTCGCGCCGCGGTGCCCGCGGGCCGCGGACGCCTGCGAGGAGTGGACGCCGCGGCCCGTGCCCGTGTCCGGCGGCTCCGCCGCCTGCCGTCTGGTGGAGGCGTGATGCTCGGCGTACACGATCTGTGCAAGTCCTTCCATGGCTCGGTGGCCGCCGACCAGGTGTCCTTCGAGCTGCCGCCGGGCGGCTCGCTGGGCCTGGTCGGGGAGTCCGGGTCGGGGAAGACGACGATCGCGCGCATGCTCGTCGGCCTCGTCACCCCCGACTCCGGCACGATCACCGTGGACGGGCGGGCGCGCTCGGCCAAGGAGCGCGGCCGGGCGGCGCGGCTGCGGCGGGCCCGCGAGATCCAGATGGTCTTCCAGGACCCCTACCTGTCGCTCGACCCGCGGCTCACCGCCGCCGAATGCCTGCAGGTGGCCCTCAGGCTGCACGGCGGGGACCGCTCGCGCGTCCCCGAGCTGCTCGAGCAGGTCGGGCTGGGCACCCGCGAGTCCGGGGCCCGGCCGCACCAGCTCAGCGGCGGGCAGCGGCAGCGCCTGGCCATCGCCAGGGCGCTGGCCGTGCAGCCGTCGGTCCTCGTGCTCGACGAGGCCGTGGCCGCACTGGACGTCTCCATCCAGGCGCAGATCCTCGAACTGCTCAACCGGGTGCGCGCCGAATCCGGCGTCGCGCTGCTGTTCGTCAGCCACGACCTGGCCGTCGTACGCCACCTGTGCGAGGACACGCTGGTGCTGCACAGAGGGGTGGTCGTCGAGCGGGGGCCCGTCTCGCGGGTGCTGGCCGAGCCCGAGCATCCCTACACCAGGCTGCTGCTCGACTCGGTGCCCAGAGCGCGCTAGGTCGGTGCGCGGTGCCGGTTCAGGGCTGGTCGTAGTGGCCCGCGGCGATGTCCTCCAGGAGTGTGGGGCCGGTGGGCCGCCAGCCGAGCAGGTCGCGCGTGATCGTGCTCGTGGCGGGGAAGTCGGCGCCCAGGAACCCGCCGATGAACGGGATCTCGTCGGCGACCTGCTCCGCCGGGGCGGACTTCGCCGGCACGCCGAGGCGGTCGGCGAGCGCTTCGGCGATCCGCCGGACGGGCACGCCCTCTTCGGCGGCGGCGTGCAGGATCGTGCCGGCGGGGGCGTTCTCGAGCCCGAGCCGGACCAGGCGCGCGGCGTCGGAGCGGTGGACGGCGGGCCAGCGGTTGTGTCCCTCGCCGGGGTAGACGGAGGCTCCGCGCCGCCGGGCGGCCTGGGCGATGATGGAGATGAAGCCGTGGTCGCCTTCGCCGTGGACGGTCGGGGCGAAGCGTGCGGACATCACCCGTACGCCACGGTCGGCGTAGGTGAGGGCGAGGTTCTCTGCGCCGCCGCGCGGTGAGTCCGGGCCGACCGCGGGATTGGGATCCCGCTCCGTCGACGGACGTCCGAGGCCGGGCAGAGCAAGGCCGGCCGCGAGCACGAACGGCCGGTCGGATCCGGCGAGCGTGTCGCTGATGGTCTCGACCGCGGCCCGCTCCGCGCGGTTGGAGAGCTCGGGGTGGACCCAGTCGTGCTTGTTCGCGAGGTGGACGACGCCGTCGGCCGCGTTCGCGCCCTGGCGGATCCGGTCGAGGTCGTCGAGGTCGCCGAGGTGGACGCCCGCCCCGAGGTCCTTGATGACCGAGGCCGATGCCTCGGAACGGGCCAGGCCGGTCACCTCGTGACCGGCGGCGATGAGCTCGGCGACGACGGCGCGACCGATGAATCCGGATGCTCCGGTGACGAAAACGTGCATGGTGGGCTCACTTCCCTACTGATGTCAGTGACTGACATCAGCCAGCATAGCCGTGATGTCAGGCTCTGTCATCACCTCGATCCCCGCTACGATCCGGACATGGCACGTTGGGCACCTGGAGCGTCGGATCGCCTGCAGCGGGCGGCGATGGAGCTGTTCGCCGAGGACGGCTTCGAGGCCACGACCGTGGCCGGGATCGCCGGGCGGGCCGGGGTGACCGAGCGGACGTTCTTCCGGCATTTCGCGGACAAGCGCGAGGTGCTGTTCGCCGGCGGGGAGCAGCTCGAGGCCGCCTTCGTGGGCGCGATCGCCGACGCCCCGGCGGACACGTCCATGGCCGGCCTGCTCGCCGCGGCCCTCGATGCCGGGGGGCGCGTCCTGCAGGACGTACGGGGCCGGGAGTTCTCCCGCATGCGGAACGGGATCATCACGTCGAACGAGCAGTTGCGCGAGCGCGAGCTGCTCAAGCTGGCCAAGCTCTCCCACGCCGTGGCCGCCGCGCTCGTGGCCCGCGGCGTCGCCCAGGTAACCGCTTCCCTGGCCGGCGAGCTGGCCGTTCTGGTGTTCAAAACGGCCTTCGCCCGGTGGATCGCGCCCGATGAGACCCGCGATCTGCTCGACCTGCAACGCGAGGGCCTCGCCGCCATCAGCGACCTGACCCGTGCCGAGACCGGGTGACCCGACGTCGACCCTGTCGATCTCCGCTCGGCGCGCCGGACCGGGCGGCCCGCTGAGATCAGTGGCGGCCCTGGTGGACCCCGCGTTTGACCTCAAGCGCTTGAGGTATGTTTCGCTGGCCGCATGTCAGTTCTGACCATCCATGAGGTGTCCCGGCGCAGCGGGCTGAGCGAGCCGACCCTGCGCTACTACGAGGAGGTCGGGCTGGTCGGCCCGATCGACCGTGACGAGAACAGCGGGCACAGGCGTTACCGCGACGCGGATCTTCACGTGATCGAGGCGCTGGCCTGCCTTCGCGCGGTCGGCGTGGGCATCGAGGACATGCGCACCTACCTGGCCAACCGCACCCGCGGGCGGGTGGCGGCGGCCGAACAGCGCGATCTGCTGCTGCGTCACGCGGAGCGCATCGAGGCCGAGATCGTCGCCCAGCAGGCCCGGCTGGCCTATCTGCGGGAGAAGGCGGCGCTGTGGGACGCCCGCGACCGCGGCGACACGGCCGCGGAGTCCGAGGCGATGCGGCGTTCCATCGATGCGGCCGGTCGCTTGGGGGTGCTGCGATGAGCCGGGCCCTGGTCACCGGCGGGGCCGGCTACGTGGGGACGCACCTGATCGCCGCACTGCTGCGGGCCGGGAGACCGGTACGCGCCACGGTGCGCTCGGCAGCTCAGGAAAGCGAGCTGCGCGCGGCGGTGCGCCGCGGCAACGCCGACGACGCCGGCCTGGAGATCGTCGCCGCCGACCTGATGGCCGACGACGGCTGGCCCGCCGCGGTGGCCGGGTGCGAGGAGGTCCATCACGTCGCCTCGCCCATCCCGGTCGCCCAGCCCGATGATCCCGACGAGCTGATCGTCCCCGCCCGGGAGGGCACGTTGCGGGTGCTGCGTGCCGCGCGCGACGCGGGTGCCCGGCGCGTCGTGCTCACCTCGTCCTTCGCCGCGGTCGGATACACGCCCAAGCCGGGCGCCGAGTTCACCGAAGACGATTGGACCGATCCCGACACGCCGGGCCTGGCGCCGTACCCGCGTTCCAAGGTGATCGCCGAGCGGGCCGCGTGGGAGCTGATGGAACGCGACGGCGGCGACACCGAACTCGTCGTGGTCAACCCGACCGCCATCCTCGGGCCCACCCTCACGACCGACCTGCGCTCCTCGACGCAGTTGATCAAGGCGATGCTCGACGGGACGATGAGCCTCGCGCCCCGCCGGCGCTTCGGCGTCGTCGACGTGCGCGACGTGGCCGACCTGCACCTTCGTGCCATGGCGGAGCCCAAGGCCACGGGCCGGCGCTTCCTGGCCGTCGCCGACGGCCCGGCGCTGAGCTTCCTGGAGGTGGCCCGGATCCTGCGCCGACGGCTCGGCCCGGCGGCCGCACTCGTACCCACGCAGGAGGTGCCGGGGCAGGACCCGCCACGGCCGATCATCCACAACGACCGGGCCCGCAGCGAGCTCGGCTGGCGTCCGCGGCCCGCCGAGACGACGATCGTGCAGATGGCGCGGAGCCTGCTCGACCTCGGCCTGGTGTAGGCGGCGGCCGGCGCCCACCCCTTGAGCGCTCTCGTCTAGGGCAGCGACGTCCCCTGCACGGCCTGGATGTCCAGCTCCACCTTCAGCGTCGACCCGATGAGGTTGACCCCGGCCCGCACGACCTGGTTGTACGTCATCGCGAAGTCCTCGCGGCGCAGCTCCGTCCCGGCCCGGAACGCCGCCCGCAGGCCGCCCCACGGGTCGGGGCCGGTGCCGAGATAGGCCAGGTCGAGGTCGACGGGCCGCTTCACGCCGGCGAGCGTCAGCGTCCCGTGCACGATCCACCGGTCGGGGCCCGCGGGCGTGAGTCCGGTGCCGCGGTAGGAGATCATCCGGTACGCGTCGGCGTTCAGGAAGTCGGCCGAGCGGAGATGGTCGTCGCGGGTGCCGTTCCCCGTGTCGATCGACCCGGCCACGATGTCGGCGGCCACCGACGACGTCTCGGGATCCGGGCCGACCTCGATCCGCCCGGCGAACTGCGTGAAGCGGCCCCGTACGGTGCTGAGCCCCAGATGCTGAGCCGTCGCCGCGATCGTGCAGTGGGCCGGGTCGAGCGTCCAGATCCCGGGCGGGGGAAGGTCGACGCCGCCCTGCCGGGCCAGCACCACCGTGCCCAGCTCGGCGGCGCCTGACCCGGTCGCGATGGCCGTCAGCGCGGCCGGCGTGTATCCGGCCGCGGTGGCGACGGCCGTGTAGACGCCGGGCGCCAGCGGGCCGGTCGACACGACGCCCTCGGCGTCGGCCTCGGCCCGCGCGACCTGCTGACCGGTCATGTCGGTCACCGTGACGATCGCGTGCTGCACGGCCCACCCGTCCTTGGTGCGGATCAGGGCGTGCAGGCCCCGGCGGCCGGCCGGGGCGCTCTGCTGCGCGGGCCGGGTCGCCGGGGCGCTCTGCTCCGCGGGCCGGGTCGCCGGGGCGCTCTCCTGCGCGGGCCGGCTCGCCGGGGCGCTCTGCTCCGCGGGCCGGGTCGCCGGGGCGCTCTCCTGCGCGGGCCGGCTCGCCGGGGCGCTCTGCTCCGCGGGCCGGGTCGCCGGGGCGCTCCGCTCGGCCTGCTCTTGGCTGGTGTACATGGTGCTCCTGCTCTCCCTGCTCGTCCCTTTGTCAGTCGGCGTGGACCAGCCACAGGTCGCGGTCGTCGTCGTCGCGGCCGTTGATGCTCACGGTGCCGGCCACGGGCGGGTAGCCGGTGGCGATGAGCGTGTACTGGCCGCCGGTCAGGTCGGCGAAGGCGTACGCGCCGTCCTCGCCGGTCGTCGTGGTGCCGACCACGTTCCCGGCCGCGTCCAGCAGCGTCACCCGCGCGTCGTTGAGCGGGCCGCCGTCGCGCACCCGTACGGTGCCGCGGATCCGGGCGCCGGGCCGCAGCTCGACGTCCTGCCTGGTCTGACCGGCGCCGGCGACCTCGACCGGCACGGCGGCCGGGCGGAAGGAGTCCGCGCTGACCGCGAGCGTGTAGCCGCCCGACGTCACGCCGGACAGGCTGTAGGAGCCCTCCGCGTCGGTCGTGCCGGTGGTTACGACCTCGCCGCGGACGTCGGTCAGCACGACGACCGCCCCGGGCACCGGCTTGCCCTCCAGGTCGCGCACCACACCGCTCAGCTTGTTCGAGCCGGTGAGGCTCAGGTTGAAGTCGACCGGCCGGTCGCCCACGACGAGGGTGGCCACCTGCGGATCACGCTCGGCGGCCGACGCGATCAGGACGTAGGTGCCCATGCCGGGCGTCCAGATGGCGTACCCGCCGTCGGCCAGGCTCACGGCCCGGGAGAGCTGGTGGCCGCGCGCGTCGATCAGCGTCAGCGTGGCGTGGCCGACCGGGTGGCCGTCGTCGCCGCTGACGATGCCGCGGATCTCGACGCCGCCGTCCGGCGTGTCCCCCCAGAAGCCCCGCCCCGGCTCGTCCACGAGATCATGCGCGGAAGACGCCGGGCCGGCCGCGTTCGCGTGCGCCGTGACCGGAACGGCCGCGTGCGCCGTGCCCGGGGCGGATGCGTGCGCCGTGGCCGGGGCGGATGCGTGCGCCGTGGCCGGGGCCGCGGCGGCGCTGCGGCGCGGGAGGAAGGCGGCCAGGACGAAGGCGAGCAGGGCGGCGCCGGCGCCGATGCCCATGACGACGCGGAAGCCATCCTCGGACGGGAGGGTGACGGGGCCGAACGTGGTGGTCAGCTGGGACAGGACGACGCCCGCCACGGCGCTGGAGACGGAGGTGCCGACGGCGCGCATGAGGGTGTTGAGGCTGTTGGCGGCGGCCGTCTCGGACACCGGCACGGCCCCCATGACGAGGGCGGGCATGGAGGCGTAGGCGAATCCGATGCCGGCCCCGATGATGCAGGAGACCAGGACGAGGTGCCAGATCTCGGACATCAGCCCGATGTTGAGAGCATAACCGGCGGCGACGATGACGGCGCCGATCATCAGGGTCACCTTGGGCCCCCTGGCCGCGGACAGGCGGGCCGACAGCGGCGCCAGCACCATCATCACCAGGCCGGACGGCGCCATCACCAGGCCCACGGCCAGCATCGACTGGCCCAGCCCGTAGCCGGTGGCCTCCGGCAGCTGCAGCAGCTGCGGCAGCACCAGCGACATGGCGAACATCGAGAAGCCCATCATGGTGGAGGCGAGGTTGGTGAACAGCACCTGACGCCGCGCGGTGGTGCGCAGGTCGACCATCGGCTCCCGGGTGCTCAGCTCCCACCAGCCCCACAGCAGCAGCACCACGACCGCCGCGGCGAACAGGCCGATCGTGAGCGGGTCGTCCCAGCCCCAGCCGGCGCCCTTGGAGATGGCCAGCAGCAGGCACACCAGCGCGGCCGACAGCCCGGCGGCGCCGATCAGGTCGAAGCGCCCGCCGCTGCGCACCGCCGATTCGGGCACGAGGGCCAGCACCAGGACCAGGGCCACGGCGCCGAGACCGGCCGCGGTCCAGAACAGCGCGTGCCAGTCGGCGTTCTCGGCGATGAGGGCGGCGGCGGGCAGGCCCAGGGCGCCGCCGACGCCGAGCGAGGCGCTCATGAGCGCGGTCGCGGAGCCGAGCCGCTCGGCGGGCAGTTCGTCGCGCATGATGCTGATGCCGAGCGGGATCACGCCGGAGGCCAGGCCCTGCAGGGCCCGCCCGACGATCATGGGCGTCAGGGAGTCGCTGAGGGCGCACACGACCGACCCGGCGACCAGCAGGATCAGGCTGAACAGGAGCATGCGCCGCTTGCCGAACATGTCGCCCAGCCGTCCCACCACCGGCGTGGCGACCGCGCTGGCGAGCAGCGTGGCGGTGATCGCCCAGGTGGTGTCGGACGCCGGGGCTCCCAGGAGCTTGGGCAGCTCGGGAACCAGCGGGATCACCAGGGTCTGCATCAACGACACCACGATCCCGGCGAAGGCGAGCACCACCACGAAGGTGCTCGACCGCGGGGGGTCGGCCGCGTGGGCGCGGCGGGCGGGGATGTTGGCCATGCGAGGTCTCCGTTGCGGGGGTTGGGGGAAGCAAACGACGAGGTATTAGTAAATCAGTCGCTTGACTTAAGGCTAACAGCGTCGATTTACTGAGCACAACCGACGGTCCAGGCCCCGAAGGAGGCCCTCGTGAGCAGGCGTGACGTTCCGGTACGGTGGTGCCGATGACCGGCAAGACCGTACGCGCCGAGCGCGCCGGAGTGACCCGCGAGCGGATTCTCGCGGCGGCGGAGCAGCTGTTCGCCGAGCACGGCGTGCTCGCCGTCTCCAACCGCCAGGTCAGCGAGGCCGCCGGGCAGGGCAACAACGCCGCCGTCGGCTACCACTTCGGCACCAAGACCCACCTCGTACGCGCGATCGCCCGCAAACACGCCGAGCCGGTCGAGCGGATCCGAGAGCGGATGGTGGCCGAGCTCGGCGACTCCGCCGACGTGCGCGACTGGGTCGCCTGCATGGTGCGCCCGGTCACCGAGCACCTGGCGGACCTCGGCTCCCCCACCTGGTACGCCCGCTTCGTCGCCCAGGTGGTGACCGACCCGGCGCTCCGCGCGATCATGGATGACGAGACCCGTTCCTCCCTCTCCCTGCGGCAGACCGTCGAGGGGTTCAACCGGTGCCTGCCCGAGCTGCCCGCCGAGGTGCGGGCCGAGCGCGGCGACATGGCCCGCCAGCTGATCGTGCTCACGTGCGCCGACCGCGAGCGCGCGCTCGCCGAAGGCGCCCCCACGCCCCGGGCCACCTGGCACGACGCCGCGACCGGGCTGATCGACGCGCTCGTCGGCATGTGGCTGGCGCCCGTCACGCACGAGCCGTGACGGGCACCCGGGCGACTCAGGTCCGGAACGGGCCGGTCACGCGGTAGGTGATGCCGCCGGACGACGACCCCGAGGCGCCGCCGCCGGGTTGATCCCGGAGTTGGAGACGTAGATCCAGCCGCTGCCGCCGGCCAAGCAGGCCCGTCTCCCGGCTCCCACCACGTCACTGACAGCCGACCTTGATGCTCCCAGACCTCGTTCTCACAGTTAAACCGTTTTAACCCGAGGAAGGGGAGCCCGGTCATGGCAGACATGCGCACGTCCGTACCCGCCGAGCCGAGCAGGCGCGCGGTCCTCCTCGGCGCCGGCGCGCTCGCCTGGGCACGGGCACGCCGCAGGCGCAGGCGCCGACCTTCGTCAAGGGCGCCGACATCAGCTGGATGCCGCAGATGACCGGCCTGCCCTCGGCGCGGGCGGCTTGGACCACCGTCCGGTCCGCGCCCCCCGGTGGCTGCCGTCGCAGGCACCGCGGGGCCCGGTCAGGAGCCGGTGAGATAGTTCTTGATCCCGTCCGCCAGCGCGCCGGCGATGCGCTTGCGGAAGGCGACGTCGCTCATCTTGGCGGCGTCGCCCGGGTTGCGCATGTTGCCGCACTCGATGAACACGACCGGCCGCGTCGACAGGTTGAGCCCGCCCAGGTCGGTGCGGGAGCGCAGGCCCTCCTCGCCTCTGTAGTTCGCGTACGGCATGCCGGTGCCGGCCTCGTACGCGTCGCGGATGGCCCGCCCGAGCTTGCGGGACGGCTCGATGACCTCGTCGTTGCGCCCGGGGATCAGCCCGGGGACGATCACGTGGAACCCGTGCCCGCTCGGCTTGCCGCTGTCGCCGTGGATGGACACCACCGCGTCCGCCCTGGCGTCGTTCCCGATGGCCGCCCGCTCGGTGACGCAGGGGCCGACGCCCTCGTCGTTGGGCCGGGTCAGCACGACCTTGGCGCCCATCTGCTCCAGGAGCGGCCTGAGGTGCTGGGTGACGCTCCAGGCGAAGGCGTTCTCCTCGTATCCGTCGGCGGTCTTGAAGCCGACGGCGTTGCAGGCTTTGCTCTTGGTGATGATGTCGACCTGGCGGTTGATCTCAACGGGGTGCGTGGCGTTCCCACCGTTGTGCCCGGGATCGAGCACCACGACCTTGCCTGCCAGCGGCTCCTTGCCCGGCGGCGCGGGCAGCCCCGACCCTCCCGGAGCCGGCGCGGCACCACCGCACCCACTGGACAACGCGGCCGAAACGATGAGTGCCACGAATCCGGGTCGATGAACGCGCATGATCAGACCGTATCCGGCGATGACCCGTCAGGACCCGGGATTCCGCGGGACGAGCAACCCTCGGTTGAACGCCTCGGTGACGGCGGCGGCGCGGTCGTTCACCCCGAGCTTGGCGTAGATGTTCAGCATGTGGGACTTGACGGTGGCCTCGGTGAGGAACAGCCTGGCCGCCGCCTCCCGGTTCGTGGCTCCGGCCGCCACCAGTTGCAGCACTTCGATCTCGCGCGGGCTGAGCGGCCCGGGGGCGGGCCGGCGTACCCGGCTCATCAGCAGGGCCGCCACCGACGGCGCGAGCACCGCCTCGCCCCGGGCCGCCGCCCGGACCGCGCGCAACAGCTCGTCGCGTGGGGCGTCCTTGAGGAGGTAGCCGGTGGCGCCGGCCTCGATCGCGGGGAGCACGTGGCTGTCGGTGTCGTACGTGGTCAGCACCAGGACGCGGGCCTCGCTCCCCCGCTCGGCGAGCTCCCTGGTCGCGCTCACCCCGTCCATGCCGGGCATCCGCAGGTCCATGAGGATCACGTCCGGACGCAGGGCCTGGGCCAGCCGGACCGCCTCGGCCCCGTCGGCGGCCTCGCCGAGCACCTCGAACTCCGGGTCGCGGGCGAACATGCTGCTCAGCCCGTCCCTGACCACCGGGTGATCGTCCACGATCAGCAGCCCGATCGGGCCCGCGGGGCGGCTCACGCGCACGCCTCCGCCCGCTCGATGGGGACGCGGGCCGAGATGCCCGTGCCGGCGCCGGGCTCCGACTCGACCTGCAGCGTGCCGGACAGGCTCTCGATCCGCTGCCGCATCGCGATCAGGCCGAACCCGCCGTGATCAGCCCGCGAGCCGGTCGCGGCGGCGTCGAGCCGGGCCGGGTCGAAGCCGCCGCCGTCGTCGCGGACGTCCAGAGCCGCCTCGTGCTCCAGGTACGACAGCGTCACCCCCACCCTGGTCGCCCCAGCGTGCTTGCCCACGTTGGCCAGGGCTTCCTGCGCGATCCTGAGCAGGGCGGCCTCCGCCTCGGGCCGGATCGGCCGCGCCGTACCGGTCGTCGTGACCTGGACCGGGATCTCGTGCAGCGCCGACCAGCGCTCGGCGACGCCCGCCAGCGCCTCGCTCAGCATGGCCGATCGCAGCGGCTCGGGACGCAGCGCGTGCACCGACCGCCGCGCCTCCGACAGGCTCTCCCTGGCCAGCTTGGTCGCGGCGGCGACGTGCCCGCGCCAGACCTCCGGGTCGTCACCGGCGTGCTCGGCCGCGCGCAGCTGGCTGACGATGCCGGTCAGCCCCTGCGCCAGGGTGTCGTGGATCTCCCGCGCCATGCGCTGCCGCTCGTCCTGCACGCCGGCGTTGCGCGCCTGCGCCAGCAGCCTTTCATGCAGGGCCGCGTTCTCCGCCAGGGACGCCGCCAGCCTGCGGTTCGCCTCGCGGGCCTCCTGGAGCGCGCGCTCCCGCTCCTCGTTGCGCCGGTCGGCACGCCGGGCGAACCAGGCGAAGGCGCACATGGGCAGGACGTTCGCGGCCACGACGGCGCCGTAGGTGACCACGCCGACGGCCGTGGTCCTGTCCACGCCGTACGCCTGCGCCGTGCCCGCCACCACCGCCACCGCGCCGACGCCGACCGGCTGCCACGGCCAGGGCAGGAGCCGGAAGGCGTAGACGTACCCGGCGGGGGTGAAGAACCCGAACCACGGGTTCCTGACCACCAGGATCGCCGTGAGCAGGATCAGCACCGCGAAGAACACCGCCATCACCGGCGGCCGTTCCCGCCAGGCGGGACGCAGCGTGAAGACGCCCAGCATCCACGCCGCCATCAGCGCGCACAGGACCAGGTCGACGATCAGGGACGCGCCCGCCGAGCTCTTGACGGCCACGGTGAGACCGGTCAGAAGCGCCAGCAACGCGTAAGGACCGACGGTCAACGCCACGGGCCACCGTGCCGCCGGCTCGCTCATTCCGCGTCCTCCTCCCCGGCGCTTCCCCCGGCGGACAATCTAGCCCGGATGCCGGTCAACCGACCCGGGGAGGTTCGACGGCCAGGGCGTGCCGGAAGACGTTGCGCGGGTCCCACCGGGCCTTCACCCGCTGGAGGCGCGGGTAGTTGCCCTTGTAGTAGAGCGTGTGCGCGGGCACGCCCGAGGTGTTCCACGCCGGGTCGGCCAGGTCGGCGTCCGGGTAGTTGATGTAGGAGCCGTCGTCGACCTCGCCCGGCACGGGCACGCCGCCGGTGCCGGCGTAGACGTCGCGGTAGAACTCGCGGACCCAGGCGAGGTTGGCCGCGTCGTCCGCCTCGTCGCGCCAGATCGTCTGGTAGACCGCCTTCATGACCACGTCCCGCTGGGCGGTCGCGGTGGCCCCGGGCGCCACCGCGCGGATCTGGCCGCCGTAGCCGATCAGCAGCATGCCGGCCTCCGGCCCGCCGGAGGAGTTCGTCAGGTTGCGGTAGACGGCCGCGAGCTGGGTCTCGGTGAACGAACGCCGCAGGTAGCCGGCCTTGATCTTGTACCGCCGGTTGATCACGTCACCCGGCTCGCCGCTGCCCGGCCAGGTCATCCGGTGCAACCACGGCATCGTCCGCCGGAGGTCGAGCGCCGGAGTGAGGTCGACGCCGGCGGTCACCGCGGACACGAAGTCGCTCACCATGCCGTCGGCGCCGGGGAGGTCCGCGTCGATCTGCGAGACCAGCGAGACGGTCCCGCCGGCGCGGTGTGAAACCAGGAGGATCCCGTACAACCCGGCGTGCGGGGAGCCGGGCGCGCTGTTGCGCTCGTGCCAGTTCCCGAAATTGCGCATCAGCCCGGTGAGCGCCTGCTCGGTCATGTGCTCCCAGGACCAGAGGGCCACGTGCTGCAGCATCCGCCCCGGCGCCGGGGGCAGCAGCCGGGACGGATCGGTGCCGGTCACGCCGGGCGAGCGCAACCAGTACCGGGTGACCACGCCGAAGTTGCCGCCGCCACCGCCGGTGTGCGCCCACCACAGGTCGTGGTGCGGGTCGTCCGGCTCGCGGGTGGCGACGACCGCGCGGGCGGTCCCGTCCCGGTCGACCACCACGACCTCCACGCCGTACAGGTGATCCACCACCGAGCCGTACCGCCGCGACAGCGCCCCGTACCCGCCGCCCGCGAAGTGCCCTCCGGCGCCCACCTCCGGGCAACTGCCCCCGGGGATCGTCACGCCCCACCCGGTGAGCAACGTCCGGTACACGTGACCGAGGGTGGCCCCGGGTTGCACGGAGAACGCCCGCCGACCGGCGTCATAGCCGACCGCGTCCATCGGGGAGAGGTCCAGCAGCATCCGCACCGCCGGGTCGGCGGTGAAGTTCTCGAAGCAGTGCCCGCCGCTGCGCACCGCGACCCGACGGCCGGACCGCACCGCCTCCTGCACCGCGCGCACCACCTGGTCGGTCGACCCGACCACGCGGATCTCGTCCGGGCGGCCGGCGAAGCGGAAGTTGTTGCCCCGCAGCAGGTTGTCGTAGCGAATGTCGCCCGGACGTACGGTCACCGGCCCGAACACCGCCGATGCGGCCTCGGCTTCGGCCTCGCGGGTCCCCAGGAGGGTGACCGCGGCGGCGCCCGCACCGGCGAGCACCCCACGACGGCTCACCGCCGCGCTCGTTCTTCCCTCGTTCGCTTCTGGCATGTGTCCTCGCTCCTTCCGGCTGAGGGTCGTCAGCCTCTCAATCCGGCGGCAAGCCACACATCAACCCATGTCGTGAATTGGCGGCTGAACCCTCCGCCCCTCCGAACGGCTGATCCACCCCACCGATCGGCTGACCGGCCCGCCCGCCCGGAGGCGGCCGGGCCGTGATCTCATGCCGCAGGAGCACCGCACCGGCGCGCGCGAAGCGGCCGCCTCAACGGGTCCTGGCCACGGGCGGTTCAGCGGGTTGCGCGCACACCGATCCGGTGGCGGGCAACGTGCCGGTCACGAGGTAGGTGTCGATGTGCTCGGTCGCGCAGGCGGACCTCCGGTATGCGGTGTGGCCGTCGCCGTCGTTGATCAGCAGCCCCGAGCCCTGGATGCGTTGCGAAAGGCTGCGCGCCCAGCGGAGCGGGGTGGCGGGGTCGTGGGTGTTGCCGATCACGAGGATCGGCGGCACGTCCGTGATCGGGCTCTGATGCCGCAGGCGAGCCGGAGGGATCGGCCAGCCCGCGCACCCCACGGTCATGTCCCAGAACTCGGACGTACCGAGCATGTGAGGGGCGGCGCTGCGGATCTGCCGCATACGTTTGCGCACGTCAGCGTAGCCGCGGATGCCGGGATCGATGTCCTGGCAGAGGATCGACCGGTAGGCGGCCGTGCTCACCGGGTCGTCCAGCGCTTGGGCCCGGACGGTCGCGAAGAGCCGGGCGTCGCCCTGCTCGGCCTGCGTGATCGCCGTGGCGAGGCCACCGGCGAACTCCGGGGTCATGGTGAGCAGGGCGTACGCGGAGTAGCGCAGCTCCTCGGCGGTCAGCGGCCGGCCGCCCGGCACGCCGATCGGCGCCCGCTCCGCCGCGGTGACCAGGCGGTCCCACACCTGGCTGACGTCGCGACCGTGCAGGGCGCACGTGGCGGTGCGCGCACACCAGGCGGTGAACCGGTCGAAGGAGTCCTCCACGGCCATGGCGGCGTCGGTGACCAGCCGTGATGCGGGCACGGCCTGGTCGACGGCGCCGTCCAGTGCCATCGTGCGTATCCTGCCGGGAAACAGGCGGGCGTACTGTGCCCCGAGCATGCTGCCGTAGGACTTGCCGAAGAAACTGATCTTCGTCTCTCCGAGGGCGGCCCGCACCGCGTCGAAGTCGCGCGCGACGTTCCCCGTGTCCAGGTGCGCCGGCAACGGTCCGGTGGACTCGAGGCAACTGCGGCCGACGGCCGCGTTCCAGGCGACGAGCCGGTCGTATCCCGCTTTGTTCCTGGGGAACTGGCTGATCTCAGGATTGTGGACGGGCTGCCCGCATCGCAGCGCCGGAAGGCTTTCCCCCACTCCACGCGGGTCGATGCCCACGAGGTCGAAGCGGCGGCGTAGCTCTTCGGAGAAGGTGTCGGCGGCGTAGTCGCGCACCAGCAGAGCGGCGGGCACTCCCGGGCCACCCGGGTTGTAGAAGAGGGTGCCCACCCGCGCCGAGGGATCCGTGGCCTTCCGGCGCACGACCGACAGCTTGATCTTGGGCCCCGATGGGGCGTTCCAGTCGAGCGGTACCTCGACCACGCCGCACTCTGCTCCCGGCCGGTCCGCGCAGGCACGCCAGGACACGCCGGAATCAAAGGCCTGGGCCGAGGCGGACGCGCCGCCCGCCAGGACCGGTACAGCGACCGACACCGCGATGCCGATCATCACATGTCGCTTCACACCAGAGCATGGTTCCCGGCCGCTCCAATGGAGATCATCGGCCGGAAGGACGATCCCGGTCGGCCGAACGGCTGAACCATCGGACGCTCAGCCTTGGGCGGCGTCCCTCATGACCTTGCGTGCGTCGCGTTCGTACGGCGTCCGCGCCCTGAGCGTGAGAAGCCCGCCCGCGATCATCGGAAGCACCAGGATGTACATCCCGGCGAGCAGCGATCCGAACCGGTCCGAGGCGATGCCGACGACCAGGGAGCCGAAGGCGCCGCCGCCCGTGGTCAGCAGCTGCAGGACGGCGAAGCCGAGCCCGCGCGAGGCGGCCGGGACCACGTCCGCCAGGGACGCCGCCAGGTTGGGCATCGCGATCGCCAGCAGCGAGCAGGCCAGCAGGACCAGCACGGACATCGCGCCGAGCGAGTCCATCGACAGCGCCACGGCCAAAACCACCGAGCCGGCGGTGAGGCCGCCGCCACCGGCCAGCAGCCGGCCGCCCCTGCGCGTGCCGTGCCACCTCCGTCCCAGCCACGAGCCGGCCAGGGTGCCGGTCAGCGTGCCCGCGACCGGGATCAACCCGGCCAGCGAGCCCGCCGTGCCCGTGCCGGCGCCGAGGCTGCGCACCATGAACGTGGGCAGCCAGTAGAAGATCCCGGACAGGCCGAGCGTCAGGAGGCAGAGACCGGCGCAGACGAAGACCAGGGTGGGGATGGCGAGGACCTGCCGCAACTGCCGCCGGAACGGCAACTGCGCCCCGGCCGCAGATGGGGACGCCGCGCCACCGTGCGCGGGAGCGCGCACGGCGGAGACCGGGGTAGTGTCGCCGGCGGCCGGCGGCCGGTCCAGCCGGCCACGGGGCGGCTCGCGGAGCAGCCAGACGAGCAGGGCCGTGAGCACGCCGGGGACGACCATGACGAGGAACGCCGTACGCCACGAGAACGCCTCCGCCAGCACCCCGCCGAGCAGCGTCCCGACGCCCCCGAGGTGCGCGGTGGCCCGCGTGAGCCCGTACGCCTTCGCCCGGCTGACCGGCGGGTAGTAGTCGGCGAGGAGGCTGCCGGCGGCGGGGTTGTCGATGTTCTCGGCCGCGGCCAGGAGCACCCGCGCGAGGTAGAACATCAGGAACCCGGTGGCCAGGCCGGAGCCCAGCGTGGCGACCGCCCAGACGAGGACGACGACCGCGATGATCCGGGTACGGCTGAGCCGGTCCGCCAGATACCCGGCTGGCAGCGCCACGACCGCCGCGGCCAGGGCGGCGGCCGTCGGGATCGAGCCGGCGGCGGTGTCGCTGAAGCCCCATTCGCGCTGAATGGCCGGGAGCACGCCGGAGAGCAGGTTGTGCTCGATCCGGTCCACGAATCCGACGATGAAAAGGACCACCAGCGGCGTCCACCCGAACGGCGCGCGCGAGGCCGCGTCGATGGCGCCGCTGCGCGGCGAACCCAGCGTCCCGACCATTTCCCGCCCATTGAATCATCGATGCGGTGCCCCCATGGCCGCGGACCCTGGAGGCTCCGGCTCAAGCAGCCGTGATCCGGGCGCGCCTGCGGATGACCCATTCGGCCACCGCGAGGTTGAGGCCCCAGGCCGCGCCGTGCAGCAGTGCCCTGGCAAGGGGGTGAGCATCGCCGCCCGTGGCCGCGTACCAGGCGGACAGGAGCACCGCCTGCGTGCCCGCGCCCATGCCGAGCGCGTACGCGCGGATCATCCAGGCGCGGTGCCGGGCGACGTCGCGGCGCAGGATCGCGGCGAGGCCGAGGGCGAGGGAGCCGGCCATGGCCGAGCCGGCCGCGAGGCGGAAGACGGTCAGGAGCCCGGCGTCGCCGGCGGGAAGGTCGGAGAACAGCGTCATCCACAGCCCGGCGAGCGCCGCGACCAGGCCGGACGGCACCAGCACCCGTCCGGCCGCCCGATGCCAGGCGGGCCTGCGGCGGCGGAAGCCGGGCGCGAACTGGAAGGCGCCCAGGACCGTGTAGACGGTGACGCCGGCGATGTGCAGCAGCACGGGCGCGGGGGCGGCGACGAAGCGGGCGTTGTCCGGGGTGATGGCGGCGCCGCCGGTCAGCTCGGCCACGCGGACGGCGCCCGCGATCACGGGGACGGCGCTGAGGACGAGCAGTCCGGCGGGGATGAGCCGGCCCGCCTTCATGTGGGTCATGGCTCGATGGTGGCAACGGGGGCGGGGCCGGTTCATCGGCGTAAGGGCTCGTGCTCGTTCCGCCTTTCGGCCGCCGGCGGGATAGTACTTTCGGCTGCGCCGCCGCGTGGAAGGGAGCGGACCGTGAACCTCGCCGGCTTCTCCTCCGACTGTTCCGGGTGACGGGAGGACGACATGACCGATGAGCTGCTGGTGGTCCGCGCCCAGCTGGGTGAGCGGGCGGCACTGGCCGAGCTGGTGGACCGCTGGCGGGTGCCGGTGTGGACGTACGTACGGCGCATGCTGGACGCAGAGCGGGCCGACGACGTGAGCCAGGAGGTGTGGCTGGCCGTGATCCGGGGCCTGCCCCGGCTGCGCGAGCCCGCCAGGTTCGCGCCCTGGCTGTTCACGATCGCCCGCCGGTCGGTGACCGACCGCCTGCGCAGCCAGTACGCCCGGGAGGAGCTCGCGGCCCCCGACGTGGTCGCCGAGGACCCGGTGGAGGCCGTGGTGGACAGGGCGGAGCTGGTGAGCGCCCTGTCGGAGCTGCCGGTGCTGGAGCGGGAGATCCTCGTCCTGTTCTACCTGGAGGACCTGTCGGTGGAGGACTGCGCGCAGATCTGCCGGATCCCCGCCGGCACGGTCAAGTCCCGGCTCAACCGTGCCCGTCGCCTGTTGCGTGAACACCTCGAGGAGAAGGGATCCCGGGCATGACCGAAGACGAACCACGCCTGTCGGCGCGAGAGATGATCGAGCGGCTCGAGCCCGCCCTGTCGCCCAAGCGGCGGCTCCGGGCGATCGTGGCGCTCCTGGCCGGGTCGGCCGGTGCACTGTTCGCGGGCACGCTGTGGTGCAGCGAGCCCGGACCGCTGCCGGGGCGGACCCACCTGGCCTTCGCGATTCTCACCGTGTTCTGCCTGGCCTGGGCGGGCTACGGCGGCTGGCTGGTGACGCGCCGGGTGCCGTTGTTCGCCGCCGACCGGGTGATCGCCGCCTGGCTCGGCCTGGCGGCCTCGCTCACCACCACCGGCGTGCTGGCCGCCGTCGCCGTCCAGCGCGGCACCGGGCCGGGGCTGCCGCTGGCGGTCGGGGGGCTGTTCGTCGCGGCGGCGCTGGTGCTGGCCGTACGCGCGCATGCCCGCCAGGCCGCGCTGCTGCGCCGCCTGCGCGAGCTGACCGAGCCACCCGAGCCGCCCCTGTCATGAGCGCGCAGGCCGGGTGTGAAAGTTTCAGGCGCCCGGCCTGCGGCGGTGGCAGGCACGCTTGACACCCCCCATGTGAACGGTAACTCTGGCCAGTCAAGCCAGCGCTCACAGGGACGGTCACGTCATGTGGAAACGAGCTCTCGTCGCCCTCCTGCTCGGCGCCGCCACGCTGCGGCCCGAGCCCATGCCCGTGCCTCTGGCCACGCCGACCACTCCCCCGTCGTCCTATCCCAACCCCGGGCGGGTGACGGGCGACATCGGCGTGCACGACCCGAGCGTGGTCAAGCGGCCCGACGGCTCCTACCTGCTGGTGCACACCGGCGACAACCTCACGATCAAGACCTCGACCGACCGGACCGCCTGGCGCAACGCCGGCGTGGTCTTCCCCGGCGGCGCCCCGTGGACCACGTCCTACACCGGCGGCAGCGCCAGCCTGTGGGCGCCCGACATCTCCTACCGCAACGGGCGTTACTACCTCTACTACTCGGCGTCGACGTTCGGCTCGCGCAACTCGGCCATCTTCCTGGCCACCAGCACCACGGGCGCGTCAGGCTCCTGGACGAACCAGGGCCTGATCACCTCCACCACCTCGTCGAGCAACTACAACGCCATCGACCCGAACCTCGTCGTGGACGCCCAGGGCCGCTGGTGGCTCTCCTTCGGGTCGTTCTGGACCGGGATCAAGCTCATCCAGCTCGACCCCGCCACCGGCAAGCGCCTCGGCACCTCGATCACCGGCCTGGCCCAGCGCACCGGCGGCACGACCGCGATCGAGGCGCCGTTCGTCTTCCGGCACGGCTCGTACTACTACCTGTGGGTGTCGTTCGACGCCTGCTGCCAGGGGGCGAGCAGCACCTACCGGGTCATGGTCGGCCGTTCGACCAGCGTCACCGGCCCGTACGTGGACCGCAACGGCGTCGCCATGACCTCGGGCGGCGGCACGCAGGTCCTGGCCGGGCACGGGAGCGTGCACGGGCCGGGCCACCAGGCGGTGGTCCCCGACAGCGACGCCGAGGTGCTCTACTACCACTACTACGCCAACAACGGCGCGCCCCTGCTGGGCATCAACCTCCTCGGCTACGACAGCGCGGGCTGGCCCTTCGTCTACTGACCCGTCTACCGGCCCGTCTACCGGCCCGTCTACCGGCCCGTCTACCGGCCCGTCTACCGGCCCGTCTACTGGCCCGCCGGGGAGCGGAGCACGGCGACGCCCGAGGGCGGCAGCGTGACGGACTCGACGTCCTCGCCCGAGAGGGCGTCGGTCCACTCGCCGCCGGGGGTGACGTCGTGCTTCTCGCCGGTGTGGTTGAGCAGGATCAGGAAGCGGCGGCCGGCTCCGGCGCGCACGCTCGCCTGGACCCCCGGAGGCAGCCCTTCGACGGCGGGCGTGACACCCGCTTCGGCGAGCGCCCGCGCGAGCACCGCCCGCATGGCGGCCTCGTCGAGGCGGGTCGACAGGTAGCGGGCGGTTCCCGCGCCGAAGTCGTGCCTGGTCACGGCCGGGCGGCCGTCGGGGCCGTCGAAGACCAGCTCGGGCTCGGCCCCGGTGAGCCGCAGGTCCTCGCGCCACAGGCCGGCCGTCCCCTCCAGGAGCGACAGCTCCCCGAGGCCCCGGACGGGGAAGGTCTCGTGCTCGGCCGCCGGCCAGAACTCCTCGACCCGCACCCCGAGGACCTCGCGCAGCGGCGCGGGATAGCCGCCCAGGTGGACCCGGTCGTGCTCGTCCACGATCCCGCTGAAGAACGAGACGACCAGCGCGCCCCCACCGGAGACGTACGCCGAGACGCGCCGCGCGTCCTCGCCCGCCAGCAGGTACAGGTTGGGCACGACGACGAGTTTGTAGCCGGTCAGATCGGCCGAGGGCGGCACCACGTCCACGCCGGCGCCGAGCTCGAACAGGGGTCCGTAGTGGTCGAGCAGGCGGTCCTGCTGGCGCACGCCGTCAGAGGGGTGGGAGTCGAGCTCCAGCGCCCACCAGTTGTTCCAGTCGAACAGGATCGCCACCTGGTTGCGCACCCGGGTGCCGGCCAGGTCGGGCACCGAGGCCAGCTCCGTGCCGAGCGCCACGATCTCCCGGTAGACCCTGCTGTCGGCGCCCGCGTGCGGCACCATGCCGGAGTGGAACTTCTCGGCGCCGCCCCGTGACTGCCGCCACTGGAAGTACAGGACCGCGTCGGCGCCCTGCGCGACCGCCTGCCAGCTCCACAGCCGCATCTGGCCCGGCTGCTTGATGGCGTTCCTGGCCCGCCAGTTCACCGCGCTCGGCGCCTGCTCCATGAGGATCCACGGGTCCCCGCCGCCGGCGCCGCGCATCGTGTCGTACACCAGGCCGGGGGCGAGGTGCGGCCGCTCGTCGTGGGGGTCGGGGTAGGAGTCGACCGCCACGACGTCCACGCCCGGCGCCCAGTCGAAGACGTCCACGGCCTTCAGGCCGGCCAGGAAGTTCGTGGTGATCGGCACGCCGGGGGTGACGCGCCGCAGGATGGCGGCCTCCAGGTCGTAGCAGGCGCGCAGCGCCTCGTTGCTGAAGCGCATGTAGTCGAGCTGCTGGGCCGGATTGGGGTACGTCGGAGCCACGCGGGGCGGCCGGATGTGGTCGAAGGTGGCATAGCGCTGCGCCCAGAAGTCCGTCGACCAGGCGTCGTTCAGCGCCTCGACGTCGTCGCCGTACCGCTCGCGCAGCCAGCGGCGGAAGTCGTCCGCCGACACCTCGCAGTAGCAGGCGGGGATGTGGCAGCCGTACTCGTTGCCGACGTGCCACAGGCCGAGGGCCGGATGGTCGCGATAGTGCTCGGCCAGCCGCTCCGCCAGCAGCGCGGCGCGTTCGCGGTAGACCGGGCTGGACGGGCAGAAGTGCTGCCGCCCGCCGGGGCCGAGCACGGTCCCGTCGGCGGTGACCGGCAGGATCTCGGGGTGCTCGTGGACCAGCCAGGGCGGCGGCGAGGCCGTCATGGTGGCGAGGTCGGCGGTGATCCCGTGCGCGTGCAGGTCATCCAGGACCTGGTCGAAGAGGGAGAAGTCGTACGCGCCGCGCGCCGGCTCCACGCGGGCCCAGCCGAACACCCCGACGGTGACGAGGTTCACCCGGGCCTCGGCCATGAGGCGCAGGTCCTCCGCCCTGGTCTCGGCCGGCCACTGCTCGGGGTTGTAGTCGCCGCCGAAGGCCACGCCGCCGAGCCGGCGCCGGAGCCGGTCGGCCGGGGACGGGGCGCCGGCGGTCCCGGGGACCGGCCTGACATCGCGAGGTACGGCGTTCATCGTCGGGCGCGGCGGCCTCGCCTGGCGAGGTCCGCCGCTCCTCCCTTCCTTCTCGATTACGAACGGGGCGGCGCGCCGGTGCTCTGCCGGACGATCAGCTCGGGGGCGACGAAAGCGGTGGCGGAGGGGGCCGCCCCGGTCTCGATCTGGCCGATCATGAGCGACACGATCTTCTCGGCCACCACGTCGAAGTCCTGGCGGACGGTGGTGAGCGGTGGGGAGAGGTAGGCCGACTCGTCGAGGTCGTCGAAGCCGGCGATGCTGACGTCCTCGGGGACGCGGTGGCCCGCCTCGATCATCGCGCGCATCACGCCGAGGGCCATCTGGTCGTTGGCGGCGAAGACGGCCGTCACGCCGGGCCGCCGGGCCAGCTCGAGTCCCGCCTTGTATCCGCTGGCCGCGCTCCAGTCGCCGAAGAGTAACTGGGGAGTGCCGGCCCCCGCCTCCTTGAGGGTGGCGTGCCAGGACTCGGCCCGGCGCCGCGCGGCGTAGGAGTCTTCGGGCCCGGCCACGTGCCAGACGGTCTCGTGACCGAGGTCGAGCAGGTGGCGGGTGATGAGCCGGGCGCCGAGCGACTGGTCGGTGTCCACCATGGGGTGGCGGTGGCTGACGTCGCCGTCGGCCATCACGACCGGGACGCCCGGCGGCAGCCGGAGCGAGGGGGTGTCGAGGATCTGCGCCTCGATGAGCACGATGCCGTCGACCGCCTGCAGCGTGAGCTGGTCGAACGCCTCGTGCACGGCCTGCTCGGTCTGCGACTCGACGGCGATCATGTTCACGGTGTAGCCGGCGCGCTGCGCCGCCCGGGTGACGGCGTCGACGGTGCGGGCGTTGCCGAAGCTGGAGAGCCCGAAGCTGATCAGGCCCAGCGTGCGGAACTGGCCGGTGACCAGGGCACGCGCGGCGGTGTTGGGCCGGTAGCCGAGGACCCGCATGGCCGACAGCACGCGCTGGCGGGTCTCCTCCTCGACGTTGCTGCGGTTGTTGACCACCCGGGAGACCGTCTGGCTGGAGACCCCCGCCATGGCGGCGACGTCGGCCATGGACGGCCGTCTGCGAGAGCGCCGTCCCGCCGGTGATTCCTGGGTCGTCCCGTCCAACTGCCACCTCTGATCGTCCGATGCTCTCCCAGATGTTTACGTAAACATGCCCCAGTCGTCAATGGCCGGGAAAGCTCGACACAAAACACCACCAAATCGCCACGCATGTTAACTGACGGTTACCTATTGACACGATCCTGCGGCGGCTTCAGACTACGGGACACCTTCTTCATGTTTACGTAAACACACGATCATCACAGCTACCGCAGCGTGCAGGCCCACGGTGGCGCAGGTAGCAGCGCGGCTGACCCGCCGCAGATGGCCCCCGACAAGGAGAGCTCAGTGCCAGTATTCGTGGCAGCGCGAACATCGCAGAGGAGCGCGACATGACCGCGCGGGCCGCACGGCCCGGTCTCGGCCGGCCGCTCCTGCGTCTACAGGTCGCCGGCTACGCCTTCTTCCTGCCGTTCTTCGTGATCTTCCTGGTCGCGGTGGTCGCGCCGCTGGTGTACGCGATCTACCTCAGCTTCTTCCAGGACCGCCTCATCGGCGGCACGGTCTTCTCCGGGCTGGCCAACTACACCCGCGCCCTCGGCGACGCGCTGTTCGGAGCGGGCCTGCTCCGCGTGGCGCTCTTCCTGGTCGTGCAGGTGCCCATCATGCTGCTCATCGCCCTGGGATGCGCGCTCGCCATCGACAGCGGCCGGCTGCGCTGGCCGTCGCTGTTCCGCATCTCGATCTTCATGCCGTACGCGGTGCCGGCCGTGGTGGCGGCCCTCATGTGGGGCTACATGTACGGCGACCAGTTCGGCCTGACGGGCCAGATCGGCGACGCGCTCGGCGTCGCCGTCCCCGACCTGCTGTCGCGCTCCTGGATGCTGACCTCCATCGGCAACATGGTGACCTGGGAGTACGTCGGCTACAACATGATCATCCTGTACGCCGCGCTCCGCGCCATCCCCGAGGAGCTCTACGAGGCCGCCGAGATGGACGGCGCGGGCGCCATCCGCGTCGCCTGGAGCATCAAGCTGCCGGCCCTGCGCCCCGCGCTGCTCGTGGCCACGATCTTCTCCATCATCGGCAGCTTCCAGCTCTTCAACGAGCCGAACATCCTGCAGAAGCTCGCGCCCGCCGTGATCTCGACCGGCTACACGCCCAACATGTACGCCTACAACCTCGCCTTCAACGGCCAGCAGATCAACTACTCGGCCGCCGTCGCCGTGGTCCTCGGCCTCGTCACCGTCGTGGTCGCGTACGCCGTGCAACTCATCACGGCGAGAAGGGAGCAGACCCTGTGACCGCCCCAGTGGCCGGCGTCGCCACGCGCCGGCCCGGCCAGCACCGATCCCCTGCCGCCAGGCGCCGCAGGAAGAGCGCCACCCTCACCGTGATCATGCTGGTGATGTTCGGGTACGCGGTGCTCCCGCTGTTCTGGCTGCTGGCCAACGCCAGCAAGAGCGGCGCCGACCTGTTCTCGACCTTCGGGCTCTGGTTCGGCGGGGACTTCCACCTGTTCGCCAACATCGGCGACACCCTGAGCTACCAGAACGGCATCTTCCTGCGCTGGTTCGGCAACACCGTGCTCTACGCCGTGGTGGGCGCGGGCGGCGCCGCCCTGCTGGCCACCCTCGGCGGGTACGCCCTGGCGAAGTACGACTTCCCGGGCCGCAAGCTGCTGTTCGCGATGGTGCTCGGCGCGATCTCCATCCCGGGCACGGCCCTGGCGGTGCCGACGTACCTGCTCTTCAGCCAGGTCGGGCTCGTCGACACCCCGTGGGCGGTGCTCATCCCGGCGCTGTGCAGCCCGTTCGGCCTGTATCTGATGCGGGTCTACGCGGCCGACGCCGTGCCGGACTCGATCCTGGAGTCGGCCCGCATCGACGGCGCGGGCGAGTTCAGGATCTTCCGCACCATCGCCCTGCGGCTGCTGGCCCCCGGGTTCGTCACGGTGCTGCTCTTCGCGCTGGTCGCGACCTGGAACAACTACTTCCTGCCGCTGATCGTGCTGAACACGCCGGACTGGTTCCCGCTCACCGTCGGGCTCAACCAGTGGAACGCCCAGGCCAACAGCGGCACCTCGGGCGCCGGCGACGCCAGCTACCAGCTCATCCTGACCGGCAGCCTGCTGTCGATCGTGCCGTTGATCGTCGCCTTCCTGGTGCTCCAGCGGTACTGGCAGTCGGGCCTGGCCACCGGAAGCGTCAAGCAGTAACCCCTGTGAGTGAGGAAACATCATGAGAAGACATGCGATGACCGCCGGTGTGGCCGCGGCCCTGTCGCTGGCACTGGCCGCGTGCGGTGGCGGCCATGGAGGGGGCCCCCACCCCCCGTCCCGCCGCCCCGAGCGCGACGGCGGCCGTCCAGGACGCGCTGAGCAAGCCGGCCGAGCTGACGTTCTGGACCTGGGTCACGGGGATCGAGAAGACCGTCGCCCGCTTCCAGGCGAAATATCCGAACATCAAGGTCAACGTGGTGAACGCGGGGCAGTCCGCCGACCAGTACACCAAGTTGCAGACCGCCATCAAGGCCGGTTCCGGCGCGCCCGACGTGGCGCAGATCGAGTACTTCGCGCTCCCCCAGTTCGCCCTGGCCAAGCAGGTCGTCAACCTGGCCGACCACGGCGCCGCCTCGTTGAAGGACAAGTTCGCGCCCGCGGCGTGGGGCCAGGTGGCCATCAACGGCGGCATCTACGGCATCCCACAGGACACCGGACCGATGGCGATGTTCTACCGCAAGGACATCTTCGACAAGCTGAAGATCAAGCCCCCGACCACGTGGGCGGAGTTCGTGGACGCGGCCAAGAAGATCAAGGCCGACAACCCGGACAACTTCATCACCACGATCGACCCCGGTGACGCCGGCGGCGTGGACAGCTTGATCTGGCAGGCGGGCGGCACGCCGTTCAAGACCTCGGGCGAGAGCTCGGTCAGCGTCACGCTCTCCTCCGACCCGGGCGCCAAGCAGTGGGTCAGCACGTGGAGCACCCTGCTCGGCGAGAAGCTGGTCGACCCGCAGCCCGGCTGGACGGACGAGTGGTGGAAGGGCATGGGCTCCGGCAAGTACGCGACCTGGCTGACCGGCGCCTGGGCCCCGAACGGCATCATCAACTCCATCCCCAAGACGAAGGGCAAGTGGGCGGTCGCCCCGATGCCGCAGTTCGACGCGGCCAAGCCGATGAACTCCGAGAACGGCGGCTCGTCGGTCGCGGTCATCCCGCAGAGCAAGAACATCCCGGCCGCCGTCGCCTTCGCCGAGTGGCTCAACTCCGACCCCGAGGCCGTCAAGTCGCTGAACTCCGAGGCCGGGCTGTTCCCCGCCACGAAGACGCTGCTCGACGACCCGGCCTTCCGTGACGCGCCGCAGGACTTCTTCGGCGGGCAGAAGATCAACCAGGTCCTGGGCGACGCCTCGGCCGCCGTCCGCCCCGACTGGCAGTACCTGCCGTTCCAGGTGTACGCCAACAGCGTCTTCAAGGACACCGTGGGCCAGGCCATCGACGGCAACGGCGACCTGGCGAGCGCGCTGAAGTCGTGGCAGGACCGCATCACCGCCTTCGGCACCGAACAGGGCTTCACGCTCACCAGCGGCTGACCCCGCGGAGCGGGCGGCCCGGCGAGATGCCGGGCCGCCCGTTTCTTTATGATCGGACCCGTGCTGTCCGATCTGGAACGCGAGATCCGCGAGGTCGCGGCGAGCGACGAGCCGCTGCCCGACCTGCCCTACACGGCCTTCCGCGAGTTCGGGCGCACGGGAGAGCGGCTGGGCTACGAGCGGCGCTACTTCGGCCGCCGCGCCAGGCTCGCGGCCCTGGGCCTGCTCGACCCCGCCCTGCTCGATCCTCCTGGGGACGCGCTCGACGACGTGGTGTGGGCGACCTGCGACGAGTACACCTGGGTGCTGCCCGCCCACCGGTCGATGCCCGTCGACCTGTTCGCCTGCGAGACCGCCCACACGCTGGCCGAGCTCGCCGATCAGGTGGATCCGGTGGTCGGCGAACGCGCCCGGGCCGAGGTGATGGAACGGGTCCTCGACCGGTTCCTGGACCCGCGTCCCATGGAGTGGGAGGGGTTCGGCAACAACTGGGAGGCGGTGTGCGGGGGCGCCGCCGGGATGGCGGCGCTCGCCGTGCTGGACGACCCCGAGCCGGTGCTGGCGCGGTGCCGGGCCGCGATGCGGCGCTTCCTCGACGGGTACGGGGACGACGGCGGATGCGTCGAAGGCGTCGCGTACTGGGTCTACGGGTTCGGCTACTTCGTCTACTTCGCCGAGGCGCTGCGCGAGCGCACCGGGGAGGACCTGCTCGACCATCCCAAGGTGGCCGCGATGGCCGCGTTCCCGCACCGGGTGCGCTTCGCCGACGGCGGGCACGTGCCGTTCTCGGACACGACGGACAACCCGTTCCTCCCGGCCGGGCTGCTCACCAGGCTGGCCGAGCGCTTCGGCACGCCGGGGCCGGACGGCGTGCCCTCCTTCCACGCCGACCACTGCTACCGGTGGGGCCACCTGTCCAGGACACTCTCCTGGTACCGCCCGGTGCGCTCGCGTCCGGTGGAGACCACCAGCTACCTGCCCGACCTGGCCTGGGTGGTGGACCGGGGAGAGCACGGCTACGGCTTCGCGGCCAAGGGCGGGCACAACGACGAGCCGCACAACCACGACGACCTCGGCCACTTCGTCCTCCGGGCCGCCGGCCGCAACGTGCTGGACGACCTGGGGGCCGGCGAGTACACGCGGGACTACTTCGGCGACAGGCGCCACACCTTCCTGCACCCCTCGGCGGAGGGCCACTCGCTCCCGGTCGTCGACGGCGTCCCCCAGCGCGGCGGGCGCGCCGAGGTGCTGGAGTACGCCGAGACGCCCGACGGCCTGACCTTCGCGCTCGACCTCAGCTCCGCCTACCCGGCGCCCGTGGTCCGCCGGTTCCGCTGGCACCGGGACGGCCGGCTCGACCTGCGGGACGAGTTCGGCGGCGACGTCCCGGTCGAGGAGGTGTTCATCAGCCGGATCCGGCCCGAACCGCAGGGCGACCGGGTGAGCTGGGACGGCCTGGTCACCCTCGACCATCCCGGGTTCGAGGCGACGGTCGAGACGCTCGACACGCGCGACCACCACGGCCGCCCGGACACCGTCCACCGCCTGCGGCTACGCGTCCCGCCCGGCCATCCGGCCGTCGACCTCCGCTTCACGTGCCATTGACCCCACCCCGGCGAGGGTGAGCTCGGCCGCGTGGTGGCAGGCCGCCCGCCGCCGCGCGCCGTACGCCCGCAGGTCGGGCACGTCGGTGTGGCACAGCCCGGGGCGCACGTGCGCGCACCGGGTGTGGAAGCGGCACCCGGGCGGCGGCGCGGCCGGGTCGGGCAGGTCGTCGGCGATCTCGTACGCGTGCCGCTCCCGCCGCCGGGCCGGGTCGGGCACCGGCACGGCGTGCAACAGCGCCTCGGTGTACGGGTGGCGCGGCTCCCGGTAGAGGCCGGCCGTGTCGGCGTCCTCCACGACCTTGCCCAGGTACATGACGGTGACCCGGTCGCTGATGTGCTCCACCACGGACAGGTCGTGCGAGATGAACAGGTACGTCAGCCCCAGCTCCTCCTGCAGGTCGGTGAGCAGGTTCAGGATCTGGGCGCGGACGGACACGTCCAGCGCGGAGACCGGTTCGTCGGCGACCACCAGCCGGGGCCCGGTGATCAGGGCACGGGCGATGTTGATGCGCTGCCGCTGGCCGCCGGAGAAGGCGTGCGGATAGCGCCGCATGTACTCCGGGCGGAGCCCGACGCGGGCCAGCATGTCCGCCACCCGGTCCTTGAGCTCGCCGCCGGAGGCGATGCCGTGCGTCCTGAGGGGTTCGCCGACGATCTGCTGGAGCGTCATCCGGGGGTTGAGCGAGGAGAACGGGTCCTGGAAGATCACCCGGATCTGCTTCCTGAACTCCTTCAGCCGGGATCCGGTCACCGTCGCGAGATCCACCTCGTCCCCCGGCTCGGTCCGGTAGAGGATCCGCCCCGCGGTCGGGTCGGCCAGCCGCGCGACGCAGCGGCCGAGCGTGGTCTTCCCGCAGCCCGACTCCCCCACCAGGCCGAGCGTCTGTCCGGGCAGGATCGTCAGGTCGACCCCGTCCACGGCGCGGACGACCCCCGTCGGTCTGCGGAACAGGCCGCCGCCGATCGGGTAATGCTTGGCCAGCCCCTCGACCCTGAGCAGGGGTCCGGGCACCTCGGCGGCGGGGGCGGCCCGCTCGGCGACCTGGAGCGCCGGGGCGAGGGGCTCGGCCGGGACCTCGTCGAGGTGGCAGGAGGCCACGTGCGCCTCGCCGTACCTCTTGAGCGGGGGCGGCGTGGTGTCGCAGAGCCCGTCGATCGCGTGGTCGCAGCGGGTGTGGAACGGGCACCCGTCCGGCACCCGGTGCAGCGACGGCACCATGCCACGGATCGCGGTCAGCCGCCGGCGGGCCGAACTGCCCCGCAGCTCCGGGATCGAGCGGAGCAGGGCGCGCGTGTACGGGTGGCGGGGGTCGGAGAAGATCTCCTCCACGGTGCCGTGCTCGACGACCTTGCCGAGGTACATCACCGCGACCTCGTCGGCGATCTCCGCGACCACGCCGAGGTCGTGGGTGATGAACAGGATCGCCATGTCGTTCTGCGCGCGCAGGTCCATCATCAGGTCGAGGATGCGGGCCTGGGTGGTGACGTCGAGCGCGGTGGTCGGCTCGTCGGCGACCAGCAGCGCCGGGTCGCAGCACAGCGCGATCGCGATCATGACGCGCTGGCACATGCCGCCCGACAGCTGGAACGGGTAGGCGTCGAAGCGCCGCTCGGCGTCGGGGATGCCGACCTTGCGCAGCAGCGCGACGCCTTCCTGCCGGGCCTCCTGCCTGGTCAGGTCGCGATGCAGCCGCAGGGCCTGGGAGAGCTGCGCGCCCACGGTGTACATCGGCGACAGGGACGCCATCGGCTCCTGGAAGATCATGCCGATCTCGCCGCCGCGCACCCGCCGGAGCTCCTCCCCGGCCGGGTCGAGCCCGGCCAGGTCGCTCGCCCCCTTCCAGCGGATCGAGCCTTCGACGATCCGCCCCGGCCGGTCCACGAGCTGCAAAATCGAGCGCGCGGTGACGGACTTGCCGCATCCCGACTCGCCGACCAGGCAGACGGTCCTGCCCGCCGGCACCGACAGGTCCACCCCGTCCACGGCCTTGAGCACGCCTTCCGAGGTGAAGAAGTGGGTGCGCAGCCCTTCGATCCTGAGCAGCGGCTCTTCCACGAGGTCCTCCCGAAAGGGCGTCAGTGCTTGTACGGGTCGGCCGCGTCGCGCAGGCCGTCGCCGAAGAAGTTCATGGCCAGCACGGTCACCACGACCGCGATGCCGGGGATCAGCATCCAGGGCGCGGTGGAGACCGCCCGGATGTTCTGCGCCTCCTGCAGCAGCACGCCCCAGCTGATCATCGGGGTCTGCAGGCCGAGCCCGATGAACGACAGCGCGGTCTCGGCCAGGATCACCGACGGGATCGACAGCGACAGGTTGGCGATGATGTGGCTGGTGAACGACGGCAGCATGTGGCGGAACATGATGCGGAAGCGCCCGGCGCCGTCGGCGGTCGCGGCCATGACGTACTCCTCGCCGCGTACGGCGAAGAACTTGCCCCGCACCTCCCTGGCCATGCCGGTCCAGCCGACCAGCGAGATGACGACGGTGAGCGCGAAGTAGCGTTCGAGCTGGCTCCACGAGGCCGGCACGGCCGCGAACAGCGCCATCCACAGCGGGATCGTCGGGATCGACATGATGATCTCGATGACGCGCTGGATCACCGTGTCGGTCCGGCCGCCCACGTATCCGGACACGCCGCCGAGCACGACGCCCAGCACCAGCGAGAGCAGCACGCCGACCAGCCCGATCGACATGGAGACCGTGGTGCCCCTGATGATCCTGGACAGCAGGTCACGGCCCACCGAGTCGGTGCCCAGCAGGTACATGGGCGGCCCGCCCGGGTTCTCCGGGCCGATCAGGTGCCGGTCCCAGGGGATGAACCCGAGCAGCTCGTACGGCTCGCCCTTGACGAAGAACCCGACCGGCACCTTCTTGCCCTCGTCGGCCTCGAACGACAGCGCCAGCGTCTCCGGGTCCTGCTTGAAGGTGTACGGGTGGACGTACAGCCCGGTGCCGGTGTCGAAGCGCAGCGCCTGCGGCGGCGCGTAGGTGTAGTCGGCGTTCGTCTTCTGGCCGGAGCCGGGGGCGAGGAACGGCGCGAAGACCGCCACCAGGTAGATGGCGACGGTGACGAAGCCGCAGACCAGCGCGACCCGGTGGCGCTTGAAGCCCCACCAGACGAGCTTCCACTGCGACGCGACGGCGAGGGTCTCATCCTTCACGTTCGGGCCCTCCCTAGTACCTGAGCCGGACGCGCGGGTCCAGCCAGCCGAGCGCGACGTCGGAGACCAGCGTGCCGACCACCACCAGCACCGCGCTGATCAGCAGGATCGCCCCCGCCAGGTACATGTCCTGGGCGAGCAGCGCGCGCAGCATCAGCGGCCCGGTGGTCTGCAGGTTGAGCACCTTGGAGGTGATCGCGTCCGCCGCGATCAGTCCGGGCAGGACCCAGCCGATGGTGGAGAAGAACGGGTTCATCGCCACCCGCACCGGATACATGATCGTCATCTTCCGCTCGGGCATGCCGCGCGCCCTGGCCGCCACCACGTACGGCTTGCGCAGCTCGTCCAGCAGGTTGGCGCGCAGCACGCGGATGTTGCCCGCGGTGCCGGCCGTGCCCCAGATGACGATCGGGATCCACAGATGGGCCACCAGGTCGCCGGCCTTGGCCAGGCTCCACGGGGCGTCGCGGTACTCCGGCGACAGGATCCCGCCGGCGTTCAGGCCGAAGAACCTGAGCCCGATCCACATCAGCACCAGCGCGATCAGGAAGTTGGGCACGGCGAGCCCGAGGTAGCCGAGGAAGGTGAAGGTGTAGTCGCCCGCGGAGTACTGCCGGATCGCGGAGTAGACGCCGATGGGGAACGACACCGCCCAGATGAAGACGAGCGTGACCAGCGACAGCGTGATCGTCAGCGGCAGCCGTTCGGCGAGCAGCGCGGTGACCGGCCGGGCGTAGTCGAAGGACTCGCCGAAGTCGCCGTGGAGGAGGATGTTGGAGATCCACTGCCAGTACTGCACGATGGCCGGCTGGTCCAGGCCGTAGCGCTCGGTCAGCCGGGCCACCTCGCCCGTGGGCACGGCGTCGCCCTGGGCGGCCCGCTGCGCGGTCAGCGTGGTCAGGTAGTCGCCCGGCGGGAGCTGGATCACCACGAACGTGACGACGGAGATGGCGACCAGCGTCGGGATGAGGACGAGGACGCGCCTGCCGATGTAGCGCAGCATCGGTTCAGGCCCCGAAGTACCAGGTCGGCACGTTGACGGGACCGGGCGAGAGGAACTGGAACGCGTCGGGGTAGCTCGCCGGCACGTTCTTCAGCTTGTTGCTGACGATCGCGTAGCCGTCGGTGGGCAGGACGATCCCGATGGCGTAGAACTGCTCCTTGGCGATCGCGAGGACCTGCCGGAAGAGCTCCTTGCGCTTGGCCTCGTCCGGCTCGGTCTGCATCTGCCAGTAGAGCTCCATCTGGCGCAGCGTCTGCGCGGGCGGCTTCTCCCCGTCCTCGCTCTTGCCGCGGGTCTGGAAGTACATGCCCCAGCGGGTGGCGTAGTTGGACTCCTCCCCGTTGGGGAACCACCAGCGCGGCTCGTCGATCTCGATGCGCAGGCCGCCGTCCCCGGCCCAGACGTTCGCGTCGTGCTCGTCGGTCTTGGCCGACTTGCGGTCGTAGAACAGGGTGCGCTCGATCGGGTTGACCTTCATCTCGACGCCGACCGCCGCCCAGTTCTGGCGGACCAGCTCCGCCGCGTTGGCCCACTCGGGGAACAGCGTGATCAGGTCGAGGGAGAAGCGCAGCCGGTCGCCGCCCGGCAGCAGGCGGAAGCCCTCGCCGTCCTTCTTGCTCAGCCCGGCCTTGTCGAGGTGCTGGTTGGCCAGGTTCACGTCGTACTGCGTGTACTGCTTGGCCATCTGCTCGTCGAAGAACTCCGAGTTGCGGTGCGGCGCGGCCTGCCAGGGCTCGCCCTGGCGCTGGTAGGCGGTGTTGATGATGTTCTGCCGGTCGATGGCGTGGGACAGGCCGACGCGGAAGTCCTTGTTCCTGAAGACCTCGCGCAGCTCCTTGTTCTTGTGACACAGGTTCAGGGAGATGATCATCCGGTTCATCGTGGTCGGCTCCACCTTGATGAAGTGGTAGCCGCCCTTCTGGCGTCCCTCGGCCAGCACCGGCTTGTTCACGTCGGAGTTGATGTGCCGGGCGTGGAAGTCGAGCTTGCCGTCCACGCCCTGGAGCAGCATCACCTCGGCCTCCTGGATGATCGCGAACTCCAGCTTGTCGATGTAGGGCAGCTGGGCGCCGCCGGAGTCGACCTTCCAGTAGTACGGGTTGCGCTCGGCCACCGCCCGGTCGCCGGTGTTGAGCGGGTCGGTCACCACCCATGCGTGCAGGGTCGGGCGGTCAGGATTGTTCCACCACTTGATCCTGTCCTCCCAGTAGGGCGCGAACTCGCCGAACCCCTTCTTCTCCATGTCCTTCTCGACGTCCTTGTTGTACGTCGGATGGAAGTCCTTCAGGTAGTGCTTGGGGAAGAAGCCGAAGTTGGTCGCCCACCAGGTGCCGCCGCGGCAGCCATCGAGGAAGTCGCCCTTGGGCTTGGGGAAGGTGAGCTTCACGGTGTGGTCGTCGACCTTCTCGGCCCTGGCCCGCTCGCCGTTCACGTGCAGCAGCGGCGGCGGCCCCGTCACGGTGACCTTCTCGTTGAAGTAGACGTCCTCGATCGCGAACATCACGTCGTCCGCGGTGAACGGCTCGCCGTCCGACCAGCGCATGCCCTTGCGCATGCGCAGGGTGTACTCGGTGCCGTCGGCGTTGGCGGCGATCTCCTTGAACGTGCCGGGCAGCGTCGTCTTGCCGGCCGGGTCCACGCGCAGCATCGGCTCGTAGGCGATCAGGCGCTCCAGCCACGGGTCGTCGCCCTCGCCGAGGCAGGCGCCGTGGTACGTGCCGCCGTAGCCGCCCAGGCCCTCGGGCCCGTCCACGACCAGGCGGTCGGCCGTCTCGGGCAGCCGTTCGGCGAGCGCGGGAAGCTTGCCCGCCTTGACCTGCTCGGCGAGCATCGGGGCTTCCAGCGGGCGATCGGCCGGTGGTGCGCTCTTCGACGGCTGCGCGCCGCCCTGCGATCCGCCGCCGGTGCACGCCGACAGCGACGTGGTGACGAGGAGGGCCCCGCCGCCGAGCCTGATCAGGTCGCGGCGGCTGAGGCTGGAGGGATCGATTCGATAGGCCATGTCGAGACTCCAAGAACGGCTGGGGGCGAATGGCTTGGTAACCGGTTACTCGACAAGTTGCGCTGAACGCTAAGAGCCGATGACACGGTCGTCAAGACCCGTCCCCGAGGCGCCGACTCCGGGAATTCCCCTTCTAGCAGCGGGTTCACGACAGGACTCGGCGGAGTTGTTAGCATCTCGTTACCTTCGGCCGGGACGGACCTTGACGGCGGTTGTGGAGCGCGCTTATGTTCGGCCAAGGTCGACTAGTAACCGATTACCTGGAGGCTGTCGTGCGCGCTGACCGCCCTCGCGAGCACTGGGTGAAGGTGGCGGACGGGCTGCTCGACGCCGTGGTGCCGTACGCCTCCCCCGGCTTCGCGCAGTACCGGCTGCCGGGCCGGACGAGCTGGTCGGGAGCCGCCTCCGACGGGCTCGAGGGGTTCGCGCGCACCTTCCTGCTCGCCGCTTTCCGCCTCGCGGGTGACCCGGCCGACGCGCCCGCCGGCCTGCTGGAGCGCTACGCCGACGGGCTCGCGCACGGCACGGACCCCGGCCACGAGTACGCCTGGCCGGCGATCACCGATCTGAACCAGACGATCGTGGAGGCCGCCTCTATCGCGATCGCGCTGCACGAGACCCGGCCGCTGCTGTTCGACCGGCTCGACCCCGGCGTCCAGGAGCGGGTGGTGTCCTGGCTGGGCGGGATCGTGGGCAAGCGCGCCTGGCCGTGCAACTGGGTGCTGTTCAAGGTGATCGTCGAGCAGTTCCTGGCCGGGGCCGGCGGGCCGTACGACCAGGGCGAGATCGACGGGCACCTCGCGGACGTGGAGCGCTGGTACGTCGGCGACGGCTGGTACACCGACGGCGCCGGGCAGAACTACGACTACTACTGCGGCTGGGCGATCCACCTCTACACGCTGTGGTGGGCCAGGATGTCGGGCGCGGACGCCACGGTTCACAAGCAGCGGCTGCGCACGTTCCTGGAGGGCTACCGGCACTTCTTCGCCCCCGACGGCGCCCCCATGCACCAGGGCCGGTCGCTCACGTACCGCATGGCGAGCCTGGCCCCGCTCTGGCTCGGCGCGATCTTCGACGCCTCTCCCGTCGAGCCGGGGACCACGCGGCTGATGGCGGGCCGCACGCTCGACCACTTCGCCGCCCACGGCGCGCCCGACGAGCGCGGCCTGCTCACCCTGGGGTGGCACCGGCCGCACCTGCCGGCGACCCAGGGCTACTCGGGGCCGGCGTCGCCGTACTGGGCGAGCAAGGGATTCCTGGGCCTGCTGCTCGGCCCGGACCACCCGGTCTGGACGGCCCCGGCCACCGCGCCCGCCGACGGTGACCTCGCCCTGGCCCTGCCCGCGCCCGGCTGGCTCCTGCACCGCACCGACGGCGTCACCCGCCTGGTCAACCACGGCAGCGACGGCAACGACCCCGACTCCGCCAAGGACGACCCGCACTACGCCAAACTCGGCTACTCCACGCACACCGCGCCCGAGACCGGTCCCGGCGGCCGGGCCGAGAACGTCGACAACCACCTCGCCGTGCTCCTCCCCGACGGGCGCGCCACCCGCCGCCGCCGGATCGAGCGCATCGGCATCGCCGACGGCTTCGCCGCCTCCCGCTACGCCGACGGCGAGGTCGTCGTGGAGACCGCCTCCGTGCTCGACGGCCCGTGGGAGGTGCGCGTGCACCGCGTCACCGCCCCGGCGGGCAGCGTCGTCCGCGACGGCGGTCACGCCCTCGCCTCCGGCGGGCCCTGCACGGTCACCCTGGCCGGGCTCACCGCGTCCGTGACGACCGGCCCCGTGAGCGACCCGGTGAACGGCCCCGTGAACGGCCCCGTGAACGGCCCCGTGAACGGCCCCGTGAGCGGCCTGGTGAGCGAGATCGCCGGGCTGCACGGCTGGCGCACTGCCCAGGCGGCACTGCGCCAGGACGAGAACGCGATCGGCCCGCACTCCGCCACGCCGTACCTGGTGGGCGCCCACCCGGGCGGCGCCGCGGTCTACGTCTCGGCGGTGCGGCTGGGCCGCGGCTCCCCGGCGCAGGCGCCGGATATCCGCGTGAAGGGCGACCTGGTCTCGTGGAATGATGCCGCTGGATCACGGCTCACGGTCGCGCTCGGCCGTGAGCCCGGCTACACCCGTAACGGACCCGTGGGGGAGCGCGTTGTCTGGACCGGCTAAACGCGTCACCATCCGCGACGTCGCCAAGCACGCCGGGGTCTCGGTGGCGACCGTCTCGCGGACCCTGGCCGGCGACTACCCGGTGCAGCCGAGCACCAGGCACAAGGTGCTGCGCGCGGTGCGCGAGCTGGACTACGTGCCGAACGCCCAGGCCAGGGCGCTGTCGGTGGCCTCGCCCGGTGCCGTGGCCATCGTCGTCAACCGGGTGTCCGTGCCCTATTACGCCTACATCGCCCAGGGCGTGGAGGAGCAGGCCGCCGCCGAGGGGCGCCTGTCGCTCATCTGCACCACCGGCGGTGACATGGAACGCGAGCTCAGCATCGTCCAGATGATGCGCGAGCAGCGCGCCGAGGCGGTGATCCTGGTGGGCAGCGTGATCCTGGACGACGACTACCGCGAACGCATGACGCGCTACGCCCACGGGCTGGCCTCCTCGGGCTCGCGCCTGGTGCTGTGCGGCCGGCCGCCGCTCGGCGATGGGGTCCCGGCGCTCACGGTCGGCTTCGACAACACGGGCGGAGCCCACGCGGTCACCGCCCACCTGCTGTCGGCCGGGCACCGGCGCATCCTCTACCTGGGGCTGCGACCCGGCCACACCACCTCCGACAGCCGCGTGGCGGGTTACCGCGCGGCCCTCGCCGACCACGGGATCGGCCACGACCCGGCGCTCGAGGTGCACTGCGACTTCGACCGGGCGACCGGCTACGCGGCGATGAAGCGGCGGCTCGCCGCCGGGCAGGACGACTTCACCGCGGTCTTCGCCGCCACCGACGTGATCGCCGCCGGGGCCGTCCAGGCGATCCACGAGCACGGACTGCGCGTTCCCGAGGACATCTCCATCGTCGGCTACGACGACGTGCCGCCGGCCGAGGACATCGGGCTGACCACCGTCCACCTGCCGCACGCCGAGCTGGGCCGGGCCGCCGTGCGTCTCGCCCTGTCCGGCAAGGACCCGCTGGCCGAGCCGCCGATCACGCTCGGCACCCACATCGTGGTCAGGAGCTCGGTGGGGCGCCTGCGGAGCGTGCGGTGAGAGCCGCCTTCGCGATGCACGGCGCGCTGTTCGGCGAGATCTTCCCCGATGACGTGCGCGAACGGCTGGCCGGGCTGGTCGACGCCCCCGACGCCGTGCTGCCCGGCCTCGGGGGGACGCTCGCCGACGTGGACGTGCTGATCACCGGCTGGGGGTGCCCCCGCATCGACGCGGCCGTGCTGGAGCGCGCGCCCAGGCTGCGGGCCATCGCGCACGCCGCCGGCAGCGTCAAGGAGCACGTCACCGCCGAGGTGTTCCGGCGGGGCATCGTCGTGTCGTCGGCCGCTGCGGCCAACGCGGTGCCGGTCGCCGACTACACGATCTCGATGCTGGTCCTGGCCGCCAAGTCGGTGCCGCGCCGGATCCAGGCATATTCCACGGGCGGCTGGCCGGACGGCCCCCGAGCCGGCGGCGTGCCGGCTCCCGGCGAACGCGCGGGGCTCGGCGCCGCCGTCGTCGGCGTCATCGGCGCCTCACGCGTCGGCCGCCTGGTGATCGAGCGGCTCAGACCGTACGGCGTGACCCCGCTGCTCAACGACCCCTACCTGGACGCCCGCCAGGCACGCGAGCTCGGCTGCGAGCCGGTCGGCCTCGACGACCTGTGCCGCCGCGCCGACCTGGTGACGGTGCACGCGCCCGCCCTGCCCGAGACGTACCGGCTGCTGGACAAGCGCCGCCTCGGCCTGCTGCCGGACGGCGCCACGCTGATCAACACCGCCCGCGGCACGCTCGTCGACACCGAGGCGCTGACCGGCGAGTGCGTGTCCGGCAGGCTCAACGCGATCCTCGACGTCACCGACCCCGAGCCCCTTCCGGCGGGCCATCCCCTGCTGGCCGCGCCCGGGGTCTGGGTGACCCCGCACGTCAGCGGCGCCCGCGGCCGGGAGCTGCGCACGCTGGGAGAGTACGCGGTGGGCGAGGTCGAACGGTTCGTCACGGGACGGCCGCTGCACGGGCAGGTCCGCCTCGCCGACCTGCCGCGGATCGCCTGACTGCCAGCCGGTTCACGCCGGTCTGCAGCGCACCGCCGTGACGTCGCCGCGCAGCGCGCACTTCCCGGCCGCGTACGGGATCAGCAGCGTGTCCCCGGCGCCGACCGCGACCGGGGAGCCGTGCTCGCACTCGACGGAGCCGGCACCTGTCGTGACCACGACGACGGAGTAGGCCGGCTCCAGCACGCTGACCGGATCGGGACGCAGCCGCTCGGCCGCGAAGAACTCGTCGGCCGACTCGGCGAACAGCCGGTGCGCCCCCGGCCGGGCGTCGGCCGCCGGGCGGCGGTCGCGGTGCAGCTCGGCGAGCCGTTCCGCGCCCCAGCCGCTCCTGTCGACGCAGGCGAGCGCCTGGTCGTAGCCGAGCCCCAGGTGCCCGACGGCCGGGCCGTCGACGTCGAAGCCCTCCCACTCCAGCAGCACGGAGAAGTCGGTCGGCTCCTGCACCTCGACCATGAGGACCCCGGCCCCGATGGCGTGCGGCAGGCCCGCGGGGCACACGATGGCGTCGCCGGCCCGCACCGGCACCCGGTTCGTGGCGTCGAGCATCCGGTCGATGCGCTGGTCCGCGACCCAGCCGGCCAGCTCGCCAGGCTCGACGTCCCTGGCGAAGCCGAGGTGCACCGCCGCGCCCGGCTCGGCCGAGACGATCACCCACGCCTCGGTCTTCCCGTACGGCGAGGCCAGGTGGGCGGCGGCGAAGCGGCGGTCGGGGTGCACGTGCAGCGGCAGGCGCTCGCCCGCGTCGAGCAGCTTCACCAGGATCGCCGGGCCGGGGCCGTGCTCGGCGACGTGCCGCTCCCCCAGCCACCACAGGGGATCGGCGGCGATCGCCTCGGCCAGTGACCGGCCGTCGGGCAGCGTGGTCAGCCCCGCGGGCGCCGCGCCGTGCCGGCTCGTCGTCGAGGCGATCCAGTCCTCCGGATAGTACGGGTCCTCGGCGGGACGGACGCCGCGGAACCTGCCGATGCGCCCATCGCCCCGGTAGAACGAGCGGGGTGTGTTGGCGGGCAGCCGGTAGATGGTCATACGTCCTCAATCAATGCCAGTCGGACCCGTCGACGTCCGGGCCCCGGCGGGTTCCTGAACGATAGCGCGCCGCCGTACCGGGAGCTTGCCCTGGGTGACGGCGAGGACGGCGCCGGCGAGCAGCACGGCCGCGCCTGCCGCCTGCACGGTGCCGAACGACTCGCCCAGGAACAGGGCGGAGCACGCGGTGCCGACGACGGGCACGACGAACATCATGATGGACGCCGACGCCGGTCCCACGTCGCGGATGCCCCGGTAGTACAGCAGGTTCGCCACCGCGGTCGGGCCGAGCGCCACGAAGATCACGTTCAGCCAGACGTAGGCGGGCACGTCGTGCCAGGCGACCTCGGCGGCCGACGGCGCGCTGTAGATCGCCAGGAGCACCGCCCCGCTCACCGTCGCGTACGTCGTCGCCTTGAGGGGGTCGATGCCCGCCAGCACGCGGCGGCCGGTCAGCGTGAACGCCGCCCAGCAGCAGGCGCTCAGCAGGAAGAGCAGGTCCCCGGCGAGCCGGCCCTGGCCCGCGCCCGCCTCCCCGCCCGAGCCCACGAAGAAGACCACGGCGCCGATCGCGCCCGTCGCCAGCCCCGCCACCCGCGCCGCCGACGCCCGCTCCCGGCCCATGACCAGCAGGAAGGACGTGGTCAGCACCGGGCTCATGACCGGGACGATGGTGCTCCCGTCGATCGCCGGAGCCAGCGACAGCCCCCAGAAGAACAGGACGTTGTAGACGAAGACGCCCAGCACGCCCGCCCCGGCCGCCCGCACCCAGTCACGCGCCGTCGTCCGCCGGCGTTCGCCGGCCTGCCGGAAGAGCCGCAGCGCGACCAGCAGCGCCAGGGCTCCGCCACCGAAGCGCAGGGTCGCGACCACGGAGTGAGGCAGGTGATCGACGATCACCTTGGAGGCGCTGAAGCCGCTGCCCCACAGCAGCATCGTCGTGACCAGCAGAAGGTACGGCCGGGTGCCGCTCGTTACAGTGCTTGCCATGGGTTCACCTCCGCAACACGCCGTTCCGCGCCGGAGAACAGAGGAGACGGGCGCGGCGGCAGCGATCAGCCTGCGCCCGGCGCCCGCCGCCGGTCTTGTACGCTCGTGCGCGGCGGCGGCGGGCGAGGGCCGCAGGTCCCGGGAGTGGGCCAGCTACTGGCGCGCGGACGGGATGCCGCTGGAGGCCATGTACGCGAGCTTCCTGCGCCACCGCTACCACCGGCACAGCCACGAGACCTACTCCTTCGGCGTCACCGAGCACGGCGCGCAGACCTTCACCTGCCGTGGCGCCGGGCACACGAGCGCGGCCGGGATGGTGATGGCGTTCAACCCCGACGAGGTGCACGACGGCCACGCGGCCCACGAGCTGGGCTTCACGTACCGGATCGTGCACATCGGCCAGGACCTGATCGCCGACGTGCTCCAGGACATGGCCGGGCGGCCCGCCGGGCTGCCCCTGTTCGCCGCGCCGGTCCTCGGCTCAGCCGTGCTCGCGGAGCGGCTGCGCCGGCTGCACACCGCGCTGCGGCACGGCGCCGGCCCGCTCGAACGCGACGAGCTGCTCTCCTCCACCGTCGCCGCCCTCGTACGCCTGGCCGCGCGCACGCCGCCCGGACCGCCCGCCGCCCTCAGCGCGCCCGCCGCCAGGTGGCTGGCCGCCAGGGCGCGCGAGCTGATCCACGACCGCCACGCCGAGCCGATCAGCGCCGACGACCTCGCTGCCTGGACCGGCTCCAGCCGGTACGCCGTCTACCGGGCCTTCCGCGCGGCCTACGGGCTCGCGCCCAGCGAGTATCAGCGCCAGCTGCGGCTGCGCGCCGCCCGCCGCCTGCTCGCCCAGGGTCATCCGGCGGCCCGGGTGGCCGTCGAGGCCGGGTTCACCGACCAGGCCCACCTCACCCGCTGGTTCACCCGCTCGTACGGCGTCACGCCCACCCAGTATCGGCTGGCAGGACCGGCCTGACCTCTTCTCAGTCCGTCCCAAGTCTGCCACCATTCCCCCCCAAGTCGCCCTCCCTAACGTGACTCGCGACAACAACGGACAGGGAGGGTGCGATGAAAAACGTCTACAAGGTCTTGGCCTACCTGGTGGCGATCGAGGTCGCCGTGCAGGCGTCGATGGTGGTCTGGGCCGACGCCGGGCTCGGCCTGTGGGTCGAAGGGGGCGGCGTGGTCGACAAGACGCTCATGGAGAGCGGCGAGACGCCGTTCGCCGAGGCCCTCGGGCTGATGGTCCACGGCATGAACGGGATGTTGGTCATCCCGGTCCTCGCGCTGCTCCTGCTGATCTCCTCGTTCTGGGCGAAGGTCCCGGGAGCCGTGAAGGCGGCCGGGCTGGTGCTGCTGCTGGTCGTCCTGCAGGTCGCCTTCGGCCTCGTCGGCCACAGCATCCCGCTGGTGGGCCTCGTGCACGGCCTCAACGCGCTGCTGCTGTTCACCGCGGCGCTCTACGCGGCACGCCGGGGCGCGGCGGTGAGCCCGGCCGCCGTGCCGGGGTCTCAGCACGCGGTTCGCGGCTGACGGAGGGCTCATGCGTCGCAATCGCCCGGGTCGCGGCCGGGCCCGCACCGTCGTCGCGTGCGCCGCGACGGCGGCCGTGCTCGGGCCGCTGATCTGGCTCTGGCAGGACAGCCTGCTGCCGTCCGCGTACTCCGTCATGGACATGGGGTACGCGGACTACGGCGGCGGGCCGCAGGGCTCCCACGAAGGACATTCGATGGGAGGCGCCTCGGCCCACGTCTCGAACCACGCCGGCGGGCGCGACGTGACGGAACTGATCGCCGACGCCGACCGCCCCGCCGACGTCACGGTGACCGTGGTGGCCCGCAAGCAACGGTTCCGGCTGGCCTCCGGCCGTGACTTCGACGGTTACACGCTCAACGGCCGATCACCCGGCCCGGTCATCAAGGCCGTCCAGGGCCAGCTGGTCCAGGTCCGGCTGGTCAACGAGTCGGTGCCGGGCGGCATCACGCTGCACTGGCACGGCGTCGACGTGCCCAACGCCGCGGACGGCGTCGCGGGCGTCACCCAGGACGCGGTCGGCATCGGCAAGGAGTTCACCTACCGGTTCGTCGCCGACCGCGCGGGCACCTTCTGGTACCACTCGCACCAGATGTCGCACGAACAGGTCCGGGGCGGCCTGCTCGGAGCGGTGGTCGTCACGCCGGGCAAGAGAGAGCAGGCGAAGGACGTCGTGGCGCTGGTGCACCTGTACGGCGGCATCCGCACGATCAACGGGCGGGAGGGCGACCTCCACGCCGAGGCGCCACCCGGCGCTCGGGCACGGGTACGCGTGATCAACACCGAGTACGGCGTCATGCCGGCCTGGGTGAGCGGCGCGCCGTACCGGCTCGTGGCCGTGGACGGCACCGAGGTCAACGGGCCCGCGCCGGTGCGGGGCCAGGCGGTCGCGGTGGCCGCGGGAGGACGCGCCGACCTCGAGATCACCATGCCCGCGGACGGCTCCCCCGTGCGGGTCCACCTCGGCGGGCCCACCGGCGTCGTGCTCGGCTCGACCTCCTACGACGCGCCCCCGGCGCCGCGGCCGGCGGCGACGCTCGACCCGCTCACGTACGGCACCCGGGCGCCGCTCGGGTTCGACCCCGCCAAGCCCGACCGGCGCTTCGAGTACGACGTGGGCCGCCGCCCCGGCTTCCTCGACGGGGTCCCCGGGGTGTGGTGGACGATCAACGGCCACCTCTACCCGGACGTGCCCATGTTCCACGTGACCGAGGGTGACGTGGTGCGGATGCGCATCTCCAACGACAGCGGCGAGGCGCATCCCATGCACCTGCACGGCCACCACGCGGTGGTGCTCACGCGCGACGGCGTGGCCGCCACCGGCAGCCCCTGGTGGGTGGACTCCCTCGAGGTCGGGATCGGCCAGACGTACGAGATCGCGTTCGTCGCCGACAACCCCGGCGTCTGGATGGACCACTGCCACAACCTGCCCCATGCCTCCGAAGGGCTCACGGCCCATCTGATGTACGAGGGAGTCACCACCCGGTTCACCGTGGGCGGCCCGGCCGACAACAAGCCCGAGTGAGCCCCGCCGGCCGAACGGCCGCCGACCCCCACGGCGGCCCGGGTTCGGCAGGAGCCCTCACTAAGTAGCGGCCAAGTACTCGTTGACCACCCTCAAAAGCGGTGCTACTAATGCAGGAAACCTTCATAAAGACGGAGGCCACCTGTGGTCACGCGATTACCCGCACTGGTCCTGCTCCTCACTGCCCTGCTGGCCGTCCCCCTGCCCGCCGCCGCGGCCACCGGCTACGCGTTGACGGCCGCACAGCTGGCTCAGGTCCGGCCGCTGGCGTTCACCTCGACCATGTCGGCGCGTGACGCGGTGGTCTCCACGCGGCCGGTGACCAAGGTGCGGATGGACACCGTCATCGCCGGCGGCTACACCACCCGCGCGATCTGCCACCCCACCGACCTCCACGTCTCCGCCCAGGTCAGCGGATTCTGCTGGAGCGCCACCGACGACACGACCGCGAACTGGTTCCCGCAGGGGATCACGGGCAGCGGCGACGGCATGAACGGCTCGGTGCTCTACCCGCCCTGCGACGGCTGCGCCGGCCGGAAGATCGTGGCGGTGAGCTGGCGCAGCGGCGCCTCCCACGAGTACGGAGCCAACCGGCTCGCCAGGGTCACCTTCGTCGACGTCACCGCCGGACTGCCGGGCGCCCCCTACCGCCACGTCGTGCTGGTCGAACCCGACGGCACCGCCGAGGGCTTCCACGAGATCGCCACCCACGCCGACGGCATCTCGTGGTACGGCAACAAGCTCTTCCTCGTCACCGGCGGCGACCCGAACGTGTCCGGCGGCGACCGGCTGGTCCGAGTCTTCGACCTCACCCACTTCTGGAAGATGAACTCCACCACGTCAGGAAATGTCGGCTGCGTCGGCGGCGTCTGCTCGGCGGCCTACTCCGGCTTCGCCCTGCCGCAGATCGGCTACTACCGGCTCGACTCTCCCGCGGTGTGCGCGAGCCTCGACCTGGCCAGGCCCTGCCTGAACGGCGTCTCGCTCGACCGGAGCGGCGCCGACCACCTGACCACCGTCGAATACAAGAGGGACGCCTCCGGCGGGAAGATCCTCCGCTGGCCCCTCGACCCGTCCACCGCCCTGCTCAAGACCGGCTCCGACGGGCTCGTGCACCCCACGGAGGGATGGACCAGCCCGGTCTGGGAGCTGCAGGGCGGCGTGTTCACCGGCGACAAGGGCGTCCTCGTGGGGTTGTGCCCCGACGGCGCGCCTGCCGTCACCTACATGCCGGGCGGCACGGCGAACATCTCAGGGGATTTCCGCAAGTCCTGCCTGCACCGCGTCACGATCTCCGCCGACCGCGGCACGCTCGACGTCCACTACATGACGACCGCTCCGGGCAACGCGCAGAACGTCGCCTACTGGCCGGCCGGCGGGGAGTTGTGGCTGGTCAACGAGTTCCGCGGCGACTACGACGCCATCTACGGCAGCGACCGCCTGGTGCTCGCCCTGAACTGCCCGGACCTCGGCTGCTGAGACCGGGCGCGTCCCCTGGTCGCGGTGCGCGATCGATCCGGTCAGCGGGCGCTGACCGGATCACCCACCCGGATCGTGCCCGGTTCGCGGGGGACCAGGCGGATGCCGAACCAGGTCTTGCCGTCCCACTTGCGGTGCCGGGCCAGCGTCCGCAGCGGCTCCTTGCCCTTCACCTGGGTCTCCGGATCGATCGTCGTCACCGCGCAACGGTCGCAGATCTCCGAGACCCGGAAGGGAACCGCGCCGATCCGCACCTCGCGCCAGCCGTCCTCCGCGAAGGCCGCCGCGCCCTCGACGATCGCGCTGGGACGGAACCGTACCCGCGACAGCCGCCCGGGCGGGTCCTCGCCGTGCCTGGCCGCCTCCTCGGCCAGCCACCCGTCCAGGGCGAGGGCGGACGACTCCGAGATGAGCAGGAGCGGCGCGTCCCACGCGAAGCTCACCACCTCACCCGGCAACCCGCCGTGCGCCGGGTCGATCGACCGCCGCTGGGGGTCGTCCAGCCACACCAGCCTGGCCGGGCGTCCCAGCAGTTCGCTGAACCAGGCGTGCGCCGCGTCGTCGGCGAGCACCGCCTTGTCCAGACCGGTGAAGCCGACCGGCGTGGCCGCGCCGGCAGCGGGCGGCACGGTCAGGGGTTCCATCCCGCGTGCCGCGAGCCGCAGACCGCCCTCGGCGGTGGGGTGCGCGGCGACGGACGCCAGGCGCGGGAACTCGCCCAGCCACAGGTTGTCGCCCCGCTCGTCGACCACCGCCCACCGCCGGTCCCCGTCCAGGCCCCAGGGGTGAACGACCGCCTCGGACAGCGCATAACCCTGACCCGATTTCAGCGGATAAATCAGGATTTGATCGAGGATCACCGCCTAAGCTTATCCGGTTCAGTAGCCGCCGTCAGGAGGCAAACGCATCTCCATACCCCAGGCTTCCGCGCCGTTCGAGACCGACTTCCGGCGGGGCCGCTCCTGGGCGGGCGCCGCAGCCGGCTCCCCCCCTCCCGGCCAGGTCCGCGGTCCTGCCCGCGGTGACGAGGTCGCGCGACTCCTGCCAAGCGGGCAACAGGGTCACTTGTGTCATGGGCGGGAGATTAGAGATCATCACCGACAAAGCGACCGGGCGCCGATCCGGCCGTTCACAGGATCGAATCGGGTGGGAAAGGCCGCGTGATCGACGACGTACTCCGTTCCATGGCCGAGAAGATCGCGGCCGCGGGGCCCCCGAAGTGGCGCAGGGCCGAATTGCGGGGGTTCGCGACCGGCGGCGGCGGGTCCGGGCACAGCGGCCTGACGTACGAGCCCGGCGCCGGCGACGGTGACGTCGACCTGCACGCCGAGCTGTGCGCCGTGCACACGCTGGCCGGGCCGAGCGGCGATCATCTGACAGTCGAGCTGGTCGTCGAGGCCAAGGGGCGGTTCGAGGCGGTGGTCAGCCAGTCGCTGGAGCGTGCCCACGACGGCGGCTTCCTGTACGTGCTCGATCGGCACGCGCGCCCGGCCGAGCCGGCGGCGTTCCAGCAGGGCCCGGTGGAGTCCACGCAGGCGGGGGACCCGCGGGAGGCGGTCGCCCTGCTCGGCGCCTATTTACGCGAGCGGGACCGGATCCTGGGGCGGGACACGTACGCGCCGCCGCCCGCGCTGCCCGAGGCGCGCCGGGCCGAGCTCGCGATGGGGCTCCCCGACGACCTGCGCGCTCTGTACGCCCACATCGACGGCGACGGCGGCGAGGGGCTGCTGGACCGGCACCCCTGGTTCGGCCTGGAGCGGCTGGTGAGCCAGAGCCGCCCGGAGAACCGCTGGTGGGCCGCGGGACGCGCCTGGCGTGACCACCTGCGCAACCCGTTGATCACCAGCACCGGCCCCCGGCTGGCCGTGCGCCGGGCGTCGGACCACCCGGGCTGGATCCCGTTCGCCAGCGGCACCGGCGGCGACTTCCTGGCCGTGGACCTCGCGCCGGGCCCCGGCGGGCGCTCCGGCCAGGTCATCCGCATGGGCGCGGGCCACGGCGACGGCCCGGTCTACGTCGCCGACTCGGTGACCGCCCTGCTGCGGCGGCACGTCGCCGCGCTGCGGTCGGGCGCGTACCGGGTCGAGGAGGGCGAGCTGTGGATCGACGTCGAGGAGCCGGAGGAGGAGCCCCGCGCGCTGGTCGTCGCCGGCGCCGACGCGGCCTCCATGCGCGGCATGCGCCCGGGGATCGAACGCCTGACGGTGCTCAACGCCCCCTTGGCCGACTTCCGGCCCCTGCGCGGGACGCCGACGCTGTGGCAGATCACCGTGGAGAACGTGCCGGGAGCGGGCCTGGGCCCGCTCCGCGACACGCCGGTGGAGCTGCTCGACCTGTCCATGGACACGATCGACCTGTGGCCGCTGGCGGGCCACGCCACGCTTCGCCTGCTGACGGTGCGCACCACGAGCCCCGTGGACCTGGCGCCGCTCGTGTCGTGCCCGCGCCTGTACGGGCTGGACCTGTCCCAGGCCGCCGTCAACGACCTCGGCGTGCTCGCGGACCTCAAGAACCTGCTCTACCTGCGCCTGCGCCGCGCGCAGTGGGAGGAGCTCTGGGAGCTGGCGGGCCACCCGGCGGGGCTGGCGGCGGCCGAGCTGGCCGCCGAGCCGCCCCGGGAGAGGGCCTGGTGGTGGTCGGTCGACAGGTCCTACCATGCCCCGGAGCCGTCGCTGAAGACGGCGGTCAAGTGGGCGGCCGACCTGGCCGGCAGGTCGGCGGACGTGCGGACCTTCGCGGGCCGGTTCGCCCGCGGCGGGTCAGCCTCGCGTTGAGATCAGCTCCAGGGCGCGCTGGTACTGCTCGGTCGACGGCTGCCGGGTCCAGGTCATGCCGGGCAGGCTGTCCGAGAGCATGCGCGCCATGACCATGGACATGACGTCGGACGGCTGCGCGTGCGGCATCTGCGGGCGCATCGACCGATATCCGGCGAGCACCCGGCCGTAGTCGTACATCAGCGTGTTCGTGAAGCGGCTGCGCTCGGCGTCGGCGCTCTCCAGCCCCGCCACGAACTCGGGCTCCGGCTCCTCGATCACGGCCCTGTAGACGTCGAGCCGGTTGCGGATCTCGCCGGGGGCGGCGTGGCTGTGGGCGTCGTCGTACATGCGCGCCACGTGCTGCGGCAGCTCCGCGAGCACGGTGAGCATGCCGTAGCCGCCGTCCTCGTCGCCGTAGCCGCCGACGCCGCCGTCCACGCCCTGGGCGTGCGTGGCGCTCATCATCGCGCTGGTGAAGTCGTACTTGTCCATGCCGTCGACCGGCTCGGCCATCCAGTCGTCGTCGAGGTGCAGCACGCCGCCGGTCTCGCTCTGCGCGGCCTGGTCGATCAGGTGGCGCACGGCGCCCGCCGGGTCAGCCAGGGCCTGCGGGCCCAGCGCGGCGAACTGCTCGGCGAGCAGGAACAGCGAGATCACCATGGACGGGTGGTACACGCGCAGCGCGCCGGCCTCTCGGTGCGGGAACACCGTGCTCTCCTCGTCGTACGCCTCGAGCCCGGCCATGAACGCCTGCTCCTGCTCCTCGTCGAGGATGAGCTCCCAGGCCCACTTGCGTTGGACGTGGAACTTGTAGAAGTCCTCGCCTCTGAGCGGATCCCGGAACTTCCACCACAGAGCCACGCCGGCGACCAGGGCGACGATCACGCTCAACGCGATCCACATAAGGGTCCGTCTCTCTTTCTCTCGGGTTGACTGCCGGAAAAGCCGGATCGTAGCGGTGAAGATCCGTTGATCTCCCGAAAACAACCGGAAAGAGAGACATGATCACCTTCAGTAGCCACCCGCCCGGGAAGGGGTCGGGCCCAGGCCGTGACCACCGTGAAGCAGCTGTACCGCGGGGGTCACAGGCTCGCGAGGGCGACGCGCAGCCGCCCGGCCGCGGCGTCGATCTGCTCCTGACCTGCCAGCTCGGAGCGGGCGTGCTCCAGCGCGGCGGTCAGCTCGGGGGTGCGGCGGCTCGGGTCGACGGCCTCGGCCTCCTCGATGAGCAGGTCGAGCAGGGTACGGTCGTCGCTCATGGACAGGAACTCGATCTCGGCCACGTTGGCGTTGCCCGACGGGAAGGCGACGCGCAGCCACGGATAGGCCGCGGTCCGCGGGAGCGGGACGGAGTACCACCGTGCCGCGTCGACCCCGCTGACCGTGTGCAGGTCGGCCCAGGTGGCGCCGCCGTCGGCGGATCCCCTGAACACGGCGCCGTTCAGCCGCGTGACGTGGGTGGAGCGCGGGTGGTAGCGGATCGCGTCCAGCGCCACCGCCGCCGGCAGGCGCACGTCGATCCAGCCCGCCGAGGTGGTGGTGTCGGTGGCGGTGGCCAGGTCGCCGTCGAAGGCGCGCCAGCCGTTCTGGGCCTTGGTGCCGCCGCCTCCCCATGCCTCGGTGGACGCCTCCACCATGGACGGCTCGACGGTGACCTTCTTCAGCAGCGTGCCGACCGGCACGAGCTGCTCGACGGCGGCGTAGATCCGGTCGATCAGCTCGTCCTCGTCGCCGCCCCCCTTCGCCTCGGCGATCGCCCGGGTCAGCAGGTAGTGGCTGCCCTTGGTGTAGTCGGCCGCGGGCAGCTTCTCCGTCTCGGCGATCACGGTGGCGAGCGGTTCGGCCGCCGCCATCAGCAGGCCCGAGCCCGGCCGTTCGGCGCCGTCCGCACCGATCGTCGCGATCCGGTAGAAGCGGGTGCCGTGCCGCAGCGGTTCGTCGGTGAAGTCGAAGGTCAGCGCGCTCGACAGCACCGGGCGCCAGGCGGCGCTCGCGCCGTCCTTGCGGTAGACGGTGAACCGGGTGGCGGCGTCCGGCTTGCTCCAGCGCAGCGTCACCCGGTCCCTGGCCCGCTCCACCCGGGCGTACAGCGTCCCCTCGGGGTCGGGCGACACCGTGACGTGGGTGAACGTGGCCGCCGTGGCCGCCGCCACCCCGGCGTAGACGCCTTCGGGGAAGGGCGTGAACAGCTCCGCCACGTACGACCACGACCGGCCGTCCTTGCTCGCCCACGCCCGCACGATCTGGGCGTCGACGTCCCGTACGAGCTTGACGAACGGGTACTCGGCCGCGGTGTAGCCCTGGATGCCGGCGTCGATCGGGCTGCGCCGGTCGTCCTGCCAGTCGTGCCGGGAGTCACGGGTGCGGTTCCGCAGGACGAGCCGGCCGGAGGCGTCCGCGCCGAAGTAGATGTAGCGGGCGTCGGCCCGGAGCAGCACGCCACTGGCCGGGCCCCGCGCCTGCTCGATCCGGGCGCTGACCGACCCGCTGCCGGTGAGCACCTCGCTCGAGAACAGCAGCGTGTCCTGGATGTCACGCTTGTCCAGGTAGTAGTCGTCGCCTTCGCCGAGGCCCTTGCCGTCGCCCCCGGTGAGCTCGACGCGGTGCCCGTCCACCTTGACCCGGCCCGCGACCTCGCCGACGCGGTCCACCGGCGCGGCGGGCGGCTGGACGGCCTGCGAGGCCCAGCCGGAGCCGTGGCGGTTCACCCCGGTCACGGTGTACGCGCCGGGCTGCTTACCGGCCTCGAACGTCGTGCCGCGGACTCCGGCGGCGATCACCTTGCCGTCGCGCCTGATCGTGTACGACTCGGCGCCGGCGGCGGGCTTCCAGGTGAGGGTGACGCCGTCGCGGTCGCGCAGCGCCTGGACGAAGTCCACGTGGTGCGGCTTCGGCCGCTCGGCCACGGCGCCGTCCAGCCTCAGCACCATCGCGGTCTCGGGCGGCACGCTCACCGCGCCCTTGGCCACCCGCCGGCCCGAGACCAGGTCCACGGCGTCGCCGGGCACGTCCAGGGAGAACGAGCGCTTGTTGCGGTAGTCGTCGCGGGTGGTGTTGAAGGCGAACACGTAGCCGCCGTAGCGGGCGGTCAGGAAGTCCGCGTATCCGGAGTAGGGGGTGTCGAACTCGTAGTTCTCCCGCCGCACGGTGCCGACTCCCGGCTGGTGGGCGGCGGGCAGGATCTCACCGGCCAGCGCCTGCGGCAGGCCGCTGTCGCCCTTCTGCTGGTCCTCCATGAAGTCGACGTCGATGTTGTCCATCCGCGCGTTGTAGTCGCGGTAGGAGAACTGCGTGTCCGTGGCGATCTGCACGACGTTGTGGTGGTCTGCGGCCAGGACGTGCAGCCGCCCGTTCCCGGCGACGCCGCGCTGCCGCTCGAACAGCGAGCCGAAGATCCGGGTGTCGCCGTCGCGGACGGAGACGAACATGTCGTCCACGTCCGCGAACGCGAACCGCTCGTAGCGGGCCGGGTCGACGCCCAGGGCGGCGAGCTCCGCGGGCGTGTACGCGGCGAAGTCCGTCTGCGGGAGCACGGCCCCGGCCGCCGGACGGGTGCGCAGGTAGGCGTAGGTCTCGGGCAGCCACATGTCGTACTTCCGCTTCGCCTCCACGGAGGAGAACGTGTTGAAGTACTGGTTGTCGGCGATCTGCTGCTGGACGAACCCGGCCGCCTCGTTCGCGTAACGCCGGTACGGCTCCCACTCGGCGCCCGCGTAGCGCTCGGCGTGCTCGGCCATGTGCTTGTCCAGCGTGACGTACTCCATCGTGCGGCCCTCGGTGTTGCGCAGGGCGTAGGCGGGCCAGCCCGGGTAGGCCGCGTTGCGCTCGTCGACGGCCATCTCCGCCAGGGACACCCGCTTGCCGTTGTCGTCCGTGCCGGTGTAGCGGGTGAAGCCGCGGGCGTGCAGGTTCTTCAGCGCCAGCTTGAGGATCTCGTCGTTGAGCTTCTCGTCGCCCTTGTGGCCCCAGGTGCGCAAGAAGTACTCAGGCAGGTGGTTGGTGGCCTCGCCGTAGTTGGCGACGAAGGTGTTCTCCCTGGTCAGCCCGGCTTTGGTGATGCCGGTGTAGTGCTCGCCGTACGGCAGGCGGCGCACCACCCTCCCGTCGGCGTCGAGCTTGCTCCTGGCCAGGCCCTTGCCCACGATCTGGGCGAAGTCGTCGGTGAAGCGGGCAGTGGTGTCGTGGTAGAAGAGCGAGTGGTAGAGGTCCAGGTCCTGGCCGTCGGGCCCCACGAGCACCTCCTCGCCGAGGAAGGGCTCGACGCCGAGCGCCTCCAGCAGGATCCGGTGGCTCCTGGCCTTGCCCTCGTAGAAGCGCGATCCGATCATCCGCAGGCCCTCGTGCGCCTCCCACGCGCCCTCGTAGGTGTACATCACCTGGTTGTAGATGTAGGACAGGCGCGCGCGGGCGAAGTCGAAGTTGGCCTTCAGCACCCGCTCGTAGGCCTCGCGCCGGGACAGCTCCCCGCCGTCCCAGTCCACGCCCTTGAGCGAGGACGGCCCGTCCTGCGTGCCGGTGACGAAGGGCTCGTCCAGGAACGCCTCGAACTCCTTCGTGCCGTACACCTCGGGGATCAGGTTCTCCACGATGTACAGCGCCTCGCCCAGGGCCCCGTAGTAGCCGCCCCAGTCACCCTGGTGGCCGCCCCGAAGCAGCAGCCGGGTGTCGGCGTAGTAGTCCTTGACGTGGTTGTCGATGGCCTTGAACAGGCGTCCCAGCGCCGCCTTCTTCAGCTCGGGCGTGTTCGCCGGCACCCACGGCTCCAGCAGCGCCGAGGCGTAGAAGCGCAGGTCGTCCTGGTAGCGGACGATCGACAGCTTCGCCGTCGGCGAGGCGTCCAGCTGCGCGCTGTACTGGTTGAACAGGTCGATCTGGCTCTTGCGGTAGCGGTCGACCATCGCCTGCTTCTCGGCGTCGGCCGGCCCTGGCGCGGGCGTGGTGTCCGGGGTGACCGCCCCCTGCTTCTCGCCGGAGACGTCCAGGTACGCGGTGGTGTGCGTGTAGGCCCGGTAGTAGCCGCGCGAGTCGGCGGTCACGGGCTGACTGAACCCGGCGTCGTAGGTCCGGACCGTCATCTCCACGGCCCGCCGGCCCTGGGTGTGGCCGAGCGGCAGCATGATCGTGTTGTAGTAGAACCGGCCGGGCAGCGCCTTGCTCGATCCGAGGTTGATCGCCTCGTAGTCGCCCGAGCGCCGGTAGCCGATCTGCTCGCCGTTGACGTAGGCGATCGTCTTGTAGGGCGAGACGTCGCTCCCCCAGAACTTCAGCGTGAAGTAGTTCTGCGCGACCGGATCGACCGCGACCCTGAACCGCAGCTCACCACCCTTGACGGTGGGCGGGGCGGTCGGTCTGGCCACTCGGGCGGGCTCCCCCAGCGCCCCTTCGACCACCGCGGTGGAGGCCGCCTGCAGCGCGTGCGCGCTCTCGGACTCGGTGTCGCCGAACGTGACCACGTCCACGTATCCGGCGGGCAGAGGGGCGGCCGCCGCAGGGGGCGCGGCGAGGAAGGGCAGCAGCAGGAGCGCGGCGAGCGGGCCGCCTAACAGGTGCCGAGCGAGCATGGCGGGTCTCCCGATAGAAAACGTTCTCCCCGGGAGATTAGGCCGCAATGAGACACCCGACAAGAACCCGTGACCCACGCGTTACAAAGGCGCTCGATTCCAGCCAGATGTTTTGCCAGTTCAAGGGCATGATCCATGGTCCGGAATGATGGAATGCGCTTTCCGCCTCTTGTCGCCCCCGCCGGTGCGCGTCTACGCTGAGCGCACCCGGATAGGAACCGTTAACTATGGTCTCTGGCTCAGAAGGTCCAGAACTCGTTCGCGTTGTCCTTGGTCGCCAGCTTGACCGGGACCGCCACCGTCTTGGCAACCGGCTGGCCCTTGGCCACCTTGATGGCGTCCTGCACCGCCTGCCAGCCGATCACCCGCGGCTGCTGGGTGACCGTGGCGGCCATGCTGCCCGCCCGCACCGCCTTGATCCCGTCCGGCGTGCCGTCGAAGCCGACGACCTTGACGTGATGGCCCGCCTTCGGCCCGAGGGCCTGGATCGCGCCCAGCGCCATCTCGTCGTTCTCCGCGAACACCCCGTCGAGGCCGGGATGCGACCGGATGAGGCTCGTCATGACGTTCAGGCCCTTGGCCCGGTCGAAGTCGGCCCGCTGCGTGGCAACGACCTTGATCTTCGGGTACGCGGCGATGCCGTCGGCGAACCCCTTGCTGCGGTCCCGGGAGGCGGAGGTGCCGGCCGTGCCGCTGAGCACGACCACGTCGCCCTTCCCACCGATCTGCTTGGCCAGTTCCTGCGCGCCGAGCCTGCCTCCGGCCAGGTTGTCCGACGTCAGGGTCTCCGTCACCGGGGCATGGTTGATGGCGCGATCGGCCGCGATGACCGGGATGCCGGCCTGGCTGGCCGCTTTGACCTCCGTCGCGAGCGCGTTGGAGTCGACCGGGTTGATGATGACCGCATTCATCTTCCGGCTGGTGAACCCGTGGACCTGCGTCGCCTGCCGCGAGGCGTCGTTCTGCGCGTCGGCGACGGACAGCTTGACCCCGAAACGCTGGGCGGCCGCCTCCGCTCCGTCACGGAACTGGACGAAGTACGGGTTGCTCATCGTCGAGACCGACAGGCCGATGGTGAGGCCTTCCGTGGAGTCGCCGTTGGCAGGCGCCCCACAGGCGGCCGCAGCCAGCGCGACACCGGCTATGACGAACACGAGACTTCGCATGATTCTTCTTCTCGTTGGGCTCAGCCCTGCTGCGAAAGGGCACCGACGCGGGCGGCGGGCACGCTCCACACGCACCCGTGACCGCCCGGCCGCTGCGCTGAGGCCGGGCGGCGGCACGAACGGCCACCGCGTAACCGCTGGTCAGAGTGTATGTGATGGGCTTCACGTTTGCCGAACCCGCATGGTGAGAATCACCATCACGGCCGCGCCGCGAGACCCCAGGAGACTCAGCGGCCCCAGCCGGACACCAGTGCCACGAACTTCGCCGGATGTTCCACATGCAGGAAATGCCCGGCATCCGGCCACACCACCGTCGTGGAGCCCGGATGGCCGGGCAGGCCAGCCTCCCACCGCGCGGCCTCCGGCACATTGTGTACGGCGAGCACCGGGCAGGCCCGTCTGGCCAGATACCGCTCGGATTCCCGGCGCACCCCGAACGCGCCGGGCACGGTGTACATCCCGGCGTAGCACTCGGCTAGCACGTGACCGGGCGTGGCCAGCAGCTGCCCGGTGATCGGCGCGGGCAGCGGCCCGAGCTGCCGCAGCGCGGCGGCCACGCCGTCGGCCCGCAACGCCGCCAGGCGCCCGGGGATGAGCCGTTCCTCCTCCTCGTCCGCGCCGTAGGCGGGAGCGACCACGACCAGCCCGCTGACCAGCTCCGGATGCTCGACCGCCAGCGCGGTGACCACCTGGGCACCCATGGAGTGCCCGATGGCCAGCACCGGCTCGTCCAGCAGCGGCACCAGGTCGCGGGCCAGGTCGACGGGCCGGTAGCCGGTCGCCGGGACCGGGGAGCGGCCGTGACCGCGCAGGTCGGGGGCGATCACCCGGCGCCCCCCGAAGTCCAGGGAGCGCCACAGCCGGTGGTCGCCGCCCCACCCGTGCACCAGGAGCAGCGGCGGACCGCCGTGGCCCCAGGTCTCGACGTGCACCCTCATGGACCGTCCGGGGTGCTGATGAGGCCGGTGTTGCTCATGCGCGGTAGCGGATCTGCTCGAAGCGCGCCGAGCAGCCCTCTCCCGCAAGGTCCTGCACCCAGAACCCCACGAACGCGCCGGTGAAGCCGAAGGCCCGCACTTTCCCGTCGATGAACTCGTCGGCGTGCTCGTCCGACAGGATCGTCGCGTCCAGGTCCGGGCCGTGGTTGAAGCGCACGACCGGCCCGTCGAACTCCACGCGCAGCTCGACCTCGGCACCCGCGGGCCCGAGCAGGCGCTCGGTGCGGGTCCCCTGGTCACTCGTGGTCAGCACCAGGCCGTCGGCGGTCACGGCCAGATAGTGCCAGTTGCGCGAGTTGTAGTAGGCGACGACGCCCGCCCACTGGTGGACGCTGTCCGGCTCGAACCGCATGACCGTTTCCAGGGAGCAGTTCTGCGCCGTGACCCGGCGGGCGACCAGGCTCGGGGTGCGCAGGCCGTACGGGGACTGACCGCCCTGGACGGTGAGCCCGTCCTGGTCGGCGGCCAGCCAGTCGGGTGAGGCGGGCCGCCGCAGCGTGCTCCAGTCAGGCCCGAGCCCGCCAGCGGACGGCGAGCCGTTCCAGCCCTCGGCCGCGGGCCACGGGTGCGCGGGCAGCTCGGGCGCGGCGACCTCGACGGCGGGCACGCCGCCCGCCACGCGCGGCCAGCCGTCCTCCCAGGTCACGCGCTGCAGCGCGGTCTCGCGCCCGAGCACGCACCTGCCGTTGTGGTACGGCCGGGCCATCAGGTGGGACAGGTACCACTCCCCCGTCTGCGTCTGCACCAGGCAGCCGTGACCGGCCTTCTGCAGCTCCAGGCTCCGGTCGTGGCGCGAGGTGAGCATGGGCCCCGCCGGGTCCTCCTCGTACGGCCCCGACATCGAGCGGGAGCGCAGCACCGTGACCCCGTGCTCGTAGCCGGTGCCGCCCTCGGCCACCATAAGGTAGTACCAGCCGTCGATCTTGTAGAGGTGCGGGCCCTCGGTGACGCTGCGGTTCGGCAGGATCAGCTCGGGCTTGCCGCCGTCGAGGGACTGCAGCTCGATCCCGGCGAACCCGCGGCCCGGCCGGGAGTCGAAGACCATGTTGAGCAGCCAGCTCCGGCCGTCCTCGTGGTAGAGGGCGGCGTCGAAGCCGCGGCCCGGCAGCCGGACCGGGTCGGACCACGGCCCCTCGATCGAGGGCGCGGTGATCAGGTAGTTGGCGATGTCCTTGTAGCCGAGGGCATAGTTGTCCATCACTCCGTAAACCAGGTGGAACAGCCCGTCGTGATAGGTCAGGTCGGGCGCCCAGATGCCCCCGGAGTCGGGCACGCCGGACAGGTCCAGCAGCCTGCGCTCGGTCAGGAGGCCACCCAGCGGGCGCCAGTTCACCAGGTCACGGGAGTGGTGCACACGAACGCCCGGACACCACTCGAAGGTCGAGGTGGCCAGGTAGTAATCCTCTCCCACCCGCACGATCGAGGGGTCGGGGTCGAAACCGGGCAGGACGGGATTGCGGATCATCTGATCTCCACACTCTTTCCAGCAGTCAGCTCAACTTCTCGGCGCAGGCCCGAGGCACGGTGGACAACGGTAACGGTCTGGTCGACCGGGGAGATGAGCCTGGCCCGGACGCCGTCGCCCCAGGACAGCTCCTCGACCGTCACCCGGCCCCGGCAGCGGACGCCGCGCACGCGGCCCCTGGCCAGGGCCGCCGGCAGCGCGGGCAGCAGCTCGACGATCCCCGGCCGCGAGTGGACCAGCAGCTCCAGCAGGACTCCCGGCAGGCTGAGGGCCGCGTCCGCGTTGTAGATCTCCCGGCCGGGGTTGTGGGAACTCATCAACGAGTGGAAGAACATCCCGTTGTCCAGAATTTTCCGAACATTTGCCCAGGCCAGCTCGCCATCCTTCAACCGCGCGGCCGCCAGCGCCCGATGCAGGCTGCCGTGCGCGGAGAGGTTCTCATCACCCCTGGACAGTAGGGCTTTCCTGGCGGCCTCCGCCAGGTCCGGCGTCTCGTCCGGGTTGATCTCGTGCAGCGGCCAGACCGGATAGAGGTGGCTGACATGCCGGTGGTCCTCGCACGGCTCCACGTCGGCGATCCACTCGGCCAGCGCGCCCCGCTCGTCGATCCGGTACGCCGGGAGCCGCTTGCCGGTCGGGGAGTCGCCGAGCGCGTGCCTGGCCGCCGCGACGTCCATGGTGGCGTTGTGGCAGGCGAACGGCCCGCCGCCCGGCCCCACCTCGGGCGAGAACGACGGCACCACGGTCCCGTCCGTTCCGGCGAGGAAGTCCTCCCAGAACAGGCGGCACTCCGCGAGCCAGCCCGCCAGCTCGGGGATCGGCTCGCCGGTGACCTCGGCGTGCTCCACCAGCGGATACAGCAGCCAGTCCGCGCCGGCCAGCCACATCGTCCACGGCCAGTCGGCGTTCAGGTGGAACAGGTGGCCGTTCTCGCCGTCCGTGCGGCTCGGCGCGAGGATGCCCCGGGCGCCGTAGATCTCCCTGGCGTTGGTGCGCCAGTGGTCGATCTGGCCGCGGATCAGGTTGGCGTACCCGGCGATCAGCTCCGGGAGCGCGCCGATGTTGACGCCGGCCAGCTGGAGGTTGAGATTGGCGTCGGTGGTGAAGTCGCCCGACCAGGCCGCGCCCCACGCCCCCAGCCACAGGCCGGTCAGCCGGGGCGGCAGGACGCCGCCGGAGCTGAGCAGGAGGTAGCGGCCCGCGTGGAACAGCCGCTCCACGAGCGCCGCGCCGCCCAGCTCGCCGACCGGCGCGGCCCGCTCGGCCGGCGTCGCGCCCAGATCCAGGGTGACGCGCTCGTAGAGCGGACGGTGCCGGGCGACGTGCCGGTCCAGCAGCCCGTCATAGCCGGAGGCGGCCGGTCCGGGCAGCCCACCGAGCCCGCCCGGCCCGTCGCCGCCCCACGCCCGCGGCCCGCCCGGCTCGTCACCTGCCCGGACGTGCTCGTCGTCGGGCCAGGCGGGGTGGTCGTGCCGGGCCGCCGTCGTCAGCAGCAGCACCTCGGCCGCGCCCGTGACCGTCACCGTGTCGCCCTCCACCGCGACGGTCCCCCCGCGCGGCCGGACGAGGGTGAGGCCCTCGAAGCCGAAGGCGCCACGGCCCTCGGGCGGGTAGAGGCCGCGGATCCGCAGGAAGACCTCGCCGTCCCGCTCACCCGCCGCCGTCTCGTACCGCACCGTGTCCGGCTTTCCGGGCAGGTCGCCGGTCAGGCGGAGGGCGACGTCGCCGGTCAGCCGCTGGACGACGACCCCGTCGGCGCGGGAGACGAACGCCCGGTGCGACCAGCCGTCCGCCTCCGACGCGACCTCGCCGGTGGCGAAGTCGGTGGTACGGCGATACGCCCCGGCCGAGGCCGCCGGACGGGAGATCACCAGCTCCCAGCCGGGGTGGAACGGCTGGGTCCACTCCAGGTGCCGGCCGTCCGCCGCCAGCGCCTGGGCCTCGACCGGCCGCCCGGCCAGCACGAGGGCGCGGATCTCGGGCAGGAGGTGCGCGATGGCGGGCGGGCGGCGGTCACGGGTGCCGTTGGGCAGCACGAACCGGTGGTGGTTGACCACCACCCGCTCCTCCCGCGGGCCTCCGTACACCATGATCCCGACCTCGCCGTTGCCGGAGAGGAACGCGTCTTCCCACGTGCGGGCGGGCGACAGGCCGAGCAAGGAGTGCATCAGTCCTCCAGGAAGAGCACCACGGTGCTGAGGGGTGCGACCTCGATCGGGGCTCCCAGGCGGACTCGGCGGCCGGTCACGAGGTCGCGGGCGTGGCCGGGGCCGGTGGTGTGCAGGCGGCGGGGTCGGTCTTCGGAGGTGTTCATGCCGATGAGGTAGCGGCCGTAGGAGCAGCGGTAGAACTGTGCCTTCCCGACGAAGAGCTTCTCCACACCCGGGAAGTCCACCCCGAGCGCGGGATCCGGGACGTCCGCGGGATGCGGCCCGACCTTGAGCACCTCGCCCGCGAAGGCCTGGTGGACCTGGGGACCGGGGGGCGCGAAGCCGCCGGGCGGGATGTGGGAGGCGGCGGGGTCGTTGATGGCGAAGGAGAAGCAGACCCAGTCGGCCTCGGTCCAGGTGTCGCCGGTGGGCGTGACCTGGCACTGCTGCCGGACGGTGGCGACCCGGTGGGTGTCCGGGGTGATGTGGTGGACGCGGGCCAGGTTGTTGACGGCCTGCCGGGCGCGCCAGTAGAGGGAGGCGTAGAGGATCTCCTTGCCGTTCTTGATCGCGACGACGCCGTTCTCCTCGTCGGAGAAGACGAAGGTGGGGGCGTCCCAGTCCATGGGGAACCGCGTGCCGCCCGCCGGCAGCGCCTGGAAGGCCGGCCAGTCGCGCTGGACGAGGCGCAGGGCGTTGAGCCCCACGCGCGGCCAGGTGTTGGTGAGCAGCAGGTCGAGGTGGCCGAAGAACTGGTTGTCGGCGATCATCCGCTGGGCGTGCCCGGCGATCGCGGGGTCGCCGAGGACGGCGGCGGCCATGGCGGGGTGGCCGTCCCAGGCCAGGCGCTGGGCGTAGACGACGTCACCGGGATAGTGGTCGTCGCGCCAGCCGACGGCGGCCTCCATGCGCATGGTGCGGTAGCCGTCGTTGTCGACCTCGGGGTAGCGGAAGACGGCCCGCGCGTTGATCATCTTGATCAGGTGCGCCTTCAGCTCGGGGTCCTCGACGCCGTCGAAGCGGGTGACGGCCTCGTAGAGCAGGATCAGCCAGTCGGTCACCTCGCCGTAGTTGCCGACGTATCCCAGCTCCCTGGTCAGGCCCTTCCGGGTGACCTGGTGGAAGTGCTCGCCGAGGATCTTGCTGGGGGTGCCGGAGGCGTCCTCCCTGCCCAGGAAGGGCTTCAGGCCGACGGACTGGTGGATGTAGTCGCGGGCCTTCTCCTCGCTGAGCGGCGCCTTTTCCGGATTTATCAGCATCAGGGCGCGGTTGCAGCGATAGATGCCGAGCGCGCAGATCATCGTCTGGTTGCTGTAGTGCGGCATGTGCCGGCGCCAGTACGAGATCGACTCGGCCAGCATCCTGGTGTACGCGTCCCGCCGTACCGGAAGATCGCCCTGGACCGGCGGGGTGGCCCCGTCCAGCGGCGTGACCTCGACGTCGTCGAACCAGGCGGTGCCGCCGCCCTCGACGCGGACGTCGAGCCGGAGCTCGACCGCGGTGGCGGGGGTGGTCAGCTCGGCGGTGATCTGCGTCCAGTCCCGGGTGCCGGCCGGGGCGTGGAACTTGTTGTCGGTGCCGACGATCTTCCCGGCGGCGTCGTAGAAGAGCACGTCGAGGTAGGCGCCCGGGGCCGCCACGTCCTCGGTCTTGACCCAGACGCCGTAGCGGTGCCGGCCCTGGCCGATGAGGGTGCGGTTCTGGGCGGTGTTCCAGCCCGCGGCGGCCCCGGCGGCGGCGGTGACCTTGACCGAGCGCGAGCCGCCACGCTTGACCGTGTCGTCCCAGAGCCAGGTGGCCGTGCCGGCCCACCGGGCGGTGCTCCAGGAGGCGGGGGCCGTGCCGCCGCGCTCGAAGCCCGGGTTGGGCGCGCCCACGGGCCGCCCGCCGACCGGGCGCTCCAGCCGGTCGCCCAGGACGTCGCGGAGCAGCAGGAGCGCCGTGCCGACCTTGGCGAAGCCCTCCCACTGCTGGTCGGAGGCGGTCAGCACGGTCGGGTCGGTGAGCCACTTGGTGTAGCGGGCGTCGATGGCGGCCAGCACCTGGTCGATCGCGTCCGGATTCTGGTGGGCGGGGCTCTCGGGCCAGAAGTAGCCCTCGGCCAGCCCCTGGAAGGCCCAGGAGTCGAGCGCGGCGGGGTTGGCGTCGAGCCAGTTGCGGTGCTCGCGCAGCACCCTGGTCTTGATGCCGTCCAGCACCTCGGGGCCGGGCGCGGGGCGGACGGGCGCGTCGGGGGCCGGCCCCTGGATGCCGTCGCCGGGGAAGTACGGCTCGGTATGGGTGTAGATCCGGTAGAAGGGGCGGCTGGGCTTGTTCATCGACCGGTAGAACTCGGCCGGGTTCTGCCCGTAGCCCCAGATCCGGCCCATCGACCGGATCTCCAGCGTGACCTGCTCGCGGTCGCGGGTCATCGCCTCGGGCAGCGGCAGCGTGTGGTAGTGGAAGCGGCCCGGCGAGTGGGCTTCCTGGCTGAGGATGTCCAGCGGGTCGACCGCGCCCAGGTGGTAGTGGCCGACCTGCTCGCCCGCGCAGAAGAGCTGCAGCCGGGACTGGTCGGCCTCGCTCGCGGCCCGGTCGCCGCCCCACAGCTTGATCGTGACGTACGTGGTGCCGTGCGGCGCGCACTTGACGGTGAAGGAGACCGTGCCGCCCCAGACCCCGGCGGGATCCTGCGGGTTGAGCACGCGCGCGGAGCGGCCGAGCGCCCCGGCCACGACCGCCGACCGGTCGGCGGTCACCGCGTGGGCGCTCTCGGAGGCCTCGTCGCCGAAGACCACCACGTCCAGCGGGGCCTCACGGTCACTCGTCGCGGCGGCCTCGCCGTTCCATAACCACGTGGCGGCGGCCAGGGCGCCGGAGGACGCCAGCACGGTCCTCCGGCTGATGGGCAGCGCCATCGTCACTGGCCCTTCAGGTAGGCGTCGGCCTGCTTGGCCATCTCGGCCTGGACCTTGGCCAGGCCCGCCCGCTCCAGCGCCTTCTTCAGCTTGTCCAGCCCCTGGTCGACGTCGACGGCGCCGATGAACAGCGGGTTGGCGAACTGCGTCATGGCCGCGGTGATCTGGGTGTTCTCCCGCTTGATCGGCTCAGGGTCGGGGACGAAGCTGGCGTAGGGGTCGACGGTGAAGTTGTCGATGTCCTGCGCCCAGTCGAACCACTTGGCCTCGGACTCGGTCATGTCCTTGACCCGGCGCTCCAGCTTGGCCCGCCAGGCGAGGGCGAAGCCGGGGAAGGTGTAGGTGGACAGCTTCTCGTACTTGTCCTCGCCGACGGGGTTCCAGTCCTTGCCGGGGAGGCCGTAGTTGAGCAGGTCGTGGTTCTCCTTGATCGACACCCAGTCCTGCAGCTGCATGGCCTTCTCGTTGCTCTCGCCCTTGGCGTTGAGCACGACGAAGTTGTCGCTCTGGAAGGTCTGGTACGGCTTGGCGCTCTCGCCGCCCTTGAGCGGCATCACGTTCGCGATCATCGCGCCCGGCACGTTCTTGGTCAGCTCGGGCAGCGCCGTGGAGGACAGGCCGTCGGTCATGGCCCAGCCGGTGGCGACCCGGCCGGCCTTGAACTGGGAGTCCAGCGCCTTGGAGTCCAGGGTGAGGGCGTTCTTGTTGATCAGCCCGTCCTGGTAGTACTTGCGGATCTTGCGCAGCGCGTCCACCATGCCCGGGGCCTCCCACCACGGGATCGGGTTGGACGAGCCGGTCTGCTTGCCGTCGGCGGCCAGGACGAAGTTGAGCGAGTCGCCGGTGAAGGAGGCGATGCTCATGGTGGGGTTGTCCCACATGTAGGGGTTGAGCCAGCCGACCGGGTTCCACGCCACCAGCAGCTTGGGCATCCGGGAGCTCACCCCGATCGGGATGATGTCCTTGTTCTTCTGCTTGACGTCGTACCAGAACTTCTCCAGCCCGGCGAAGTCCGTGATGTCGCTCATGCCGAGCTTGTCGGCCAGGTCCTGGCGGATGCTGAAGTGGTGGAAGCGGGCGACCGAGTTGATCTGGGGCAGGCCGTAGAGCTTGCCGCTCCACCGGTTCAGCTCGATGATCTTCGGGTCGATCGTGGCGGCCAGGTTGGGGTACTTGCCGCTGGACAGCAGGCTGCTCAGCTCGACGATCGAGCCGCTGGCGGCCAGCTGGGTCATGTTGAGCCAGCGCGCCTGCAGCGCGGTGTCGAACTTCTCCCCCGCGGTGAACTTCAGCAGCGCCTGCTGGCCGTAGCTGGTCCACGGGATGAACTGCGGCTTGATGGTGAAGCCCAGGTCCGCCTGGAGCTTCTTGTTGGCCTCGGCCAGGACGGCGTCCCAGCCGGCCGGCACGTCGCCGGGCAGCAGCAGGCTCAGCGCGAGCGCGCCGGAGCTCTGGGCGCCGCCGGTGGCCTGCGGCTTCTGGGAGTCGTCCGAGCAGGCGGCGAGGAGGGCGGCCAGGGACAGGCCGCCGCCGGTGGCCAGCAGGCGGCGCCGCGACATGAGGTGGTGGGACACGGTAACTCCTGAGGTGGGGGGAGCGGGATCAGCCCTTGGTGGCACCGAGGGTGATGCCCTTGACGAAGTAGCGCTGGGCGAAGGGGTAGGCGAGCAGGATCGGGCCGATGGCGACGGTGGTGAGAGCCAGCCGGAGCTGGTAGACGGGGGTGGCCGCCTCGGCCAGCTGCGGCAGCATCTGCGTGAAGGAGATGTTGGAGATGAGGTTCTGCAGCACGAGGGGCAGCGGGAACTTGTGCACGTCGTCGATGAACAGCAGCGCCATGAACCAGTCGTTCCAGTAGTGCACGGCGTAGAAGAGGCCGACGACGGCGAGGATCGGCTTGGACAGCGGGATCGCGATCGTGAAGAAGATGCGCAGCTCCCCCGCACCGTCGATCTTGGCCGACTCGAAGATCGACTCCGGCAGCTGGCGGAAGGCGCTGACCTGGACGAAGACCAGGAACGGCATGACCAGCAGGGGCAGGATCACCGAGAAGTAGCTGTTCTGCAGCTTCAGGTACTGCGTGACCAGCAGGTAGAGGGGAACCAGGCCGCCGGAGAACAGCATCGGCAGGTAGGAGAAGACGGTCAGCGGCCGGCTGATGCCGGGCAGCCGGCGGGCGATCACCCAGCTCAGCCCCGAGGTCACCGCCAGGGACAGGGCCGTGCCCACGACCGTGATGAAGACGCTGGCGAAGTAGGCGTCCAGCACCGCGGGACCCGTGAAGATCATCTTGTACGCGGTGAGGTCGAAGGCCGCGGGGAACAGGCTGTAGCCCGTCGTGGCCAGCTCTGACTCGCTGGTGAGGGACCCCGAGATGATCATCCAGAACGGGATCGCGCAGGCCAGCACGGCCAAGGAGACGCCGATGATGCTGACGATCGTGAACGGTTCCAGCTTCTTGCCGCTCATAGGACGCTGGTCTCCTTCGAGTACTTGCGCTGGATCAGCACCGCGATCACCACGAGGACGAAACCCACCACCGACTGGAACAGGCCGATCGCGGCGGTGGTGCCGAAGTCGCCGAGCTGGCGCAGGGCGCGGAAGACGTAGGTGTCGATGACGTCCGTGCTGTCGAACAGGGTGCCGTTGTCCCCGACGATCGCGTAGATGGTGCCGAAGTCGCCGTAGAAGATCCGGCCGACCCCCAGCACCAGCAGGACCGCCGCGGTGGGCTTCAGCAGCGGGAGGGTGATGCGCCAGGCCATCTGGGCCCGCGAGGCCCCGTCGATCATCCCGGCCTCGTAGACCTCCTCGGGGATGCCGGTGATCGCGGCCAGGAAGATGACGCTCAGGTAGCCGCCGAGCTGCCAGATCTTCACCACGGTGAGGATCCACGGCCACGGGCCCGGCTCCGTGTACCAGTCGACCGCGGGGAACCCGAGGCCCCCGAGGGCGTCGTTGACCGCCCCGCCTCCGCCGGAGGCCCCGGCCAGCAGCACCTGCAGGATGATGCTGATCACGACCGGGGAGACGAAGTAGGGGAAGAAGACGACGGACTGGGAGACCCGCTTGAAGAAGGTGCTGCGGATCTCGTTCAGCATGATCGCCAGGACCATCCCGGCGGCCAGCGTCGCGACCAGGAACAGGATGTTCAGAAAGAGCGTGTTGAACAGGATCCTCGCCGCGTCCCCGGACTCCAGGAAGTAGGTGAAGTTCTCCAGCCCGTTCCACGGGCTGCCGAAGATCCCCAGGCTGACGTCGAACTCCTTGAACGCCACCACCAGGCCGGACATCGGCAGGTAGCTGAAGACCAGGAAGAAGACGACGGCCGGCAGTGCGAGCAGCCCGATCGTCCAGTTCGTACGGACCGCCTTGCGTCGGACGCGGCGCCCGTCCGGCGGCCCGGAAGGCGGTCTCGTCTGAGGCTCTGGCCTCGTCTGTAGCGTGCTCATCACCGAAGTCCCGTCTGAGGCGGCAGCAGGTGGCTCTCAAGGTTGATAGAAACCGGTCGCTGCGAACGCTACGTCCGAGCGGCCAGCACGTTCAAGGCTGCGTTACAGAGACGTTACAGATCGCCGCAGGTTGGCCGATAGGTCCTGCTAGGACGCTCTTTGGGATTGGCCGTTGACCGAGAAGGGCTGCGCTCCTACTTTAGAAACCGGTCTCTATCGAATGGAGGGCTTCCCCCGTGTCCCCACGCCCGAAGGCGCTGTTCGCCATGCGCGAGGAACATCTCGCTCTGCTCTTCCCCGCGCCCTTGCTGCGGCGGCTGGACACGCTGGCCGACATCGACGTCGCCCTGGTCGCCGAGCGGTTCGACGACCCGCGCCTGAACCTGTCCGACGTCGAGATCCTCATCACCGGCTGGGGCTGCCCGCCGATCGACGAGGCGCTGCTGGCCGCCGCTCCCCGCCTGCGCGCCGTCCTGCACGCGGCCGGCTCGGTCAAGGGCATGATCAGCCCCGCCTGGTGGGAACGCGGCCTGCTGGTCTCCTCGGCCGCCGAGGCCAACGCCGTCCCGGTGGCCGAGTACACCGTCGGCGCGATCCTGCTGGCCGGCAAGGGGGTCTTCGCCCTCAGCCAGCGCTACCGGCGCGAACGCTCCTTCACCCTGGCCAAGATCGAGACCGGAATCGGCAACAACGGCCGCACGGTCGGCATCGTGGGCGCCTCCCGCATCGGCCGCAAGGTGCTCGAACTGCTGGCGCCGTACGACCTGGACCTGTGCCTGTACGACCCCTACACCCGGGTCCCCGGCGTACGGCAGGTACCGCTGGAGGAGCTGCTGCGACGCAGCGACACCGTCAGCCTGCACGCCCCCGCCACCCCCGAGACCAGGCACATGCTCGACCGGGCACGGCTGGCGCTGATGCCGGACGGCGCGATGCTGATCAACACCGCCCGCGGATCGCTGGTCGACACCGACGCGCTGATCGGCGAGCTGGAGTCCGGGCGGCTGTCGGCGATCCTCGACGTCACCGAGCCCGAACCGCTGCAGCCCGACTCGCCCCTGTTCGACCTGCCCAACGCCTTCCTCACCCCGCACATCGCCGGCTCGCACGGCAACGAGCTGTCCCGGATGGGCGCCGTCGCCCTGGACGAGCTGGAACGGCTCGTCGCCGGGCTGCCGCTGGCGCACCAGGTGACGCACGAGGACCTGGACCGGGTGGCCTGATGGAGGTGAGCCGGCGCGACCTCGTCCTCGACCTGACCGCCGGCGCCCCGCCCCGGCTGCTGGCGATCGGCCCGTTCAAGGGCAACGGCCGCTCGGCGCTGCCGGTGGTGCAGATCGAGGTGACCGGCCGGGGCAGGAGCGGCACGGCGGGCAAGCGGCACGTGGACGGGCTGAAGCTGCGCTACGAAAGCCATCGCGCCGAGGACGACCGCCTGACGATCCGCTCCAGAGGCGACGGCGTCGCCGTGACGACCGTCTTCCAGGCGATCGGCCCAGTGATGGGACAGGTCTTCCGGTGCTGGTCGACGGTGGCCGCGACGGACGAGCTGGTCCTGGAGCACGTGTCGAGCTTCGCGTTCGCCGGACTGCCCTGGGATCTGACGGTGTGGAGCGCGCGCAACCCGTGGAGCGGCGAGTTCCGCTGGGCGGGCCGGCCGCTGGAGCTGCACGACGTCGGCATGACGCGTTTCGGCCAGACCGGGAGCAAGAACCGCGTCGCGCTCACCAGCACCGGCTCGTGGCCGTCCTCCGAGCACCTGCCGACGGGCTGGCTGGAGTGCGCCGGTGGCACGCTCGCCTGGCAGATCGAGCACAACGGCCCCTGGCACGCCGAGCTGGCCGACCGTTTCGACGACGTCTACCTGGCGCTGTCGGGACCGTCCCAGCGCGAGCACGGCTGGTCGGCGCGGCTGGCGCCGACCAGCGAGAGCTTCACCACCGCGACCGCCGCCTTCACCGTGGCCGGCGATCCCGTCGCCGCCCTGACCGCCTACCGCCGGGCCGTACGCCGGCCGCACCGCGACAACGCCGAGCTGCCGGTGATCTTCAACGACTTCATGAACTGCCTGATGGGCGACCCCTCGACCGGCCGCCTGCTGCCGCCGATCGAGGCGGCCTCCCGCGTGGGCGGGCCCTCCGGTTGCCAGGTGGCCCCGCTCTCCCCGCCCGCGGCCGAGGCCGGGTGGCAGGCGGGCACGCTCAGCGTCGTGCTGCCCGAGCCGTACTCCGCGGCGCTGCTCCGCCTGACGAAAGGTGCGCCTTGCCACGAAAGCTGACGCCACCGAAGTCCGCCGTGCGGGAAGCGGCGCCGCCGAAGAGTGCGCAGGAGGCGGCGCCACGGGGGGTCGCGCCCGGGGAGGACCTTGAGCGGGCCACCATCCGGGACGTCGCGGCGCGGGCCGGGGTCTCGGCGTCCACGGTCTCGCGCGTGCTCAAGGGGGACTACCCGGTCGCGCAGGCCACCCGCGCCCGCGTGCTGCGGGCCATGCGCGAGCTGGACTACGTCCTCAACGTGCACGCCCGCGCCCTGTCCGGGGCCGGCACCAAGATTGTCGCCTTCGTGCTCGACGACGTCACCGGGCCCTCCTTCGCCTATGTCGCCAAGGGCGTCGAGCAGCAGGCCACCGAGCAGGGCCGGCTGTGCCTGGTATGCGCCACGCACGGCGACCCGGCGCGCGAGCTGGCGGTCGTGGAGGCCATGCGCGAGCAGCGCGCCGACGCGGTGATCCTGGTCGGCGGCGGCTCGGCCGACGACGCCTACCGCGCGCGCATGTCGCACTTCGCGCACGCCCTCGACAAGGCGGGCTCCCGGCTCGTCCTGTGCGGGCGCCCGCCGCTCGGCGACGACGTGCCGACCACCGTGGTCGAGTACGACAACGAGGCCGGCGCGTACGCCATGACCGGACACCTGCTCTCGCGCGGCCACCGCCGGATCGTCTACCTCGGCGCCGCCACCGCCGACGACCAGAACACCACCAAGATCGACCGCGTGGCCGGCTTCCGCCGCGCGCACGAGGACTACGGCGTCCCCTGCGATCCGGACCTCGTCCTGCCCGGCGACTTCTCCCGCAGCGCCGGTTACGAGGGCACCAAGGCGCTGCTGGCGGCGGGGACGGAGTTCACCGCGATCTTCGCGGGCACCGACATGGTCGCCGCCGGCGTGCTGGCCGCGCTGCGCGAGGCGGGCCTGCGGGTGCCCGAGGACGTGTCGGTCGCCGGCTACGACGACATCCCGATCGCCGCCGACCTGGTCCCCGGGCTCACCACGGTGCACATTCCCACCGAGGAGCTGGGCCGCACCGCCGTGCGGCTGGCCCTGGACCTCGGCCGGCCGCAGCACGTCATCCTGGGCACGCACATCGTGGTGCGCGGATCGGTGGGCGAGAGGATCGTCAGTTGAAGGGGTTGTCGTAGGTGGAAGATCTCCTCTTCCAGGTGGCCTGGTTCTGGCCGTTGAAGTTGACGCCCTCCACCTCGACCGTGACGTTCGTGACGGTGCTGCCGGCGTAATCCGTCATGCCGTACAGCTGGGCCGGGTATCTGCACTCGGCTATGTCGGTGTTCCCGTAGTTCAGGCTGTAGGAGGCGCGGGTGGTGGCGCGGTCGTTGATCAGGACGTACCCGCCGGCGGCGCTGTAGCTCGACTCACGGCACAGGTAGAACTGGTAGGTGTACGTGGTGCTGTCGTTGAACTCGATCCAGCCGTAGATGCCGGACAGCTTCTGGTTGTTGTCCCCGCGTACTTCCAGGAAGATCGGGACCCGGGTGGTGGCCGAGTGGGCCGGCACGACCGGCACGGCGACCGCGGCCAGCAGCGCGAGAACGACGGTCAGGAGCCTTGTCGTGCGGCGTCGCAGGATGTCGGATAACAATTGCGCCCCCTTCTGTCTGACGTGGCGTCGGCATCACCCTGCGCTGGCGGCCGTCGAGCCGTCCACTAGAGGATTCGTCGGGCCGGAATCGGGCGGGCGCAAACGTGGCCGGACGCCCGGCTGATAAGGGGGCCGATCTCTCCTTCCACCGGCGGTTACGGGGTGGCCGCGGGGCCCGGAGCGCCGAATCCCGTTCGTGAAAGTTTCAACGGCATCATGCGCCGGCCACCGAGACGATCATGCCCTCGAAGGGACGGCATCCGGATCGTGGGGCCCCTTACTTCCTGCCGACGCCGCAAAATCCATCCACTTCGGGGGCGTCGTCGATGTCGGGCCGCCATCGCGTGGTGGAGACGATGCCGGGGGGCAGGATCTCCAGGCCGTCGAAGAAGTGGCGGATCTGCTCGGGCGTGCGGATGGTCAGCTTGGGTGTGCCGTGCTCGTTCCAGTGGCGCACTTCCTCGCGCTTGGCCTCCGGGTTGAAGAACGCGGTGATGTGGACGAGCGTCAGGTGGCTGCCGGAGGGGACGGCGTCGAGCAGGCGTTTGATGATCGCGTGCGCCTCGTCGTCGTCGTTGATGAAGTGCACGATCCCCAGCAGCATGATCGCGATCGGCTGGGTGAAGTCCAGCGTGTCGGCGGCCGCCCTCAGGATGGTGTCCGGGTCGTGGAGGTCGGCCTGGATGTAGTTGGTCCTGCCTTCCGGCGTGCCCACGAGCAGGGCCTTGGCGTGCGCGAGGACGACGGGGTCGTTGTCGACGTAGACCACGCGCGTCTCCGGGGCCAGGCTCTGGGCGATCTCGTGCGTGTTGCCCGCCGTGGGCAGACCGGTGCCGATGTCCAGGAACTGCCGTACCCCCGCCTCGGCCACCAGATGGCGCACGGAGCGGTGGAGGAAGGCGCGGTCGGCGCGGGCCGTCAAGGCGATGTCCGGATTTATCCGGCTCAACCGGTCGCCGACCTCCCGGTCCACCGCGTAGTGATCCTTGCCGCCCAGCCAGTAGTTCCAGACCCGCGCCGAGTGCGCCACGGTCGTGTCGATCTCCGGCGGCCACCGGTCCGTGGTCGAGTTGTCTGTTGTCATTCAGAGGTCTCCAGGCTTGAGCGAAAGTTCCCCGGCGGCGACGCACCCGCGAGGTGATCATACCTATTTGCCACGGAGGGGCTATTAGTGCACTTCTCCCGAATCCGAATCTCACACGACTGGACAAAACACCCACGGAGGGTGTTTCGCCCATAGGTGCTCACCCGAAATGCCAAGCGCTCGACAAAGCATGGTAAGTTCCGGGAATTATCTTCCGCTCGCGCAGGACCAGGAATATCGGATCAGCGCTCGCCCCGGTTTCTGCCGCGAATATTCAATCGCCGCACATCGGAAGGATGGCACCATGCGCGTGCGCCGGCCACGGCATGCGGGACATAACACGGCCAAGGCCTCAGCAATACTCGGGCTGTTCCTCCTGCTCGCGGCGTGCACCGGCACGCAACAGCCGCCCCAGCCGAAAGCGGCGGCGTCGGGGAATGCCGACGACCCCACCGACCTGCGCGGCGTCTGCCCGGCCACCATCGTGGTGCAGACCCAGTGGACGCCGCACATCACCGTCGAGGGCGGGATGTACCACCTCCTCGGCGCCAACCCCGCCATCGACGCCGGCAGGAAGCGGGTGAGCGCGCCGCTGGTGGTCCGGGGCAAGGACACCGGGGTCACGCTGGAGCTGCGGGCGGGCGGGCCGGCGATCGGCTTCACCCAGTCGTCGGCGCAGCTGTACACCGACTCCGAGATCACCCTCGGGGTCCTGGGCGGCATGGACGAGGGCATCCAGATGTCGGCCACCCAGCCGACCCTCGCGGTCATGGCACTGCTGGAGATCCACCCGCAGATCATCCTGTGGGACCCGGCCACGTACCCCACCTTCCACACGATCAAGGACATCGGCCGGACGGACACGAAGGTGCTCTACTTCGGCGGCAACACCTACATGGAGTATCTGGTGGGGGCGGGGCTGCTGAAGCGCAGCCAGGTGGACGGATCCTACGACGGGTCCCCGTCCCATTTCGTGGCCGCCGGGGGCAAGGCCGCGGTGGCCGGCTATGCCAACGCCGAGCCGTACATCTACGAAAAGGACGTGCCCCAGTGGGGCAAGCCGGTGAAATATCAGCTGGTCTACGACGCGGGCTACCCCAACTACGGGCCCCCGCTGGTGATCCGCCCGGCTGACAGGCAGAAGCTCGCGCCGTGCCTGCGCAAGCTCATTCCCATCTTCCAGCAGGCGCAGGTCGACGTGCTCGCCCAGCCGGGCCCCACGATCGATCTCACCCTGCGGCTCAACCAGGCGTACAAGGTCGCGACCCAGTACACCAAGCCGAGCTCGGAGTTCTCGGTCCAGCAGATGAAGTCGCTCAAGCTCGCCGGCAACGGTCCCGACGACACCGTCGGCAACTTCGACACCGCCCGCGTGCAGCGGCTGATCGACATCACCGGGCCGATCTTCGCCGAGCAGAACAAGCCGGTGAAGGACGGCCTGCGGCCCTCCGACGTGGTCACCAACGACTTCATCGACCCGAAGATCGGCTACCGCGCCGGCTGACCGATCGGCGTGTTGCCCGTGTCCTTCCCGATGTGGTCTAGTGGCCGGGTGCTCGGTCAGGCCGCCACCTCCGCGCTGTCGTTCTCCGCCGCGGGCAAGCGCTACGACGACGGCACGCGGGCGCTGGACAAGGTCGATCTGACCGTCGCACCCGGCCAGTTCGTCACGGTGGTCGGCCCCTCCGGGTGCGGCAAGAGCACGCTCCTGCGCCTGGCCGCGGGGCTGACCGGCACCACCGAGGGCTCGGTGCGCCGGGAGACCACGTCCGTCGGCTACGTCTTCCAGGACCACGCTTTGCTGCCGTGGCGCACCGTCCGCGCCAACGTGGAGCTGCTCGGCGAGCTGGGCGGGCTGTCCAGGGCGGAGCGGCGGCGGCGCGCGGACGAGGCGATCGGCCTGGTGGGCCTGACCGACTTCGCGCACCACCGCCCCCGGACCCTGTCGGGCGGGATGCGGATGAGGGCGTCGCTGGCCCGCGCGCTCGCCCTGCAGCCGGACCTGCTCCTGCTCGACGAGCCGTTCGGCACGCTGGACGAGATCACGCGCGAGCGGCTGCAGTCGGAGCTGCTGCGGCTGTTCGGCCTACGCCGGTTCGCCGCGGTGTTCGTCACCCACTCCGTCGGCGAAGCCGTCTTCCTGGCCACGAAGGTCGTCGTGCTGTCGGAACGGCCGGGGCGGATCGTCGGCACCTGCGACGTGCCGTTCCCCTACCCCCGCCCGCCCGAGCTGCGCTTCAGCCCTGACTTCGCGCGGATCGCGGCCCAGGTGTCGGCCTGGCTGCGGGGGACGGCCGCATGAGGTGGCTGCGGTGGGTCCCGCCGCTGATCGTCTTCGCCCTCGTGATCGCCCTGTGGTACGCGGTCACGTACGTGCTGCTGACCCCGGACCGGCGTTTCCTGCTGCCCCCGCCGGACGCCGTGCTGCGGGTGGGGCTCCTCGACCCCGTCAACCGGGCCGAGCTGCTCGGCGGCCTGCTGCTGTCCGGCCAGGTCGCGCTGCTCGGGCTGGCGATCGCGGGCGTGGTCGGCGTCGGGTGCGCGATCGCCATGGCCCGGGCGAGCTGGCTGGAGCGGTCGCTGCATCCCTACCTCGTGATCCTGCAGACGATTCCGATCCTGGCGCTGGTGCCGCTGTTCGGGTTCTGGTTCGGGTTCGGGTTCTTCACCCGCGTCCTGGTCTGCGCTCTGATCGCGCTCTTCCCGATCGTGACCAACACGCTGTTCGGGCTGCGGTCGGTGGAGGAGACCCACCACGACCTGTTCACGCTGGCGCGGGCCGGGTGGGCGGCCCGGCTGTGGAAGCTCCAACTGCCCGCGGCGCTGCCCCACCTCCTCACCGGCCTGCGCATCTCCGCCGGCCTGTCGGTCATCGGCGCGGTGGTCGGGGACTTCTTCTTCCGGCAGGGCGAGCCGGGCATCGGCACGCTCATCGACCTCTATCGGTCCCGGTTGCAGTCCGAGCAGCTGTTCGCGGCGGTCGCTCTGGCGTCGCTGCTCGGGCTCGCCGTCTTCCTCGGCTTCGGCGCTCTGGCACGCAGGGCGACGAGCTGGCACACCGCCGCCCGCGACGTGTCACGCTAACCGCTCAGAGCTCTTCGAGCATGCCCTTGAGCAGCGCCGGGGTCGCCTCCTTCGGAGCGGCCTGGATGGTCAAGGTGTTCATCACCTTGCTGTAGTCGTCGATGTCGGTGGGCTTGTCCAGGTAGATCGCGCTGGTGAGGTGCTCCAGATAGACCACGTCGGGCAGGTCGGGGGCGTCGAAGCGTAAGAGCGTGAACGGGCCGCCCACCGCCGCGTGCCCGCCGATGTGGAAGGGCACGATCTGCAGGGTGACGTTCGGCAGGTCGCAGACCGCGAGCAGGTGCTCCAGCTGGGCCCGCTGCACGTCCCGGCCGCCGATCGGCCGGGTCAGCACCGCCTCGTCCATGATCGCCCACAGGGTGGGCGCGTCGCTGTCGGCGAGCAGGTCCTGGCGGCGCATCCGCATCGCCACCTGGCGTTCGAGGCCGTCGGGGCCCGCGTCGCCGTGCCGGATGCCGATGACGGCCCGCGCGTACGGCTCGCACTGCAGCAGGCCGTGCACGAACTGCACCTCGTAGTTGCGGATCGTGCGGGCCGCCTGCTCCAGTCCCAGGTAGGGCTCGAGCCAGTCGGGGAGCACGTCGCTGTATTGGTGCCACCACCCCGGAGCGCCGGCCTGGCGGGCCAGCTCCAGCACCTTCTCCCGCTCGTCAGGGGCGGTGATGCCGTAGAGGGTGAGCAGATCGGCCACGTCGCGCTGCTTGAAGGGGCTGCGGCCCAGCTCCATCCGGCTGATCTTGGAGTGGCTGGCCCGGATGGCGTCCGCGGCCTGCTCGCCGGTGATGCCCTTGGCCTCGCGCAGCCGGCGCAGCTGCGTACCCACCATGATCCGCAACGCGGTCGGCCCGCTTCGGGTACCACGTACGACGCCGGCGGGGACGCCGTCTCCGTCAGGCTCTGCAACGATCATCATCGATCCTTTTGCCGGGCGAGGCACTCATTGTTCCTTACGTTACCTACTGTTTCATGACCCTCCAGACCATGCACCGATATTCGCGCCGCACACTTCACCTCAGACAACACAGAAGCCGACATGCAATTGTAAATGGGACCTTCCATCCCTTTCCCCCTTTCAGTGCGCAGCCGGTGCACGTGCATATGCAATTTTCTTGGAATGCATGTGCAGACGTACTTGCATCGGGGAATGCCGAGTGGGAAGGATAAGCGTCCGCACGCACCACGATCTACCCCCTCGATGGAGATCCTGATGCCAGCACCCATGCCGCCTGACCGGGAAGACCCCACCGAGAAATCACCGCGACCCCGCCATCGCCGCTCGCGCGGCGGGCCCGCTCAGCCATCCCCGCGGCAGGACGCCGGCACCCCGGCCTCATCGGCCGCCATCGATCGCGACCTGGACGCCCTGCAGGCACGGTGGCCGGGCTGGGTCATCACCTGGGGAGCCTGGCGGCAGGCCTACACCGCCTTCGAGTGCCGCGATCCCCTCCGCTGCACCGTCCTCGAGGCGGGCAGCCCCGACCAGCTGCAGGCCGCCATGGCCCAGGCCGAGCTCGAGCTGAAGGCCCGCTGGCCACGACCCGACGAGCGCCCCTGACGCACAGGCCTCGCCACCGGGGCCTTCCGATCGGTCAGGATGTGCGCTAGAAAGAGGCGGACGCAAAATGCTACATAATCCTGACGGCGATGCGGGCTGGCGTAGGAGATTAGGATGCGTTTCTCGGTCGAGAAGGACGTCATGGTGCCGATGCGCGACGGGGTTACCCTCGCCACCGACCTCTGGATCCCCGAGGGGCCGCCCGCGCCGACGCTACTGGTGCGGGTCCCCTACGGCAAGGACGCCCTGCCGGGCCTCGGCGGGTCTCCCCTCACCCCCAACCTGCAGGCCCTGCTCGAAGCCGGATACGCGGTCGTCTGGCAGGACACGCGCGGCAGGTTCCGCTCGAACGGCGAGTTCACCCCCCATGCGGACGACCCGCACGACGGCGTCGACACCATCGCCTGGCTGCTGGAGCAGCCCTGGTGCGACGGCAACATCGGCAGCTACGGCGCCTCCTACCTCGGCTTCGTGCAGTGGGCCGGTGCGTCGCAGGCCCCCGCCGGGCTCAAGGCGATCGCCCCGACGGTGACCAGCACCGACTACTACCACGCGCCCTGGTACTCCGCGGGAGGCGCGCTGTCGTGGCACACGACCTGGACGTGGACCACGATGATGACGCTGACGGCGGCGCAGACCGCGCTCGCCGCCGGCACCGGCGACCCGGGCGTTCTCATGGAGGCGGCCGGCATGGCGGCCGATCCGCAAACGCACCTGAACACCCTGCCGATCCGCGACCAGCCGCTGCTCGACAAGCAGTCGCCCTGGTGGGCCGAGTGGCTGCGGCACCCCGCCCGCGACCGGTTCTGGCAGGACCTCGCGGTCGCCGAGCGGTTCGGCCAGGTGACCGTGCCCGCGCTGAACGTCGGCGGCTGGTTCGACCTGTTCGTCGACAGCACCGTCCGTACCTTCACCCGCATGCGCGCCGAGGGCGGCAGCGCCGAGGCCCGCGACGGGCAGCGGCTGATCATCGGCCCCTGGGACCACCTGTACCAGGAGGGGGTCTACCACGACCGGCGGTTCGGGATGAGCGCCGGCGGCATGGCGGCCGACCTGACCGGGGCGCACATCCGCTTCTTCGACCGCTGGCTGCGCGGCCGCACCGACGCGCTGGACGGCACCGCGCCCGTGCGCATCTTCGTCATGGGCATCGATCAGTGGCGCGACGAGCAGGACTGGCCGCTGCCCGGCACGCGGTACACCGACTACTTCCTGGACGGCGCCGGCCGGGCCAACACCGCCGGCGGCGACGGCGTCCTCAGCCTTCGGCCGCCCACGGCGGAGGCGAGCGACACCTACACCTACGACCCGGCCGACCCGGTCCCCACCCGCGGCGGCCGGATCATGATGCCTGCCACCGTCAACGGGGCCGGCCCGGTCGACCAGCGCCCGGTCGAGGCCCGCGACGACGTGCTCTGCTTCACCACCCCCGCGCTGGAGGAGCCGGTCGAGGTCACCGGCCACGTCTCGCTCGTCCTCCACGTCACCTCGTCGGCGCGCGACACCGACTTCACGGGCAAGCTCGTCGACGTCTTCCCCGACGGACGGGCGATCTACCTCACCGACGGCATCCTGCGCGCCCGCTACCGCGACTCCCTGGCCGAGCCGGAGCCGCTCACCCCCGGCCAGGTCTACGAGGTCACGCTGGACCTGTCGGTGACCTCCAACGTGTTCCTGCCCGGGCACCGGATCCGCCTGGAGGTCTCCTCCAGCGACTTCCCCCGCTACGACCGCAACACCAACACCGGCGCGACCATCGCCGAGGACACCGCCGGCCAGGTCGTCGTCGCGACCAACAGCGTGCTCCACGGTCCCGGGCACCCCAGCCGCCTGATCCTGCCCGTGATCCACCGCTGAGACGACGAGGAAAGAGGTCGCGGTGCTTCCGCTGAACGACACGGTGAAGGTCGAGGACGGGACCGACCGGATGCTGGTCCGGCTGGATCGGCCGCAGGCGCGCAACGCGATCGACGCGGCGATGGTGGCGGACCCGCACGCGGTCTGCGCCGAGCCGGAGCGGCGGCCGCGCATCCTCGTGCTCACCGGCTCCGACGGGATCTTCGCCGCCGGCGCGGACATCCGCGCGCTGCGCGAGCGCCGCCGCGTGGACGCGCCGGCGGGCGTCAACAGCGGCCTGTTCGACCGGATCGCCCGGCTGCCGGTGCCCACGATCGCCGCCGTCGACGGCCCCGCCCTGGGCGGCGGCGCCGAGCTGGCCTACGCCTGCCGAAGTCGGCGCGCAGCACGGCGGACGGACAGATCGACGACTCGGCGCCGATGACCACGCTGCCGATGACGGCGGCGTCGGGGTGGACGTAGGCGTCCGGGTGGATCTTGGGCACCTGGTCGCCGAGGGCGTAGAGGGGCATGGCTCACTCCCCCGTGCGCAGGCCGGCGTACACCTTCGTCGCGTTCCCGGCGAGCACGGCCCTGGCCACCTCGGCGGGCAGGAGGCCCGCGACGGCCCGGGCGTTGGCGGCGGTGCCGGGGACGCCGGGCCGGCGGTGGCGGTCGCGACGAGGTCGGAGAGCTCCGCGTACGTGAGCGTGGCGCCGCCGCGGACCGCCACCCGGTCCCCGTGCCCCTCCCGGACATGGCGGTGGACGAGCCAGTCCCCGGCGTTGAACTCTCCGGCGTTGATCGCGGTCATGGTCAGACCCTCTTGAGGTCGTAGTCGCCCTTGCGGCCGGTGCCGTAGCGACGCAGCGCGCCGTCGGGGCCGGAGGCGTTGGGCCGGACGAAGATCCAGTTCTGCCAGGCGGTGAGGCGGCCGAAGATCTTGGTCTCCAGCGTCTCCGGGCCGGCGAAGCGGTGGTTGGCCTCCATGCCGGTCAGCGCGTCGGGCGAGAGCGAGGCGCGTTCCTCCAGCACGATGCGCAGCTCGTCCTCGAAGTCGATGTCGTCCAGGGCGAGGGTGACCAGGCCGAGCTCCAGCGCGGCGGCCGCGTCGAGCGGCTCGCCGAACCGGGCGCGGGCGGCCTCCAGGTCCTGCTCGTTGCCCCAGAAGCGGGAGCGCAGGCGGGACAGGCCGTTGCCCATCGGGAAGAGGCCGTCGTTGGACGGGGTCAGGACGAGGGTGGCGGGGACGGCGGCCTCGTCGCGGTCCTCGTAGACGCCCTCCAGCATGTACTGCCGGTCGGCGGCCAGGGCCAGCTCGGCCAGCAGGCCGGCGAAGGCCGTGCCCGGCTCGATGACGGCGATGAGGCTGCGGCTGGTGACGTCGAGGCGTTTGAGCGTGCGTTTGTAGTAGTGGCGCACCTCGTCGGCGAACCAGTGCCCGGCCTGCTCGCGGAGCTGAGCGTCGTAGGCCAGCACCCGTTCGGGGTCGCCGGCCGCGCGCAGCACCCAGATGCCGAGCTCCGGCTCGTTGGTGCGCAGGTGCAGGATCAGGTCGTCCAGCGCGCGGGTCACGGCGAGCGGCCAGTAGCCGGCACCCTGTGCCGCGGGCTCGGCGGGCGGGGCACCGTGCGGGCCTTCGACGGTGACGTCGACCCGGCGGCCGGCCCGGTCGATCCGGGCGGTCACGTACGGGTACGTGACGGCGTCGCCGTCGTCCTTGCGGTCGAGCGGCGTCAGGGCCACGCCCGTGGCGTCCGAGGGCCGGGCGGAGGCCGCCACCGCCGCGGCCGTCCGCCTGGTCACCTCCTCCTCGAACGAGTGGCGCGGCACGGCGGCGTCCACCAGACCCCACTCCATGGCCGTGCGGCCGCGGAAGCCCTCGGCCTTGGTCGCGAACAGGTCGGCGCGGTCCTTGCGCACGTGCCGCTTGTCCACCACGCGGGTCAGGCCGCCGGTGCCCGGCAGCACGCCGAGCAGCGGCACCTCGGGCAGGGAGACGGCCGAGGAGCCGTCGTCGACCAGGACGATCTGGTCGCAGGCCAGCGCGAGCTCGTAGCCGCCGCCGGCGGCGGTGCCGTTGAGCGCGGCGATCCAGGTCTGGCCGGAGTGCTCGGTGGCGTCCTCGATGCCGTTGCGGGTCTCGTTGGTGAACTTGCAGAAGTTGACCTTCCACGCGTGCGTGGACTGCGCCAGCATCCGGATGTTGGCTCCGGCGCAGAACATCCGGTCCAGGCCGCCGGTGAGCACGACCGCCTTGACCTCGGGGTGCTCGAAGCGCAGGCGCTGGACGACGTCGTACAGCTCGATGTCGACGCCGAGGTCGTAGGAGTTCATCTTCAGCTCGTAGCCGGGGACGAGACCGCCGTGCTCGTCCACGCGCAGCGTGACGGTGGCCACCGCCCCGTCCACCGCGAGAGTCCAGTGGCGGTAGCGGTCTGGGGAGGTCGCGAAGGTGACAGTCAATGCGTGCTCCGGGAGGGCGTGGGACCTTTGTCCCAATATTCGACGTTTATCATGAGTAGCGTCAAGTGTTTGTAGTGCTTCTGCTGGCCTGCGCATTCGCGGGGTGCCCGACCTGGCAGAATGCGCGTCACGAGCGTGTCGAACGACAGGAGGGCAACCGTGCCGGCCGAGTCCGCGGAGCGCCCGCGCGAGAAGGCGTCCGCCAGCGCGCGGTCGACGCTGCTGACGGTCCTGGGCGAGTTCGTCCTGCCGCGCGGAGGCGAGGTGTGGACGGGCACGCTGGTGGCCGCGCTCGGCGCGCTCGGCGTGGAGGAGAAGTCCGCGCGCCAGGCCCTGGCCCGCACCGCCGCCGAGGAGCTGCTGGAGTCCGAACGGCACGGCCGCAAGGTGCGCTGGAGGCTGACCGAGGCCGGCGACCGGCTGCTGCGCGAGGGCACCGAGCGCATCTACGGCTTCATGCGCGCCCCCCACCAGTGGGACGGCCGCTGGCTCGTGCTCACCGCCGGCGTGCCCGAGACCCAGCGCCAGCTCCGCCACCGGCTGCGCACCAAGCTGACCTGGCTCGGGCTCGGCTCCCCCTCCCCCGCGCTCTGGGTGATCCCCGACGCCGCCAAGGAGGCCGCGGTACGCGAGGTCATCCGCGAGCTGGACCTGGCCGACCGGGCCTACGCCTGGACCGGGCCGTCGGCGGACATCGGCGACACCGCCAAGCTGATCTCGGCCGCGTGGGACCTCGACGACGTGGAGAAGCGCTACGTGAGCTTCATCGAGCAGTTCGAGGGCCGCGCGGTCGCCTCCGACCGGGAGGCGTTCGTCAACCAGGTGCTGCTCATCCAGGAGTGGCGCCGGTTCCCGTTCCTCGACCCCGACCTGCCGGCCGAGCTGCTCGACCACGCCTGGCCGGGGCCCCGGGCGGCGGCCGTCTTCCACGACCTGCACAACCGCTGGCACCGGCGGGCGCAGGCCGAATGGGACCTCATGGACGAAGAGGCCGCCGCCCGGCACTAGAGGAGTCCTTCGTCGGCCAGGTGCACGTAGTCGAACTCCACGGGCTGGTCGTTGATGCCGGTCTTCGGCGGGGCGATCCAGCCGGCGAACTTGCCGTACTCGTACTCGGGAACCATGAGGGAGGCGACGTTCTCGCGGTCCTCGGGGGTGGGCAGCCACTCCTGGGCGCGGGCCTGCCAGGCGGCCTCGTCGAGGACCTCGCCGTGCGGGGTGACGTGATGGCCGGCGTAGACGCCGACCTTGCGGTTGAAGCCCTCGTGCGGCAGGTACAGCCGCTCGTCCAGCCCGGCGTCCTTCAGCGCCTGGTTCCAGCGGCGCACGCCGTTGGTGCAGTCGGCCACGTACTCGTCGCGCAGGTCGAGGTTGAGCGCGCTGAGCATCGGCACGGTCCTGGACTTGATCTCGCCGTCCTCGACGTAGCGCAGCTCGCGGGTGTCCTCCAGCAGCACGTGGTCGTCCTTGCGCCGGGTCTCCATCCAGCGGCCCTTCAGCCCGGAGGTGAAGTAGTTGCCGGCATTGGTCGACTGCTCGGAGCCGAACAGGTCCATCGAGACCGCGAACTGGAAGTTCAGGTACTTCTGGATGATGTCCAGCGGGATGCCGCCGTGCGGCAGGACGTCGGCGCTGCCGTGCTCCCTCATCAGCTCGGCCGTGCGCTCCAGGACCCGCTGCACGCCCGTGGTGCCCACGAACATGTGATGGGCCTCCTCCTTGAGCATGAACTCGCAGGTGCGCGCCAGCGGGTCGAACGCCGACTCCTTCAGCGTGCCGAGCTGGTACTTGCCGTCGCGGTCGGTGAAGTACGTGAACATGAAGAACTGCAGCCAGTCGGTCGTCTCCTCGTTGAACGCGCCCAGGATGCGGGGCGCGTCCAGGTCGCCGGAGTTGCGCTTGAGCAGCTGCTCGGCCTCCTCGCGGCCCTCCCTGCCGAAGTAGGCGTGCAGCAGGTAGACCCGCCACGGCGGCGGCGAGGTCGAGCCCCTCGCCGCTGACCCGGGTGACGAGCTCACCGGTCACGGCGTCGGCGACCGGCACGCCTTCCCCTGCTCCGGCGTGCCAGGCGCCCTTCGAGGTAGCTCTCCGGCGTGCTCACGACTGGCTCCAGTCGTAGAAGCCCTTGCCGGTCTTGCGCCCCAGGTGGCCCTGCTCGACGAGCCGGACGAGCAGGGCGGGAGGGGTGAAGCGGGGGCCGAGCTCGCGCTCGAGGTAGCGGGCGATGCCCAGCCGGACGTCCAGGCCGACGAGGTCGGTCAGGCGCAGCGGCCCGGTCGGGTGGCCGTAGCCGAGCGTCATCGCGGCGTCGATGTCCTCGGCCGAGGCGACGCCGGACTCGACCATGCGGATCGCCTCCAGCCCGAGGGCGACGCCGAGCCTGCTGCTGGCGAAGCCGGGCGAGTCGCGGACGACCACGGCCGTCTTGCCGATCGCCTCGACCCACGCCACGGCCCGTTCCCGCAGGGCCGGGTCGGTGGCGGTCGCGATGACCACCTCGACGAGCCTGCTGGCCGGGACGGGGTTGAAGAAGTGCAGCCCGAGGAGGCGTTCGGGGCGGGCGAGCGCCTGGGCGAGCGTGCCGAGCGAGATGCTGCTGGTGTTGGAGGCGATCACGGCCTGCGGCCCGACCGCGTCCTCGGCGGCGCGCAGCGTGACGAGCTTGAGGTCGACATCCTCGGGCACCGCCTCGATCACCAGCCCGGCCCCGGCCAGCCCGGCGGGGTCCGTCGCCGTGATGAGGCGGGCCATCGGCTCGCCGGCGTCCTCGATCAGGCCGCGCTTCGCGCTGCCATCGACCGCCCGCGCCACCCGGTCCCGCGCGGCGGCCGCGGCCTCGCCGTCGCGCTCCACCAGCGTGACGTGGCAGCCCGCGAGGAGCAGGGCGTGGGCGATGCCGGCGCCCATGCGCCCGCCGCCCACCACCCCGCAGCGCTCCGGCAACGTCTGGGTCATCGCAGTCCTCCTGTGGCGAGCTCGTGGGCGCGGGGGCCGACGCGGTCATGCCCCCTACGCTCACAGGTACTCAACTTGCCACAGTTTCATGGAGCTGCGAAATACTTGTGTAGCGTATTTATGGTGTGGTCAGAGTCCGGCCTAGTGGGGATTGCCGGCGTGGGTGAGGGTCTCCCAGGCGACGAAGAGGTTGTTGGTGCCCGCCGGTCGCTGCTGCTCGGTGAGGGCCTGCGTGTTGCTCATCGCGATGCCCATGCGGTTGTGCAGGGCGTTGAAGCCGACCTCGGTGACCGGCCCGAGGCCGAGGGTGAGGCTCCCGCCGCACAGCCACGCGGGTACGGCCGCGCCGAGCTGGTACCTGGCGTGCAGGCCGAGCGCGTGCCGCAGCCGGTCGGCGATCTCGGGGTAGAGGTCCTGCCCCTGGATGCGGGCCGTCTCGGCGATGTGCGCGATCGACGCCAGGCCGTACCCGGTGTGGGTGAAGTCGCGGCACGTCTCCTGGGAGAGCCCGTCGACGAAGGTGTCCTGGCCCTGCCAGTAGTCGACGACCTCGGCCCGCGTGTCGATGCCGCTGCCCGTCGGCCCCTTGGGGTAGGCGCCGTCGGAGGTGAGGTAGATGTAGGCGGGCACGCGCGCCCGGAACGTGCTCACGGCCTTGTCGTAGGCGGCCTTGTCCTGCAGGAACACCGCGATCCCGATCGTCGCGTCCATCATCGTCAGCTCCCAGTTGCCGTTCGTGCGGGCGCTGCCGTTGATGATCTCGGGCAGGTAGACGTCACGGAGCATGGTCGCGAAGCGGTTGACGCCCGCGGCTGACCACCCGGTGTAGGTGTAGCGGACGATCTCGGCCGCCCTGGGCCAGGACGATCCCGCCCAGCCGGTCTGGAGCGGCGCGTTGCTGTTGGTGTGGTCGGTGATCACGGCGGACCAGGCGTCCATGATCTGGATCGCCTTCTGCGCGTACCGGCTGTCGCCCGAGATGTACCAGGCCAGCGCGTCGGTGTAGGCGGCCAGCGCGTCCTGGCGCTCGTCCGTGCAGCCGTTGTTGGGGTTGGAGTACGGGCCGCACTCCACGACCGCCCGCGGTTTCGGGGTCCGCGACAGCGACGCGAGCGGGCTCGCGATCATCTGGTCGTAGGCGCCCTTCCACGGCTGGGCCCCGGCGTTGACCTTGGCGCGGACGAAGTCGAGCTGGGCCTTGCTGACGAGCACGCCGGGATGCGCGAAGGCGGCCGGCGCCGTCCGGGCCGCGGCGGTGGGCGCCGTCCGGGCCGCGGCGGGCGGGGACAGGGCGACGGTGATCAGGGGGATCGCCAGGGCGATGGCGAGTGACGACAGGATCCCGCGACGACGGGGACGGACCACGGACCCCACTCCTTATTTAGGAAAGTTTCCTAAAGATCGGTGCGATCGTAGCCCTGACACCTCGCCTTGACAAGTGATACGGCCCGCTTGTGGCCGCCCCCGAGAGCGTTGCCGTACCGTGCGCCACCGGCCCAGGTGATCCGCCGCGCCGAGCCGGCACCGTGCAGGGCCGCGATCCGAGCCGCGGCGGCACGACGGTGCCCGCGTGCCCCTGCGCGTCGCCGCGCTGGGGTTCGGGCTCCTCGCGCTGCCCGAGGCGCTGGTGGTCGCCGAGGACCTGCTCGCCCCGCCCGTGGAGCCGCCGTCCGGCTGCCTGCCGGAGCGGGTCCATGGGCTCATCTGGTAACCCCTTCGTATGGATGGAGGGACTGCGCATGTCTGAGGCCGAGCGGAAGTTCACCGAGCACCGCGGTCTGCTGCATGCCGTGGCGTACCGGGTGCTGGGCAGCGTCACCGAGGCCGAGGACGTGGTGCAGGACGCCTGGCTGCGCTGGAGCCGCGTCGACGTGGCCGCCGTCGCGGACGCCGAAGGCTATCTGGTGCGGGTGGCCATCCGGCTGGCGATCGACCGGCTGCGCAGCGCGCGCGTGCGGCGGGAGTCCTACGTCGGGCCGTGGCTGCCCGAGCCGATGCTCACTCTCCCGGACGTCGCCGAGGACGTGGTGCTCGCCGACTCGGTGTCGACCGCGATGCTGCTCGTGCTGGAGGTCCTGTCGCCGACGGAACGTGCGGTGTTCGTGCTGAGCGAGGCCTTCGGCTACAGCCACGCCGAGACAGCGCGGTTCGTCGGGCGCAGCCACGCGGCGGTGCGGCAGATCGCGCACCGCGCCAGGAAGGCGGTCGAGGAGCGCCGCCGCCGCTACGACACCGATCCGGCGACCAGGCAGCAGGCCACCGAGCGGTTCCTGGCCGCCTGCCTCGGCGGCGATCTGAAGGCCCTGATGGAGGTGCTGGCACCGGACGTGACGATGGTGAGCGACGGCGGCGGCCTCACCGGCGCGCCCCGCAAGCCGATCCACGGGCATGAGTACGTGGCCCGCGCGGTCGTCATCCTCTCCAAGCGCATGCCCGCCGACTCGCGCGCCCAGGTGCTCCAGGTCAACGGCGGCCCGGGGATCGTCGTCCGCTCGGGAGGCACGCCGGTACTGGCGATCACCTTGCACCTGCTCGATGGAGCGATCAAGACGGTGCACGTGGTCAGCAATCCGGAGAAGCTCGCCGGCGTGGCGCCATGACCTATGTCACATGAGCACGCTGTCACTCCCCGGGGCGCCGCCCCGTCCGTGAGGCGACCGACCGGCCGTCCTCACGGAGAAGGAGAGACCTTCGTGTTCACCATCTACCTCGTCATCACCGTCCTCGCCTCGGCGATCAACGGCTTGGCCGCCGTCGCCAACCTCATCGGCCACGACTACCCCAAGCGCCAGGCGGACATCATGGGCGTCCCCCACTCCTGGATGCTCCCGTTGGGCCTGCTGCTGGGGGCGGGCGCGCTGGGGCTGCTGGCCGGATTCGCGGTGCCGGCGCTGGGCACCCTCGCCGCCGCCGGCCTGGTGCTGTACTTCCTCGGGGCGTTCGCCGCCCACCTGCGGGCCCGCGACCACCACTTCGGCCCCTGGGCCGTGTTCTTCTCCCTGGCGGTGGCAGCCCTGGCCGTGAACCTGGCCCATCGGGGTCTCTGGTGACCGCCTTCGGACGGCCCGTCACCGTCGAGGCCGGGGTGGCCGGCCGGGTGCCCTCGTGACGGCCTACCCCCGGTTCGGCCGGCGGTCCCCCGCGCCGACGGCGCCGCCCTGCTGTGCCGGCGCCGTCGGCGCGGCGGGAGCGTCAGCGGCTGCCTTCGGGCTGCCCGGGCGGAGGCACGTGTGACGACGTCAGGGCGGCGCACATCTCCGTGGCCATGGCCGCGCTCAGCTGGGCCGACAGGGGGACCTTGGCCCCGGGCGGGCGGTTCCACTGGTCGCTCGCGAGGACGAGCCCGTCGCGGCCGCACGCCTGCCACAGGTGTTCGGTGCTGCCGAGCACGAAGGCCCTGACCTCGGGCACCTCGGCGGCCTCGATGAGCTCGCGGGCGTAGCGGTAGTAGACGCCCTTGAACAGTCCCTCGTCGCCGCCCGCCCCTTCGGCGGCGAACACGCCGTCCACGCCGAGCTCCGCGATGGCCGTCCGGGCGGTCCGGGCGGCACGGGAGAGGCGGCCCTCCTCGCCCGGAGTGCGGGCGAGCTCGACGCACGCGCCGACGTACAGACCCTGGTTGTACGTGAAGCGCCAGTCCTCGTCGATGGCGTGGTCCTCCTGGCGGTTGACGCCGTCGTGCACGAACCCGTCCGGTCGTACGAGCGTCGCCTCCAGCCAGTCCATGGCCCGCCGGGCCTGCTCCAGGTAGCGCCCGTCGCCCGTGTGCCGGTGCAGCCGCGCCGAGAGGATGACGAACGGGGCGTTGGCGGGGGTGTTCTTGTAGTACGGCTGGGAGACGCGCCACGCGATGCCGCCGCCCTCGTGGTCGTTCCAGCCGTGGTCGAGGACGTGCTGCCAGAGCTCGACGGCCTCGCCGTACAGCGCGCTCTCCCCGGTCGCCTCGGCCAGGCGCAGGGTCGCCAGGGCGAGCCAGAGCATGTCGTCGAAGTAGTCGTTGAAGAGCGCGCCCCCGTTGCGCCGCAGGATCCCGTCGTGGATGCGTCTGGCCTGCTCCAGACGTGCCGGGTCCGAGGTCCGCAGGTACGCGTCGATCCGGACGTCGACGGCGTGGGCGAGCCACCAGTAGTTGAAGACGTCGTTGTCGCCGGGCTCCAGCGGATACCAGTTGTTGAACAGCTGCTCGCCCGGGGCGGCGAAGTAGTGGTCGAGGCTGCGCTGGGCCAGGTCGGCGCGGTGGTTCCACACGTCGGGCTGCCACACGTCGGGCTTCCACACGTCGGGCAAGGGGTCTCCGTCCATCAAACGGGTTCGACGATGGTGAAGGGCACGATGGAGCGGGCGGGGACGGGCTCGCCGCGGGTCTGGGCGAGCAGCAGGTCCACCGCGCGTCTGCCCATCTCGCGCTGGTCCTGCCGTACGTGGAGGAAGGCAGGCCCCGCGATGGGGTCGAGCGGCGAGTCGAAGCACGCGATGACCGGGCCGTCGATCGCGCGGTCCAGCACCCGCGCCAGGTTGTACTCGCAGACCACGAACGCGGTGACCTGGGGTTCGCGGGCCTGGAAGGCGCGGACGCGCTCGATGTCGGCCAGCACGTTGTCCGGGGTGAAGGCGCCAGGCAGGGTGCTGGACAGCTCGGTCAGGTGATGCTGGTGATCGAGCGGCAGGCCGCGGGCGGCGCAGGCGGCGCGGAAGCCCTCCAGCCGCTCCTCGATGCTGGAGGTGTTGTCCGGCGGGGGCGAGGCGAAGGCGACGTGCCGGTGCCCCTGGTCGAGCAGACGCTCGGTCAGCGCGCGGGCGGCGGCCACGTTGTCCGTGTGCACGGCGCACACCTGGATCCCGGCCAGGTAGCGGTCGACGAGGACCAGCGGGTGGCCGTCGAGGATGGTCCGCAGCAGGCCGGCGTTGTAGTACTCGCCGTGGACGGGGAACACGATCAGGCCGTCGGCGAGCCCCGCGTCCACCATCGACTCGATCGCCTTCTCCTCCTCTTCCTGGCTACCGCGGGTGCGCTTGATCACCAGGGTGATGCCCCGCTCGGCGCAGCGCTCCTCCACCGCGCACAGCAGCTCCAGCCCGTACGCCTCCGACGCGTCCGGATAGATCATCGCGATGGCCCCGGGGACGCGTTCGCCCTCGGCGGGGCGCGCGGCGGGCGTGAGCCGGTCGAGGTCGGGAAGGGCCGCGGCCACGAACGAGCCCTTGCCGCGGATCCGATGGACGACGCCGGCCTCCCGGAGGAGCTCGAGCGCCTTCTTGGAGGTGATGCGGCTGACCTCGAACCGCTCGGCGAGCTCCATCTCCGAGGGCACGCGGTCGCCCGGGGCCAGGGCGCCTCGCCTGACCTCGTCCAGCAGGTAGTCGACGATCCGCTCGTACAGCAGCGGGCCTCTCTCAGCCACTCTTCCCTCGCCCGTTCACTTGGTATGTCAACTCATCCAGATATATATCATCTTATAGCTCTATGTTTCAGACATATTGACTTATGACAACTTGATTTCTACGTTTCCCTCAAGCGACACCGAAGGGAACCGTGTGAAAGCCGTACATGACCTCGCCGACAAGGTCGAGCCCCTACTCGCGCGGCGGCACCCCGCGGCCGCCGCGATGTTACGGCAGTGCCTGCTCAACACGCTGGAGAGCACGGTCAAGCCGCTGCCGGACGGGACGACGTTCGTGCTCACCGGCGACATCCCGGCGATGTGGCTGCGCGACTCGGCCGCCCAGGTCGAGCCGTACGTGCGGCACGCGGCCGCCGACGACGAGGTCCGCCGCATGGTGCGCGGGGTGATCCACCGGCAGGCCAGGTACGTCGCGATCGACCCGTACGCCAACGCGTTCAACGAGAGCCCCAACGGCCAGGGCCACCACGACGACGTGCCGCGCGCGGGGCCGTGGGTCTGGGAGCGCAAGTGGGAGCTGGACTCCCTGTGCCATCCGATCCGGCTGCTGCACCTCTACTGGGAGGCGACCGGTGACGCCTCGGTGTTCGACGAGTCCGTGTACCGCATGCTGGTCTCCGCCGTCGGCACGATGCGCGCCGAGCAGCGGCCCGAGCGTTCGCCGTACCGCTTCGTCCGGCCGGATCCCGGGCTGCCCACCGACACGCTGGTCGACGAGGGGCGCGGCCCGGCCTGCGGGTACACGGGCATGGTGCGCTCGGCGTTCCGGCCGAGCGACGACGCGTGCACGTACGGCTTCCTCGTCCCGGCCAACATGTTCGCCGTCGTCGTCCTGGGATACCTGGCGAGGTTCGCGCGGGAGGTCTACGCGGACGCCCACCTGGCCGAGGACGCCGTACGGCTGCGTGAAGAGATCGACGAGGGCATCCGGCGGCACGCCGTCGTCCGCCACCCCGTCCACGGCGAGATCTACGCCTACGAGACCGACGGCCTCGGCAACCACCTGCTGATGGACGACGCCAACATCCCCAGCCTGCTCTCCATCCCCTACCTGGGATACCGGCCGGCGTCCGACCCGGCGTACCGCAGCACGCGCGCCTTCGTGCTCAGCCCCGGCAACCCGCACTACGCCGAAGGGCGGTACGCGCGGGGCGTGGGCAGCCCGCATACCAAGTCCGGACATGTCTGGCCCTTGTCACTGATCATGCAGGGCCTGACGTCCGCCGACGCCTCGGAGCGGGACGAGCTGCTGGCCGTGCTCGCCGCCACGACGGCCGGCACCGGATACGTCCACGAGAGCTTCGACCCCGACGATCCCGGCGTCTTCACCCGCCCCTGGTTCGGCTGGGCCAACAGCCTGTTCGCGCAGTTCGCCATGGAGGTGGCACTCACATGACCCAGACGCTCGCCGGCCGGTCCGCGGCCGGCCGCGCCTCCCCGGGCCGCGCCCGGCCGGGGGGCTCCCTGCTGAGCCGGCACCAGGCGCGGGCCGGGGCGCTGTTCGCCGCGCCGCCGATGGTGCTGTTCCTCGTCTTCACCGTGCTGCCCGTCATCGGCGCCCTCGGCCTCAGCTTCACCTCCTACGACGTGCTGACCCCGCCGGCCTGGGCCGGTCTCGCGAACTACGCCAGGCTGATCGAGGACGCCACCTTCGCCCTCACGCTGAAGAACATCCTGCTGTACTGCGCGATGTTCGTGCCCGCGATGATCGCCGTCTCGCTGCTGCTCGCGGTGGCGCTCAACAGCAGGCTCCCGGCGATGGGCGTCTTCCGCACGGTCTACTACATCCCCGTGGTCACCTCCCCCGTGGCCGCCGCGACCGTGTGGACCTGGATGCTCAACAGCCACTACGGGCCGGTCAACGAGATCCTCGGCTTCCTGGGCGTCCCCGGCCCGGCGTGGGTGGGCGACAGCAGCACCGCCATGCTCTCGATCGTGCTGGTCACCCTGTGGCAGGGAGTCGGCTCCAACATGCTGATCTACCTCGCCGGGCTGCAGAACATCCCCGGCCACCTGTACGAGGCCGCCGCCCTGGACGGGGCGGGCCGCTGGGCGGCGTTCGCCCACATCACGTGGCCGCAGCTGCGCACCACGACGATGTTCGTCACGACGATGTCGCTGATCGGCGCGTTCCAGCTCTTCGACCAGGCGTACGTGATGACCAAGGGCGGTCCGGGCAACTCGACCCTGACGCCCGTCTACCAGATCTACGAGACCGGCTTCAACCGGCTGCAGATGGGCTACGCCTCGGCGCAGGCGTTCACGCTCTTCCTCGTCATCGTGGCCGTCACCGTGATCAACATGCGGATCAACCGGAGCGACGAGACATGATCCGGACGATCAGAATCACGCTGTTCTACGCCGTGCTCACCGTCGTCGGGCTGTTCATGCTGCTGCCGTTCCTGTGGTCGCTGAGCACGTCGCTCAAGCCGGACGACGAGATCATCTCCCTGCCCATCAAGTGGCTGCCCACCACGATCACCTTCGAGCACTACGGGGCGGCGTTCAGCACCGTCCCCTTCGCCCGGCACTTCGCCAACTCGCTGCTGCTCGCCGTGGCCGGCGTCGCCACCAACCTGCTGCTCGGGTCGCTGGCCGGCTACGCGTTCGCGCGGCTGCCGTTCCGCGGCAGCCGGGCGCTGTTCCGGCTGCTGCTCGCGTCGATGATGGTGCCGTCCGTGGTGACCCTGGTGCCGTCGTTCCTCATCGTCAAGAACCTGCCGCTGGCGGGGGGCAACGATCTCGCCGGCCAGGGCGGCTTCGGCCTGCTCAACACGTACTGGGCGGTCATCCTGCCGGGTGCCGTCGGGGCGTTCGCGGTGTTCATGATGCGGCAGTTCTTCCTCGCGTTGCCCAGGGAGCTGGGCGAGGCCGCACGCGTCGACGGCTGCCCCGAGTTCCGCATCTTCTGGCGGATCTATCTGCCGCTGTGCCGTCCCGCCCTGGCCACCTTGGCGGTCTTCACCTTCGTGGCGGGCTGGAACGGCTTCCTCTGGCCGCTGATCGTGCTCAACGACCCCGACATGAGCACGATCCAGATGAGCCTGGCCGCCTTCTCCTTCAACCGGCAGACCGACTACGGGCCGCTCATGGCCGGATCGATCGTCGCCATGCTGCCCACCCTGCTGCTGTTCGCCTTCGGGCAGCGCTACCTGACTCGAGGCCTGGCCTTCACCGGCTCCGGCCTCCAGTGACACCCCCCTCTCAGAAAGGAGCGCGCCGCCGATGCACTCGACCCTGGTCAAGCGGCTGGCCGCCACCGCCCTCGCCGTACTCGCGACGATCACGACCGGCTGCGCCTCGTCCGACGCCCCCTCCTCGGCGGGAGGGGTGGTGCGGCTGAAGTTCTGGGGCGACTGGTCGGGCGAGGGCGAACAGCAGTTCAGGACCATGACCGCCGCCTTCAACAAGACGCACCCCAAGATCCAGGTCGATTACGTCGTCCAGGAGGACATGCTCACGAAGTTCCTCACCGCCTCGACGTCCGGGCAGGCCCCCGACGTCATGTTCTGGGACCGCTGGCGGACGGCGAGCTACGCGCCGAAGGGCGTCCTCACCCCGATCGACGACCTGCTGAAGAAGGACGGCATCGAGCGCGAGCGCTTCTACGGCGAGGCGCTGCGCGAGCTCACCCACGGCGGCAAGCTGTACGGGCTGCCGCTCACGGTCGACGCGCGGGCCCTGTTCTACAACAAGGCCCACCTGAAGGAGGCCGGGATCGAGCCGCCGCGCACCTGGGCCGAGCTGGAGCAGGCGGCGGTGAAGCTGACCAGGCGCGAGGGCGGCAAGCTCGTGCGCGCCGGCCTGTCGATGGACGACACCGGCCTGTTCAGCATGTACCTGCGCCAGGCCGGCGGCCAGATGGTCGGCGACGACTGCTCGCGCACGACCTTCAACGGCCCGCAGGGCCTGCAGGTCCTCGACCTGTGGAGCCGCATGATCAAGGCGGGCGTCTACCAGAGCGGCTTCGAGAAGGGGCTCGGCGAGGGCACCGACGCCTTCGCGACCGGCAAGGTCTCCATGATCCTGACGGGGCCCTGGAACATCACCACGTACAAGAAGTACGGCAAGGACCTCGACTTCGGCATCGTGCCGCCGCCGACCGGGCCGCAGGGCGGCAGTGCCAGCCTCATGGGAGGCTTCGGCCTGGTGATCCCGAAGGCGGCCAAGCACAAGGACGCGGCCTGGGAGTTCGTCAAGTGGTGGACGGCCGAGAAGGACAACGCGCTGCTGTGGGCCAGGACGAGCCTGAACATCCCCGGCAACGTGCAGGCGGCGCAGGACCCCTTCTTCTCCGGCGACCCGTTCTGGAAGCCGATCCTGGACACGCTGCAGTACGCCAAGATCCGCCCCGCCTGCGCGGGCTACGCGCCGATGGAGGAGGAGGCCCTCATCCCGAACCTCCAGCTCCTCATGGAGGGCAAGAGCACCGCCCAGCAGGCCCTGGCCAAAGCCCAGGAGCAGGGTGACCGGGTGCTGACGGAGAACAACCAGTGAGGGCGCGCGCGGCGGCCGCCGGCCTCCTGCTGGCCGCGGCTCTCACCTTCGCCCCCGCTCCCGCGCACGCCACCGTGGCCACCGACGCCGACGCGGCGATGTCGGCCTTCGTGTCCGCCTTCTGGGATCCGGCGAAGAAGTACTTCTACACCAACAGCGACCACCAGATCCACGCCGAGCACGCCCACGGCCCGGAAGGCGGCCTGTACACCGACTTCTGGTGGGAGGCCCAGCTGTGGGAGCTGGTGATGGACGCCTACCAGCGCACTGGCACTGCCGCCTACCGGCAGCTGATCGACGACGTCTACGCCGGTTTCGTCGCCTCCTACCCCACCTTCGCCAACGACTTCAACGACGACCTGGGCTGGTGGGCGCTGGCCTGCGCGCGGGCGTACGAGATCACGCGTGACGCCACGTACCTGAACCGGTCGCGTGCCCTGTTCGACCAGATCTGGGCCGAGCAGGACTCCACGTTCGGCGGCGGCATCTGGTGGCGCAGGAGCGTGCACACGCAGAAGAACGTGGCCACCAACGCCCCGGCGGTGATCACCGCCACCAAGTTGTACGCCGCGACCGGCGATGCCACCTACCTGGCGCGGGCGCAGAGCCTGTTCGCCTGGATCAAGGCCGGTCTGCAGCAGTCCGGGCACGTCTACGACCACATCGAGGGCTCGGGCACCCTCGTGAAGTGGGACTTCAGCTACAACTTCGGCACCTACATCGGCGCCGCCGCCGCGCTCCACCGCGCGACCGGCACCGCCTCCTACCTGACCGACGCCCGCGCGGCGGCGGACTGGGCCACCACCTACCTCACCAACGGCGGCACGATGATGCACGAGGGCTCCGACGACGCCGGGGGCTTCAAGTCGCTGCTGTTCCGCTCGCTCAACACCCTCGTCACCGAGCACGGCCAGACCCAGTACCTGCCCTTCCTCCAGCGCAACGCCACCCAGGCCTGGCGCCACCGCCGCACCGGCGACGACCTCGCCGGCCCCGACTGGTCCGCGCCCGCCCCCGCCACGTACCTGCAGAGCCTCACCGCGGCCGCCGCCGTCAGCGCGCTCCAGCTCGTCCAGCACGACGGCAACACCGGGCTCCAGCCGGAGAACGGCCGGCACGAGGCCGAGAACGCGCTGTCGTCGGGCATCGGCGCGGAGAGCACCCAGGCCGGCTTCAGCGGCCGGGGCTACCTCGCCGGCTGGAACACCTCCGGCCAGACCCTGACCTTCCACGTCAACGTGCCCTCCGCCGGGCCCTACGAGCTGCGCTTCCGGTACGCCGCCGGCGCCGGGGACGCCTCCCGCCGGATCATCGCGAACGGCGCCCAGTCCGACCTGTCGTTCCCGTCCACCGGCGGCTGGGGCACCTGGAACACGGCCGTGCTCAACGGTGTCACGCTCGCCCGGGGCCACAACACCATCCGCGTCGAGCTGGGCTCGGGCAACTACCTCAACCTCGACCGCCTCGACGTCTCCGCCCAGCACCAGGCCGAGTCGGGCACCCTGCACGGCGTCGGCACCGAGTCCACCCATCCCGGCTTCACGGGCACCGGCTACGTGGCCGGCTGGAACGCCGACGGCCAGTGGGTGGACCTGCGGCCCGACGTCAGCCGGGCGGGCACGTACGAGCTCACCTTCCGCTACGCGGCCGCCGCGGGCGACGCCGTCCGCCACCTCTTCGTCAACGGCGGCGCAGCCGTGGACGCCCTCCGGTTCCCCTCCACGGGCTCGTGGAGCACGTGGAACACGGTGACCGTGCCGAACGTCGTGCTCCGGGAAGGGGCCAACACCGTCTCCGTCATCTTCAACGCGTCCAAGGGAAGCGCGAACTGGCTCAATCTCGACGAGCTGACCCTCCGGTACGTCAGCGGCCCTTCGTGAGACCGGAGAGGGCGCCCAAGCAACCCGTGTTGACTAAGTCCAGATTAGTCAACTAGCGTTGCTTATTGCGCCGGCACCTCCGCCCGGCGGATCGACCACGCCCTCTCCGACCTCCATGGAGGCACCATGTCCGTGCTCCGTACCGGCCTGCTCGTCGCCGCCCTGACCGCGACGGCCACCGCGATGACGATCCCCGCCGCCTCCGCGGCCGACCGGGGCCACGCCAGGCTTCAGCGCGCGCTCGACCAGGTCGTGGCCGACGGCGGCGGCCCCGGCATCGTCGCCGAGCTCAGGGACGGCGACGCGGCCCCGTGGTTCGGGACGGCGGGAGTGGCCGACCTGAAGACCGGACGCCACCGCCGGCCGGGCGAGCACTTCCGCATCGGGAGCTTCACCAAGGCGTTCGTGGGCACGGTGGTCCTGCAGGTGGTGGCCGACGGCAAGCTGAGCCTGGACGACACGGTGGCGAAGTGGCTGCCCGGCGTGGTGGAGGAGCACCTCGGCGGGGACGGCACCAAGATCACGATCAGGCAGCTGCTCAACCACACCAGCGGGCTCCCCGACGCCTTCCCCGGCCAGGAGACCCCGCGCCCCGAGGAGCCCGGCAAGCGCTTCATCTACTCCAAGGTCAACTACAACCTGGCGGGGATGATCGTCGAGCAGGCGACGGGTTCGACCATCGCGGACGAGATCGACCGCCGCGTCGCCCGCCCGCTGCGCCTGACGGGCACGTACCTGCCCGGCGCCGACAACACGATCCGCGACCCGCACGCCCGGCACTACTCGAAGTCCGACGAGGCCGGCGGGCCCGCGGAGGTCCGCGACGTGACCCACGCGGACCTGAGCTGGGCCGGGGCCGCCGGGGGCATGGTCTCGACCACCTCCGACCTGCACCGGTTCCTGCGCGCCCTGCTGCGCGGCCGCCTGCTCGCGCCCGCGCAGCAGAAGGAGATGTTCACCACCGTCTCGACGGAGGGCGCGGGCTGGGTCCCGAACACCAGGTACGGCCTCGGCGTCTACTCCCAGACGCTTCCGTGCGGGGTCACGCTCTGGGGCGGCGGCGGCTTCATCCAGGGCTCGATGACGTACGTGATGGGCGACCGCCAGGGCACCCACATGCTCGTCGCCAACCTGAACGGCGACTGGGACGACTTCGTCGAGACCTTCACCACGCTCTTCGAGACCCGATTCTGCCCGAAGGCCGGCCCGCTCAGGTAGCCCTCCCGGCCGGCTCCAGACCGGCCAGCAGGTTGAAGGAGCCGGTGAGCAGGTTGAGGGCGACCAGGCCGGGGAGCTCCGCGATGATCCGCTCGCTCCAGCCATGAGCCCTCAACTCGGCCACGTCCTCGTCCGTCAGTGACGACGGTTCGGCCAGCACGCGGGTGGCCACCGCGATGAGCGCCGCCTCCCGGGCATCGGTGGAGGTGCCCTGGCGGGCCAGGGCGATGTCGGCCTCGCTCAGCCCGGCCGCCCGGGCGCCCGCCGCGTGCGCGTCGAGGCAGAGGCCGCAGCCGATCCACTCCTGCAGGGCGAGCGAGATCTTCTCGCTGAGGGCGCGGGGCAGCTTGCTGCGCTTCATGGCCCGCGACAGGTCCAGGTAGCCCTGGAGCATCGCCGGCGAGTGCGCCATGGTGGAGATCATCTCACCGGCCGAGCCCGTGCGGCCGATGATGTCGTTCAGCAACTCCCGGGACTTCTCCGGGGCTTCGGCCGGGTCGAGGGCGGCGAGCCGTCGCATGTGGTCTCTCCTCAGGTCAGTCATCGTCAAGGACGGCGCGGGCGGTTCATGCCGGAGCCGCCACCTCGTAGCCCGCTTCCTCCACGGCCGCGACGATCTCCGCCGCGTCCACGGGGCTCTCGCTCTCCACGGTCAGCAGGCCGCTGGCCAGGTCAACCTCCACCGAGGTCACCCCGGACACCTCACCGACCTCCTCCTTCACCGAGCTCACGCAGTGGCCGCAGGTCATGCCCTTGACGGTGTAGGTAGCGGTAGCCATGTCGATCAACCCTCTCCGGTGATGTCTGCCCCTTCCGGTTCCCGCAACGTACCATACCCCCCTACCGTATTCAAAGCATGAGCTTGTCCGGGGTGATGGGCAGGGATCGGACGCGCTTGCCGGTCGCGTGGTGGACGGCGTTGGCGACGGCGGCCGCCACGCCCACGATGCCGAGCTCGCCGATGCCCTTGGCGCCCAGCGGGGTCTGCGGGTCCGGCCGGTCGACGAAGCGGATGTCGATGTCGGGCACGTCGGCGTGCGTGGGCACGTGATAGTCGGCCAGGCTCTGGTTGACGATCAGGCCCGTGCGCTCGTCGAGCAGCGCCTCCTCGGTCAGCGCCATGCCGATGCCCATGATGATCCCGCCGCGCATCTGGCCGGCGGCCTGCTTGGGGTTGACGATCCGGCCGCCGTCGAACGCCCCGGCCCAGCGCGTGACGCGCGTCTCGCCGGTGTCCTCGTCCACCCGCACCTCGCAGAAGTGCGCGCCGTAGGAGTAGGTGCCGCGCTTGATCGTCTGGTAAGGCGGCGCCGACTTCCCCTCCACCTCCACCGCGTCCAGCCCGGCCCTGGTCAGGATGCGCTCATAGGTCTCGCCTCCCCGGGGGCCGAACAGGCCGCCGTCGCGGGTCTCCACCTCGCCGGGCGACAGCCCGGCCAGCGGCGAACCGGTGCCCCGCGCCAGTTTCAGCAGCTCGCGGACGAGGTTGTCGCGGGCCGACCAGATGGCGGAGGCGAGCGTGGTGGTGGCGGCCGAGGCGCCGGGGATGCGGGTCCTGGCCACGTCGGAGTCGCCCTGTTCGAAGCGGATCCGGTCGAGGGGCAGGCCGAGCCGGTCGGCGGTGGCCTGGCTCTGCGCGGTCGAGGTGCCGGCGCCCAGCTCGTTGGTGCTGCTGCGGACGGTGACCGTGCCGCCGGCGGACAGGCGGAGCTTGACTCCGGCGATGAGCACGGCGTCGGGGTTGATCGCGGCGGCCATGCCGTACCCGATGAGCCAGCGGCCGTCCCGCATGGCGCGGGGCTCGGGCGGGCGCCGCGACCAGCCGAACGCGTCGGCGCCGAGGGTGTACGCCTCGCGCAGGTGGCGGCTGGTGAACCGGTTGCCGCCGGCCGGGTCATGGTCCGGCTCGTTGCGCAGGCGGAGTTCGAGCGGATCGAGGCCGAGCCTGCAGGCCAGTTCGTCCATGGCCGACTCCAGGGCGAAGGAGCCCGGTGCGACGCCCGGGCCGCGGAAGAAGGCGTTCTGGATGCGGTCCAGGCGTACCACCTGCTGGGCGCTGTGGAGATTGGGGCAGGCGTACAGGTGCCGGGAGGCGATGACCGCGGCCTCGGCGAACTCGTCGGCGCTGCACGACGACAGGCCGTGGTGTTCCAGCGCGGTGAGCCGCCCGGAGGCGTCGGCGCCGAGCGAGACGCGGCTGCGGGTCGGGGCCCGGCCACCGGTCATGGCGAACAGGTCGGCGCGCGACAGGACGAGCCTGACCGGGCGGCCGGAGAGCCTGGCCGCCGCCACGGTGAGCCAGACGTGCGGCCAGGCCACGCTCTTGCCGCCGAAGCCGCCGCCGATGAACGGCGCGAGCACGCGCACGTTCTCCTCGGGCAGGGAGAACTTTTTGGCCAGCATCTCCTTGACCCCGTAGGGGTACTGCGAGGTGTCGTGGACGGTGAGCCGGTCGCCCTCCCAGTGGGCCACGGTGGCGTGCGGCTCCATCGCGTTGTGGTATTCGAGCGGCGTGGCGTACTCGGCCTCGACGGTGACCGCCGCCCGGGCGGCGCGGGGGTTACCGATCCTGGTCACCGGTTCTTCCAGTACGGCGTGCGCGGGCGTGAAGGGCCGCTGCCCGGTCATCGACAGGACGGCGGGCCATCGCTCGTAGTCGGCGTGGATCAGCGAGGCCGCGTGCCCGGCCTGCTCCGGGGACTCGGCGACGACCACCGCGATGGGCTGGCCGTACCAGAAGATCTCGTCGGTGTTGAGCACGGGCAGGCTCATCGCGGCGGCGCCCAGCGGGCCGCGGAGGGTGGCGTAGGCGCCGGTGCGCCTCATCGCGGGCGCGTTGTGGTGGGTCATCACCAGCAGCACGCCGGGCGCCGGAGGGATGTGGACGGTGATGATGCGGCCTCTGGCGACGGTGCTGCCCACCACGGCGGCGTGGACGAGGCCGGGGAGCCGGTGCTCGGCCGTGTAGCGGACGGCGCCGGCGGCCTTGGCATGGCCGTCCAGCCTGTCGGCGGGCCGGCCCAGTTCGGCGCGCCGGCGAGCCAGGGGGTCGGGCCTCCCGTCGGGGAGGAGCCTGGCCAGCCTGGTCATCGCCTTGCTCGCCAGGGTGAAGCCGCGGGATGCGAGGGTCATGACCGGGCTCCCTTCAGGGCTCGGCGGATCAGGCGCCTGGCCAGCTCGGGCTTGAACGCGTTGTGCTCGCGCGGCCGCGCGTCCGCCAGGGCCCGCTCGGCGGCCTGGTCGATGAGGTGATCGTCGAGCGAGGTGCCGGTCAGGAGTTGTTCGGCCTCGTACGCGCGCCACGGCTTGGGCGCGACCCCGCCCAGCGCGATGCGCACCCGGCTCGCCCGCCCGTCCTCCAGGTGGGTGAACGCGGCCACGCTCACCAGCGCGAAGGCGTAGCTGGCCCGATCGCGGACCTTCAGGTAGACCGAGCGGCCGGCGGGGACGGGCGGCAGGTCGATCGACGTGACCAGCTCGCCCGGCCGGAGCACCGTCTCCAGGTGCGGGGTGTCCCCGGGGAGGAGGTGGAAGTCCACCAGCGGCACGGGGTCGCGGCCGGCGATGTTGACCACGGCGTCGAGGGCGGCCAGGGCCACGCACATGTCCGACGGGTGCACGGCGATGCACTTCTCGCCCGCGCCGAGGACGGCGTGCGTGCGGTTGAAGCCGTCGAGGGCGTCGCAGCCGGCGCCCGGCTCGCGCTTGCCGCAGGCCGAGTGGCGGTCGTAGAAGTAGCCGCAGCGGGTGCGCTGCAGGAGGTTGCCGCCCACCGTCGCCCGGTTGCGCAGCTGGGGCGAGGCGCCGTTCACGATGGCCTGGGACAGCAGCGGGTAGCGGTCGCGGACCCGCCGGTCGGCGGCCACGCGCGTGTTGCCGGCCAGGGCGCCGATCCGCAGCCCGCCGTCGGGCAGGTCCTCGATCCCGGCCAGCGGCAGCCGGCCGATGTCCACCAGCCGCTGCGGCGTCTCGATGCCCGCGCGCATCAGGTCGACGAGGTTGGTGCCGCCCGCCAGGTATTTCGCCCCTTCGGCGGCGAGGGCGCGGGCCGAGGCCGGGTCGGTGGCGGTGACGTAGGAGAACGGGTTCACCGGCCGGCCTCTCTCACGGCGGCCAAGATCCCGTTGTACGCGCCGCACCGGCACAGGTTCCCGGCCAGCCGCTCCCTGATCTCGGCGTCCGTCAGGCTCGCCGCCCCGACGGCGCTCGGCACCCCCGCGTCGTACTCGGCGAGCATGGCGACCGCCGAGCAGATCTGCCCCGGCGTGCAGTAGCCGCACTGCAGGCCGTCGTGACGCACGAACGCCTCCCGCATCGCCCGCCCCGCCTCGCCGAGCCCCTCGATGGTCGTGATCTCGGCGTCCTGGCACTGGGCGGCGAGCACGAGGCAGGAGTTGACCCGCTCGCCGTCCACCAGCAGCGTGCAGGCGCCGCAGGCGCCCTGGTCGCACCCCTTCTTCGTCCCGGTCAGGGCGAGGTGTTCGCGCAGGCAGTCGAGCAGGCTGACGCGGGTGTCGAGCTCCAGCTCGTGCCGGCGGCCGTTCACCGACAACCGCACCTGTATGGATGGCATCCGAAGACTCCCTCTAACTCGTACATCTATGTACGGCTTACCGAGCCGACTATACCCCTCCTCCGTATGGCATATCCTCGGCACTACGACCGCGGATAGCATTCGTGGCATGATGCGCGGCCTAGGAGAGCTCGAGTCCACCATCATGGAGCGGATGTGGGCCCGGCGGCAGCCTGCCTCCGTCCGGGACGTGCTGGAAGAACTGCAGCAGGAGCGCACCATCGCCTACACGACGGTCATGACGGTGATGGACAAGCTGCACACCAAGGGCCTGCTCAAGCGCGAGCCCGTCCGCCGCGCCTACATCTACGAGCCGGTCGCCTCCAAGGAGGCCTACACGGCCGACCTGATGCGGGCCGCGCTGGCCGGCAGCGGCAACCAGGCCGCCACGCTGGTGCACTTCCTCGAACGGCTCACCCCCGAGGAGGCGACCGCCCTGGAGGCGGCCCTGCAGGTGTTCCCGCCCAAGGGCGGGTCGGCGTGATCGCAGCCGCCGTCCTGGCGCTCTACACGGTGGTCGCCGCGATCTGGCTGCCGCGGCTGATGCGGACCGCGCGCTGGGCCGACCGGGCGCCCCGGCTGGCGATCGCGATGTGGCAGGCGGCCGGCGCCTCCGTGGTCGCCTCCGCCGTCCTGGCCGCGTTCGCCTTCGCCGTGCCCGCCGACGTCGTGGGGCACGGGCTGGCCGGGCTGTTCGAGATGTGCGCGGCGATGCTGTCGGACGGCGACGGCCTGACCGTGGCCGGCGCGGGCGCGCTCCTGGCCGCGGGCGCGGTGCTGGTGCGCCTGCTCTCGTGCGGCGCGGCCGTCCTGGCCAGGACGGGCATGGAACGGCGCGCGCACGCGGCGATGCTCGGCCTGCTCGGCCGGCGCGACCGCGACCTCGACGCGATCGTGCTCGACCACGACGAGCGGCTGGCCTACTGCCTGCCGGGCAGGCGCGCCCAGACCGTCATCACCACCGGCGCCCTGCGCAGCCTCACCCCCGAGCAGGTCGCCGCCGTCCTGGCGCACGAGCGCGCCCACCTGCGCGGCAGGCACGACCTGGCGCTCGCCGCGGCGCACACTCTGGCCAGGGCGTTCCCGAAGGTGCCCGTGTTCGGGGCGGCCAAGGCGGAGATCGTCCGGCTGATCGAGCTGCTGGCCGACGACGTCGCGGCGCGGCGTCATCCCCGGGTGCAGATCGCCGCCGCGCTGGTCGGCCTGGCCACCGGCCGGGCGCCCGCGTTCGCGCTCGGCGCCGGCGGCGACACCGCGCTCCTGCGCGTACGCCGCATGCTCAACCCCGCCTCCCCGCTCAAGCGCGTGGAGCGCCTGACCGGCGTGGCGAGCGTGGCCCTGCTGCTGAGCGGGCCCGCGGCGGTGGCGCTGGTGCCCGGCCTGGCCTCGCTCGTGGCGCACCACTGCCATTCCCTCCTCACCTTCTGAGCCCGCGACGCCCGAACCGCCTCACCCTCGTCACTCGCGCTGAGGCGCGAATTCCTCTACGCGGGTGTGCGAACGGGCGACGGGGTACCGTCACCGCGTGGACGCGCCCGCTGCTCGGATCACCTTGTTCCTCGCCGTACGGAATGTCCCGTACGCCACCGACGGTGCCCATGACGCCGAAACGCTGATGACCCTCGATGAGGTAGGCGGATCCGGCCAGGCAGTCGCCGCGCATGTCCGCGCCAGCGGATTCACCCAATCCGGGAACAGCTGATGGAGGAACGGAGAACGCTGTACGACGACGCCGTCCTCGCCCGCCACACTCTGGTCGTCATCGACTTCGAGGGGCTGACGCCGCAGGGCCGCCCCCTGGTGCCGGTCGAGGTGGGCGTGTGCGCCGTCAAGGCGAGCGGCGGCGACCTGGCCGAGGTGTGGCGGTTCGAGTCGTTGATGGCGCCGCCGGCCGGCGTGCACGTCACCCCGTGGGACGTGCGGCAGACCGGCATCACCGAGGCGATGCTCGCCACCGCCCCGCCGCCCGAGCAGGTCATCGCCGCCCTCGACGACCGCCTGACGGCGCCGCCGTACCGGCTCGTCGCCCATCATGCCGCGACGGAGGCGGCCCTGATCGCCGGGCTGCGGTCGTGGTGCCCGCGGCTGGCCGCCGTCCCGCTGCTCGACACCGTGCGGCTGGCCCGCCACCTGTATCCGCGGTTGCCCTCCCACAGCCTGGACACCCTGATCGCGCACCTCGACATCCCCCGCCCGGCCGGACGCCACCGGGCCCTGCCGGACGCCGAGGTGACGGTGCGACTGCTGCGGCGCCTGCTGGCCGAGGGGGGACGCACGCGCTGGCGGTCCCTGTACGACCTCGACGCCATCGGCGGCCTCGCGCCCAGACGACCACCACACCGGCCGAGCGAGCAGCCGGGCCTGTTCTGACCTCTGCCTGTTGCCACTGGATCCTCTTATACGTAGGCTTATACGTATATACAGAGGAGGGCGACCATGGCGCGCGACACGACGATCGAGATCGCGGAGGAGGACCTGCCGCTGCTGGCGCGGGCGCAGGACCTGACCGGCGGCACGCCGGCGACGGCGATCAGCGAGGCGCTGCGGCGCTACGTCGAGGCGGAGGAGGGCCGCCGCCAGGGCTACGACGAGATCGTCATCCAGGCCGCCGGGGACGAGCGGCGCTTCTCGGGGGTGCTGCTCGGCGAGTGGGGCCGCACCAGCCGCAGCGGGCGGGTGGAGACGTTCCGGGTGTACCGCTCCGGCGAAGGCACGTTCGTCCTGCACGTCGATCGGTCGCCCGACTGGGTGAGCGGTTCGGAGCCCGGCGACCGGGCGACCACCTGGCTCGGCCACCTCGGCCTGGGCGAGAGGAGCTGGAGCCGCGTGCCGGGCGAGGCCACCGTGGAGGCCGTCGGCACGATCGAGGAGCTGCGCGGCAAGATCCCCGGCGAGTTCCACGACCGGATCGCCAGGATCGCCGAGCGCCCCGCCCTCGAGGACCTCGACCTCTGAGCCACCCGGCCGAGCTCGAACTCGCGCTCACCGCCACCTCCCACGGCGACCTGGTGCCGGCGAGCGCCGACCTGCCGGAGCTCCCGGGTCGGCGCTCCGCACGTCCTGGTCACCGGGATGCTCCCCTACGGCCGGGTGCGGATTCGCGCTCCGCGCCGATGGCTCGGCCGGTGAGGATTCACTCGGCCAGGCGCTCGATGGCGAAGGCCGCCAGGAACCCGACGGTGGTGATGAGCCCCGTGAGGGTGTGCGCGCGCTCGAAGGCCTCGGGGATCATCGTGTCGGCCACCATGGCGAGGATCGCTCCCGCCGCCACACCCATGATCACCGCGGTGAACGCGGGCGAGGCGGACTGCATGGTCAGATTGCCGAGCAGCGCCGCCAGGCCGCTGGCCAGCGCGATCCCGCCCCAGATGCCGAAGACGTAGCGGGCGTCGCGGCCCGCGCGCTTCATCCCGGCGGCGCTGGAGAGCCCTTCGGGCACGTTCGAGACGAACACCGCGGCGAGCACGGCGGGCCCGATCTTGCCCTCGCCCACGAGGGACAGGCCGAGCACCACGGACTCGGGCACGCCGTCGAGCAGGGCGCCGATGGCGATCGCCGCGCCGCTTCCCTGGACGTCGGCCTCGCTCGGTTGCTGATCGCCCGAACGTTTGCGATGCCGCGCGCCGTACCGGGCCAGCAGCGCGTTGGCCGCCACGTAGGCGCAGGCACCGGCGAGGAAGCCGGCCGCGGCCGGTAAGAGCCCGCCGGCGCGCTCAGCCTCGTCCATCAGCTCGAACGACAGCGCCGAGATCAGGACACCGGCCCCGAAGGCCATGATCATGGCGATCCAGCGCGCCGGGACTCTCACCGACCAGGCGATCGCGGCCCCCAGGACCAGGGCCCCACCGGCCACCAGCCCCCACATCCCCGCTTCCAGCCATTCGGGCATCACCACACCTCCCACCTGCAGGACTGTACGCGCCGCGGGCTCCCGGCCGCAGGGGGCGGCAGTAAACTGCCCGGCATGCGGCGATTGAGCAGTACGGTGGTCGTGGTCGCGGGGGACGGCGCCGCGGAGCTGGTCGCGGGCCTCGACAGACTGCACAACGTGCGGGCGATCCCACGGGGAGAGCTCCGGCCGGCTGAGGTGATGGAGATCGCGGGGCGCTCGGCGGCGACGTACGTCGTGCACGACGCCGATCCGCTGGCCGACGTGGCCGCCGCATGGACGGCGTTCTTCGACGGCACGGGCGTGGTCGGCGCCCTGGAGGTGGCCATCGAGGCCGCGCTCGAAGAGCTGCGCGCCGACCGGCTGGTGCTGCCCGACTACTACCTGGTCATAGACCCCGACGGGATGCCCGGGACGTGGCGGCACTGGTGGCTCGGGGTGCTGGCCGGGGCCGCGCCCGTACGGGTGGTGCCGGTGCGCTCCTCGGCGGCGGCGGTCGCCGAGGAGCTGGGCCGGCTGACGGCGGGACGGTGGTGGCCCGCGGACCTGCGCGCCTGGCTGCGCGAGCTCCCCCGCGTGGTGCCCGACCGGGCGGGGCTGCCCGCCCCGCTCACCGACCTGGCCGGTACGGGCTGATTCGACGGGCCAGCCACCCGGATCCGCCACCCGTGACGCGCCCGCCCGGACTCCGTAGCGGCTACCGGGGCTGGTCCGGGGTTCCCCGCAGGGCGTTCTCCAGCCGTCGGGCCCAGCGCAGCGCGGTGGCCGCGAGCTCGGCCGTACGGGCGGCCAGGCGGACGCGCGGCCCGACGACCTGGACCGCCGCCGCCACCTCGCCGCGGAAGTCGCGGACCGGGGCGGCGACCGAGTACAGGCCGGGTTCGGCCTCCTCGTCGACGATCGAGTAGCCGCGCTCGCGGGTGACGGCCAGCCGCCGCAGGAAGTCGTCGACGCCGGTGGGCGTGTTGGGGCCGTGGCGGACGAAGTCGGTGCGCGCGAAGACCGCGGCGACCTCCTCGTCGTCGGCGTCGCTGAGCAGGACCTGCCCGCAGTCGCTGCAGTACGCCGGGTAGGGGCGGCCGATCCAGGAGCCGACCTGCTTGCTGCCCTGGGGGACGCGTTCGGCGATCGTCACGGTCGTGTCGCCGACGAGGACGCCGAGATAGCAGCTCTCGCCGGTCTCGGCGGTCATGCCTTCCAGGACGGTCTGCCCGTCGGTGCGCAGGCGGTGCGCGGTGAGCTCCTGGGCTCCGGCGTAGAGCCGCCAGTGCAGGGCGGTCGACCGCGACCCGTTGCGCAGGACGAACTCCTCGTCGCCCATGGCGGCCAGCCCCCGTGAGAGCTGGCTGCGCTCGCGGCCCATGTCGCGGGCCAGATCACTGATCGAGGTCCGGCGGCGCCCTTCGGCGGTCCGGCGCGCGAGCGCCCTCAGAACGTCAAGGCCCTTGCCCACGCTCGATTCCATGAACCCCTCAGCCACGTCGCACGCCCGCTGACACCTTACTGCGTCTGCACCCTTCGCAAATTGTGCATCATTTACATCTTCCAATGCACTATATGCACGTCTAGCATCTCTCCAACGGCTCCACGCGAGAAGGGACGGCGAAAGCCATGTCCACGACGATGACCTCCACACCCCACGAGCGGGCCTCCGCGGCGGCCCGGCGCCGTCCGGTCCGGGCGATAAAGGTGTACTGGCCCGTCTCGCGTCAGACGCTGGCCGCCATGGCCGCCGGAGACGTCGCGGCCCTGGAGGCTGACCCGTCCCTGGGCGAGCTGCTCCACGTCCTGGAGACCTCGCCGGAGGTCGGGGACTTCGGGCTCTACACCGACGTGTTCGAGGTCGGCATCGGCGCCGAGGGGTTCACCGCGGTCCACGGCGCCACGCCGACCCTGGGCGCGATCGGAGCCCGCTCCCTGTCCCCCACGCTCACCTTCACCACCTACATCGACGCCTCCGCCACAGACGACGAGGTGTCGTGGGTCCTGTCCCGCATCATGGACGCCCATCCCTGGGAGGTCCCGGTCATCGAGCTCTCCGCACCCCTGGATCTCGTCCTCCGGGCCTGATCAGCGGCTCGCCCCCTTCCCTTCATGAGGACCTTGAGGACTGTCATGGCCATATCACCACCCACCTCGGAGCCCACGGCCGAGCACGGAGCCCAGGGCTCGCTGCGCCGTTCGATGACCACCCGCCACCTCGTGATGATCGCGATGGGCGGCGTCATCGGCTCCGGCCTGTTCCTCAGCTCCGGCTACACCGTCTCGCAGGCCGGCCCGCTCGGCGCGGTGCTCGCCTACCTGGTCGGCGCCTTCGTCGTCTACCTCGTCATGACCTGCCTGGGCGAGCTCGCCGTCGCCCACCCCGTCTCGGGCGCCTTCCACGTCTACGCCTCCCGCGCGATCAACCCGGCGACCGGTTTCACCACCGCCTGGCTGTACTGGCTGACGTGGGCGGTCGCCCTGGGCTCGGAGTTCACCGCCTGCGGGCTGCTGATGCAGCGCTGGTTCCCCTCGGTCAGCGTCTGGGTGTGGTGCGCCGTCTTCGCCGCGGTCGTCTTCACCGTCAACGCCGTCTCCGCCCGCGTCTTCGGCGAGACCGAGTACTGGTTCTCCCTCATCAAGATCATCGCGGTGGTCGCGCTCATCGTGCTCGGCGGAGCCGCCCTGGCCGGGTTCCACCCGCTCGCGGACGAATCCCAGGCGTTCCCGTCCCTGCTGCAGAACTTCGACACGCCGCAGGGCCTGTTCCCGCACGCCGCCTCCGGCATCCTGGTCACCATCCTCGCCGCCTTCTACGCCTTCTCCGGCTGCGAGCTCATCGGGGTCGCCGCCGGGGAGACGGACGACCCGGCGACCGCGATCCCCAAGGCGCTGCGGGTGACGGTCTTCCGGCTGCTGGTCTTCTTCGTCGGCTCGATCACCGTGATCGCCGCGATGATCCCGTACGACCAGGTCGGGCTCGACCAGAGCCCCTTCGTCACCGTCTTCTCCGCCATCGGCATCCCCTACGCACCCGACGTCATGAACTTCGTGATCATCACCGCGCTGCTGTCGGCCGGGAACAGCGGGCTGTACTCCTGCGCCCGCATGCTGTTCTCGCTCGCCGAGGAGGGCCAGGCCCCTCGGGCGCTGCGCCGCCTGAACAAGCGCGGGATCCCCATGGCCGCGCTCGCGGTCAGCATGCTGGGCGGCATCGCCTCCCTGCTCACCAGCGTGATCGCGGCCCAGACCGTCTATCTCGCGCTGGTGTCGATCGCGGGCTTCGCCGTGGTGGGGGTGTGGATGTCCATCGCGGCCTCGCAGTTCTTCCACCGGCGCAAGTTCCTCAAGGCCGGCGGCGACGTGCGGACCCTCGCCTACCGCACGCCCTTCTATCCCGTCGTGCCGGTCCTGGCGTTCGGGTTGTGCGCGGTCTCCCTGGTCGGCGTGGCCCTGGACCCGGCCCAGGTCGCCGCCCTGTACTTCGGCGTCCCATTCGTGGCGATCTGCTACTTGTATTACCACCTGCGACACGGCCGCCGTACGCGTCCGGCCCCCATCCAGACGAAGGAGAGCTGAGCTCATGGAACCCCCTCTGTGGTCGGCCTATCGCGAGCTCACCGCGAAGGCGACCTGCGTGGACCTCACCCATGCCTTCCACCCGGGGCAGCCGCACTTCGCCGCGTTCCCGGACGAGCGCCGCGAGAAGGTCTTCGACATGGATCGCGGGGACGGCTTCAACGTCCACCTGTACACGCTCGTCGGGCAGTGGGGCACGCACGTCGACCCGCCCGTGCACTTCGTGGCCGGGGCGCGGACGGTCGACGAGATCCCGGTGGAGGAGATGATGCTGCCGCTGGTGGTGCTCGACATCACCGCGCGGGTGGAGGCCGACCCGGACGCCACCCCGACGACGGAGGACGTCGCCGCGTGGGAGCGGCGCAACGGGAAGATCCCCGCGGGGGCGTTCGTGGCGCTGCGTACCGGTTGGGGCCGGCGCTGGCCGGACCGGGACGCGATGGCCAACAAGGACGCGGCGGGGGTCAGCCACACCCCCGGCTGGTCGGCCGAGGTGCTGCGGTACCTGTTCGAGCAGGCCGGCGTCACCGCGATCGGCCATGAGCAGACCGACACCGACCCGGGGTCGGCCACGTCCGTGGGCGACTTCGGCCTGGAGCTGTACGTGCTGGCGCGGGACCGGTGGCAGATCGAGCTGATGGCCAACCTCGACCAGGTGCCCGAGACGGGCGCGCTGATCGTGGCGACCTGGCCCAAGCCCCAGGGCGGATCCGGGTTCCCGGCCCGCGTGTTCGCCCTGTGCCCGACCGACTGACAGCGCGCGTGACGGCCCCGGCGGACCCGTGTCCGCCGGGGCTGTCGTGACGTGGGAAACGGATGCCGCGATGGACCGGCCAGGCCCCCTCGACGCGATCGACGAGAAGATCATCGCCGAGCTCACCCGCAACGCCCGCCTCTCCCACGCGGAGCTCGGGCAGCGGGTCCTGCTGTCACGCAACGCCGTGCGGCAGCGGATCGACCGGCTGGAGCGCCGGGGACATATCCGCGGATACACGCTCGTACGCGGGGACGACGGCGACGAGGACGTCGCCTCGGCCCTCGTCCTGGTCTACCGGCAGGACCGGATGCGCGGCGGCGACGTGCTGGCCGCGCTCAAGCGCATCCCGGAGGTCGTCATCTGCGACGTCCTCAGCGGGGAGTTCGACCTCATGGTGCGCGTCGAAGCCGCCACGCTGGAACGCGTCAAGGGCATCTGGGAACAGATCGCCCAGATGCCCGGCGTACGCGACACCGTGACGGCGCTCACCCTGTCGCAGGTGGTCAACCGCCGCTGATGCACACGACCTTCGGTTGTGTCATCTCCTCGAACGCGAAGCGCACGCCCTCGCGGCCCATGCTGCCGTACTTGAAGCCGCCGAACGGCATGGCGTCGAGCCGGTAGTCGGAGGAGTCGTTGACCATGACCCCGCCCGCTTCCAGGAGCCGGGCCGCCGTCATGGCGTGGTCGAGGCTGGCGGTGAAGACGCCGGCGTGGAGGCTGTAGTCGATCTCGTTGGCGCGCGCCAGCGCCTCCTCGAAGGAGTCGAACGGCTGCAGCACCACGAGCGGCGCGAACGCCTCCTGCCGCCAGAGCGCGCTGCCGGCCGGGACGTTCTCCAGCACCGTCGGACAGTAGAGGCCGCCGTCGAGCTCATTTCCGCACAGCAGCACCGCGCCCCGCGCGACGGCCTCCTCGGCCTTGCCCCTGGCGGCCAGTGCCGCCGCCGGAGTGATCATGGGGCCGACGTCCGTGCGCTCGTCGCCGGGGTCGCCCGTGACCAGCCGTTCGGTCCTGGCGATGAACGCGGCGCGGAACTCCGCGTACACCTCGCGGGCGACCAGGATGCGCTGGGTGCCGACGCAGTTCTGGCCCGCGGCCCAGAACGCGCCGGAGACGCAGGCGTCCACCGCGCGCGGCAGGTCGGCGTCGGCCAGGACCAGGACGGGCGCGTTGCCGCCGAGGTCCATGGCGAGCTTCTTCAGCCCGGCCGAGCGCGCGATGGCCTCTCCGGTGGCGAAACCGCCGGTGAAGGAGACCATGCGCACCTCAGGGGAGGCGACGATCGCGGCGCCGAGGGCGGCGTCGCCGTTGACGACGGTGACCACCTCCTCGGGCAGGCCCGCCTCCACGAGGGTGTCGGCCAGCCGCAGCGCGGACAGCGGGGTCAGCTCGGACGGTTTGAGCACGACCGCGTTCCCCCCGGCGACGGCGGGGCCGAGCTTGTGCGCGACGAGGTTGAGGGGATCGTTGTACGGGGTGATCGCGGCGATGACGCCCAGGGGCTCGCGAGTGAACCAGCCCTGGCGGCCCTCGGACCCCTCGAAGGAGTCGAAGGGCAGCACCTCCCCGGCGTTGCGGCGGGCCTCGGCTGCCGAAAGCGCCAGGGTGTTCACCGCGCGGGCGGTCTCCTTCCTGGCCTGCCTGACGGTCTTGCCCGCCTCGGCCACGATCAGCCGGGCGAAGGACTCGCTCCGCTCGGCGACCAGGCGGGCCGCGCCGTCCAGCACGGCGGCGCGGGCGGCCCGCGACATGGCCTGGGCGGTGCTCCGCCCGCGCCGGGCGCGGGCCATGACCTCGCCGACGGCCTCCGCGGGAGTGTTGCAGACCGACCCGATGATCTCCGCCGTGTACGGGTTGCGCACGGCGATGAAGCCGGCGCCGGCGCGGGGAGCGGTGAGGACGCTGTCAGCCATGGAGGGACTCCTCGAGGACCGCTCGGGCGGGGACGGCCTGGCGCTGGTGGATGGCGATGATGTCGGACAGCAGCGCGTAGGCGGTCTCGACGCGCCCTGCGCCCGGCCCGGAGACGGTGACGGCGCCGAGCAGGTCGGTGTGGAAGGACACCGCGTTCGCCGGGCCGCTGACGCAGGCCAGCGGGTGTTCCACCGGCAGCGCGACCGGCGCCACCCGCGCGTCGACGGTGCCGTCCTCGCGCAGGGCGGCCGAGCCCACCAGCTTCCACCGCAGGCCCCGCGCGGCGGCATCGCGCATGTCCGCCGGGGTGAGCCGGGCGATGCCCCGCACGGAGACGTCGTCGCGGCGCAGGCCGGCGCCCAGGACCTCGTTCGCGAGGATCACGACCTTGAGCTGGACGTCGAAGCCCTCGACGTCGGCGGTGGGGTCGGCCTCGGCGTAGCCCAGGGCCTGGGCTTCCTTGACGGCCTCGGGGAAGTCCACGCCGTCTTCCAGCCGGCCCAGGATGTAGTTCGAGGTGCCGTTCATGATGCCCTCGACGCCGCTGATCCGCAGGCCCGCGAGCAGCCGCCGCGCCGTGCGCAGGACCGGGGTCCCGCTGAGCACCGAGCCCTCGCACTCGAAGCCGACGCCGTGCTCGGCGGCGAGCCGCCGCAGGGCGCGCCCGTGCAGCGCCACCGGGCCCTTGTTGGTGGTGCACACGTGCTTGCCGGCCTCCAGCGCCCAGCGCACGTGGGAGAGCGCCGGCTCGCCGTCGGCGGGGTTGGTGAACGTGGCCTCGGCGACGATGTCGCACGGCACGCCGCTGATCACCTGCTCGGTACGCGGATCGGCGCTGCCGCCCGGCAGCCCGGCGAAGCCCGGCTCGCCGGGTTTCGCGGCGAGCAGCGGGGCGAGGTCGATGCCGTCGCCGCGCACCAGCGAGCCGGCCCGCAGATCGCTGATGGCGACCACCCGCAGGGCGAATCCCAGCTCCGTGGCCAGCTCGTCGCCGCGTTCGACGATCAATTGGGCGAGCGCCCGGTTGACGCCACCGAATCCGATCAGGGCGAGGTCGTATCGGGTCATCGGCTTCTCCTTCGCGTTGTGACCGCGCCCAGCCTCGCCCGCGCGGGCGTCACCGCGACCATGCCGAAACGACCGGCGGTGCTGCCGATCCGCACCGCCGCGCGGGCGGTTGTCCTGCGGCCGGCCCGCGATCACCTCGCTATAGTGCGGATGTGACAGCGAACCCGCCGCAGAACGCCTCGGCCTCCTCGCTGCGCACGGCCCTGCGCATCGTCAACACGGTCCTGGAGCGGGAGACCTCCGGCCGGGCCGGGTTCAACGTCGCCCGGCTCGCCCACGAGGTCGGCATCGACCCCAGCAAGGCCTCCCGGATCACCCAGGAGCTGTGCGACCGGGGCCTGCTCGAACGCCGCGAGGATGCCACGCTGCGCGTCGCGGCCGAGTTCTTCGCCCTGGCCCGGGCCCTCGACCACGGGCTGCTCGGCGGCAGCCGCCCGATCCTGCGCCGGCTGGCGATCGAGCACGGCGCGAGCGCCCGCCTGTCCGTGCGCGACGGCGTGCTCGTCCGGCTGCTGCGCGCGGAGTCGGCGCCCGAGCAGTGGCCCGCCCGGACCAGCCTGGTCACCCCCTGCTGGTGCACCGGCGCCGGGCGCGCCCTGCTCCTCGACCACACGCGCGACGAGATCGCGGCCCTGCTCGCCGACTACGAGCTGATCGGGGTGGGCGGACCGAACGCCGCCCACTCGGCCGAGGAGCTGGTCGCGGCCAACGACCGCGACCGGCCGGACGGCATGGTCACCGCCCACGGCGAGTTCGAGCACGGCATCACCGAGTACGCCGTCCCCGTCCGCGACGGCGGCGGCCGGATCTGCGCCTCCGTCGCGCTCCTCGGCCGGCAGCCCGACCTGATGCCGCGCGCGGAGCAGATCCGCGCGGGCCTCGCCGCCGCTGCCGCCGCGCTGGAGGAGCTCGTCAGCTCGTGACGGCCCGCTGTCTCGGCAGCGCCGCCGTCGCCGTTCCCCAGGACTCGAGCCGCGTACGGATCTCCTCGCGTACGGGGTGGGACAGCGCTTCGCGGTAGGCCCGCTCCAGCAGCGCGTCGATCTCGACGCGCTGACCGGACTCCGCGGAGCGGACCGCCGCCTCGACCATCGCGAGGCTGCGGACGTTGCCCGCGATGGCCCCGGGCGGCTCCACCCCCGTGCGCAGCGCCGCCACGAACTCCGCGAGCGCCCCCTCGATCTGCTCGTGGGCGCCCCGCGGCACGTCCGCGGCGCCGCCGGCGCTGGACGTGACGCGGTCCTCGCCGTCCCAGGTGGCGCTGCCCTTGGCGCCGCTTGCCAGCCACTCCCCGTTCCAGGACGTCTCCGCCCCCTCCGCGCACCAGCTGCCGGTGAACACGTAGCGGGTGCCCTCCTCGAACAGGAAGGTCGCCGTCGCCGCCGCGTCGCCCCGGTACCAGCTCCAGGGCGGGTTCCAGCTCTCGCAGCCGACCGAGACCGGCTCCGCGCCGAGCAGGTGGCGGGCGGCGTCGAAGGCGTGGATGGCCATGTCGACCAGCAGCGGCTGCTCCATCTCGTCGCGGAAGCCGCCGAAGCGCGGGGCGCGGAAGAACCCGGTGGTGAGCAGCCCGATCGGGCCGAGCTCGGCGATCCGGCTCCGGTACGCCTCCAGGGCGGCGAAGTACCGGCGCGACTGGCTGATCATCAACAACCGCCCGGATGCCTCGGCGGCGGCGGCCTGGACGAGCGCCTCGGCCAGGTTCGGCGCGGCCGGCTTCTCGCACAGCACCGGCAGCCCGGCGAACAGCGCCTCGACGTTCACCGCGGTGTGGGCCTCAGGAATCGTGACGTTCACGACGGCATCCGGCTCGGTCACCAGGAGCTCGCCGAGCGAGGCGCCGACCTCGGCGTCCACGCCGACGGACCGTACGGCCTGGGCCGCCCGGTCCGTGTCGAGGTCGGCCACCCCGACCAGCTCGACGTCGCCGGACGCGGTCAGGGTCCGCATCCAGGCGACGCCCATCGCGCCCGCCCCGACCTGCACGACGCGGAGCGGGCGCGCGCCGGAGCTGCTCACTCGGCGTGCTCCTTGTTGTGGAGGGCGCCGCGGTAGCCGTGCCCGTTGAAGAAGTCGCCCGTCTCGTAGCGGAGCAGGATCGGCAGCTCGCGCCGCGACCGGTCGCCGGCCGCCCACTCGGCGCCGTTGGCGATGACGTGCAGCACGTCCGGGTGGTGGTAGACCGGATAGTCCTGGTCGCCGGGGCTGAAGTAGAAGATCTTGCCGTTGCCGCGCCGGAAGGTGCAGCCGCTGCGGAAGACCTCGCCGCCGCTGAAGGAGCTGATGAAGATCAGCTCGTCGGGCGTGGGGATGTCGAACTGCTCGCCGTACATCTCCTGGGCGGGGATCTCGATGGGGTGCGGGATGCCGCGGGCGATGGGGTGGGTCGGGTTCACCGTCCAGACCAGCTCGCGGTCGTTCTCGCTGCGCCAGCGCAGCGTGCACGTGGTGCCCATGAGCTTGGTGAAGATCTTCGACCAGTGGCCGGAGTGCAGCACCACCAGCCCCATGCCCGACAGGACGTGCCGGTGCACCCGCTCCACCACCTCGTCGGCCACCTCGGCGTGGGCGGCGTGGCCCCACCAGATGAGCACGTCGGTGTTGGCGAGCACCTCCTCGGTCAGGCCGTGCTCGGGATCGTCCAGCGTGGCCGTGGCGACGGTCGCCTTGTCACCCAGCCAGCCCTCGATCCCCCGTCGGATGGCGTTGTGCATGCCGTCCGGGTAGATCTCGGCGACCCGGGGTTCGAGCTGCTCGTGGCGGTTCTCACCCCATACCGTGACGTGAGTCTTCACGCATGTTCCTTTCTCATTTGATCGCGCCGCTGACGGCGCCGGACGCGATGTAGCGCTGGGCGAAGATCAGCAGCAGGCCCGCCGGGACGGAGGCGAGCACCGAGGTGGCCGGCACGGCCGCCCAATCCTCGCTGTTGGCGTTGATGTAGTCGTAGATGCCGAGCGTGATGGGCCGGACTTCCGGGGTGCGCGATGGCGATCCGCCGCTCGGCCGCCGAACGGCACGGCCGGCCCTCGGTCGTGCAACTGCGGCTCGCCCCCACGCCCGCCCAGGCCAACGCCCTCGCCACCGCGGTGCGGGTATGCAACCAGGCGGCCACCTACACCAGCCAGGCCTGCCCGGAATGCGGATGGACCAGCAGGGCGAATCGGCCGGCACGGGGCCGCTTCGCCTGCACCCGATGCGGCCTCGCTGGGCACGCCGACCGCATCGCGGCCCGCAACATCGCCCAACGCGGCGTCGCGGGCTGGGCTGCTGTCAACCAGCCACACGCTACCGGCCTCCCTTCAGCCAGACGGGACCGTGAGAGCAAGCCACCGGCTTGTGAGCTACTCCTTGGTGGGATTGGTTCGTCGAGCCCCCTGGCGGATGAGTCACGGAGAGAGCCAGGGGATCGGGATGCATCGCTCTCAAAGACATGGACAACAGTCAGTAAAGCGCTTAACCGCGCCTGCTTGTAAAGTATGTTGCGCCTATCGCCCGGTGATGTCAATAACTAGTTAAGCGATTTACCGAGGACCCGCGATAGAGTTATCCTGCTCTTCGCGCGCGCCCTCATGAGGCGGGAGGCAGCAATCCATGGTCACGATGCGCGATGTCGCCGAGCGAGCCAACGTCTCGATCGCCACGGTCTCCTTCGTCATCAACGGCACCAAGCGGGTCGCTCCGGAGACCCGGGCCCGCATCGAGGCGGCCATCCGGGAGCTGGACTACCGGCGCAACGTCGTGGCCCGCGCGCTGGCCAGCTCGCGCACGCGCATCCTCGCGCTGTTGCACCCCTACCTCGAGGCCCGGCCGATCGCCACGGCCAACCAGTTCCTCATGAGCGCCGCCCACGGCGCTCGCGAGCGCGGCTACGACCTCGTGCTGTGGCCCGTCAACGACGACGAGCAGATGTCCCACCTGCTCGCCGGCGGTCTCGTCGACGGCGCCCTGCTCATGGAGGTCCAGCTCCGCGACCCCCGGCTCGACCGGCTGATCGCGTCCGGGCTCCCCTTCGCGCTGATCGGCCGGACCGAGGACGAGGACCTGCCGTTCGTCGACATCGATTTCACCACGACGATCAACCAGGCCGTCGAGCATCTGCGCTCCTTCGGCCACCGGCGCATCGCGCTCGTCACCCTGCGCATGAGGGCCTCGACCGGGAACGAGCCCGGCTGGATCATGCGGGTGAAGTCCGCCTACCTCGACGCGATGGAGGCGGCCGGCGAGCCGAGCACCGTCATCACCGTGGAGGGCACCTCGGCCGGGGGGCGGAAGGCGGCGCGCCGGCTCAGCGAGGACTTCCCGGAGGTGACGGGCGTCGTCGTGGTGAACGAGGGCGCCTCGGCGGGGCTGGTCAAGGAATCGCGCGCGCTCGGCCGTAGCGTGCCGGACGACCTGTCGATCATCTCCGCGGCCACCACCGCCGAGCTCGGCGAGATGATCGAGCCGTCCCTGACCGTCATGACCGCGCCGGCCACCCAGCTCGGCCGCCTCGGCGTGAACGCGCTGATCGACCAGCTCGAAGGGGTGCAGGACGCCCCTCCGACCATCCTCATCCCCTGCACGCTGGTGCCGGGCCAGTCGGTCGGCCCCGCGCCGGCCTGAGACCGGGCCGCCGTCGTGGGCGCTGGAGGACGCGACGCTGCTGCCGGACACCGTCAGCGCGGAGCACGGATCCGTCGTGGCCACCGCCCGCCACCACCGGCCCGGCGAGGACCGCGCCGTGCCCCTGATCCCCTATCGCTCGTGGGCTCGCCGCGGACCGTCGGCCATGCGCGTCTGGATCCCGGAGGCTCGCGGCTGATCGGGCCGCGCCGGCGTCCGGGGCGCAAATATCTTCAAGACCGACGGGGCGAGCCCGGCCGATACTCGGCCGCATGATCGCCCTCGCTTCTCCTCCCGTGACCGTCGCCCGCCGCGGCCCGATGCTGGCCGTGCTGCTCACCGGCCAGGCCATGGCGTCCATGGACGGATCGATCGTGTCGGTGGCGGCGCAGACCATCCGCGACGGGCTGCACGCCGGCAGCACCGCGATCCAGCTGGTCGTGTCGGGCTACCTGCTGACCACCGGCGTGCTCCTGGTCACCTGCGCGCGGATCGGCGACATCGTCGGGCACCGGCGCGCGTTCCTCGTCGGGCTGGGCTGGTTCACCGTGGCGTCGCTGCTGTGCGGGCTGGCCCCGAACGCGCCCCTGCTGGTGGTGACCCGCGTCGCCCAGGCCGCGGGGGCGGCGCTGCTGATGCCGCAGGTCTTCTCGCTCGTCCAGCGGCACTGGGACGGGCCGGCCCGCCGCCGGGCGATCGGCCTCTACAGCCTGGTGCTCGCCCTGGGAGTCGCGCTGGGGCAGGTCATCGGCGGGCTGGTCGCGAGTGCCGACCTGTTCGGCCTCTCCTGGCGTCCGGTGTTCCTCATCAACGTACCGATCGGCGCGGTGCTGCTGGCGGTCGGCCCGCGCGTCCTGCTGAGCTCCCGCCCGGACGAGCGGGTACGCCTCGACGCGGCCGGGACCGCTCTCCTGACCGTCGCCATGGCCGCGTTCACCATGCCGCTCGTCTTCGGCCGGGACCACGGCTGGCCCGCCTGGGCATGGGGCTCGCTCGCCTGCGGAGCCGCCCTGCTGGTGGCGTTCGTCCGCTACGAGACCCGGGCCCGGCACCCGCTGCTGGACCTGGCGGCGCTGCGGCCGCGCGGCGTGAAGCCGGGGCTGGTGGCCTGCTGGATCGTCATGGGCTGCTACACCGTCTTCCTGCTGACCCTGACCCTGCACCTGCAGTCCGCGCTGCGCTTCTCGCCGCTCCAGGCGGGGCTCGCGTTCGTCCCGTACGCCGTCGGGTTCGGCACGCTCAGCCTGACCTGGGACCGCTACCCCCGGTGGCTGCGGAACGCGCTGCCGGTGGCCGGGCCGATCGCGTTCGCGGCCGGGGCGGGCCTGCTGGTGCTGCTCCATCGCGACCAGTGGCATCCGTCCGGCACCGTGCCGCTGCTGCTGCTGGCGGGGGCCGGGCACGCCGCCGGCTACAGCCCGCTCATCGCGCGGATCACGCATGCGGTGGAGCCGCGGCTCGCCTCGGCGATCTCGGCACTCAACAGCACCGGCCCGACGCTGACCGGGGTGACGGCCGTCGCCGGGCTCGGCACGGTCTACTTCGCGGCCCCCTCCTCCGCCGAGGGTCTCGTGCGGGTCGTCGCCGCCGTCGCCGCCCTCCTCGCGGTCGGGACGGCCTGCGCGCTGCGGGTCATGTCGGCCCGCCGGGGGTCGTGATCCGGGAGGCCGCCTTGGCGCGGGCGGCGTCGAGCGAGTCGGCCACCGCCGTGACCTGCTCCGCGGCCACCGCGATCACCGGGTCGGCGGCGGCGTGGGACGCGCAGCGCTCGGCGATCTGGCGCAGGCGTTCGATCAGCACCGTCCAGGCGGCCTCGCGCCAGGGGACCACGTTGTCCATGAGGTAGTACATCTCGAAGGCCGGCCCGGCCGTGCGTCCCGGATGGGCGGGGCCGGCGGGCCGCCGGCTCAGCTCGGTGCCGAGCGGCCGCAGCACGGCGGCCATCGTCGTGATCGCCGCGCCGATCAGCACGTCGAGCTCTTCCTCGCTCTCGTCGGTGTGCGTGAAGAAGCGGGTGAGCAGCCACAGGATCGCCTCGTAGGCGAGGTTGCACAGCTCGGCCAGCGCCAGGGTTCGCGGGTCGCCGATCAGCGGCTGCGGCTCCCGCACGTCGAAGGGCTGGCGGGTGAAGGCGCCGAGCGCGGGATGCGCGGGTTCGAAGGCCGGGTCGGCGGCCCGCAGCGCGTGGTACTCCTCCCAGATCTTCAGGAAGCGGCCGTAATGGGCGTCCTGCCAGGAGCCCTGTGCTCCTTCGCCCTGCTCGATGATCTCCTCGATGGCGGCGCACGCCGACGCGAGGTCGGTCACCGCGACCATCTCGGGCCAGCGGAACAGCTCCGGCGTGGCCTGGGCCCGGGGCGAGCCGCAGAAGACCTGCTCCTCGCCGTACTTGGCGACCAGCGCGGTCAGGCCGTCCTTGATGCCGCGGTAGAGGTGGCCGACCGTGGCGAACTCCTGCGCGCGGGGGAAGATCTCGCCGGCCGCGATGGGCTCGGGCGGCGGATCGCAGGAGATGAATTCGGCGGCGTCGTGCCGCTGCATGCCCTCGGGCCGTTCGAGGTAGAGGAAGTGGGCCAGGGCGGCCTCGCCGAAGGGCAGCAGCCGCATCTGGATCGTGGGCGGGAACGCGCCGCAGGACTGCGGGAAGTTCGGCCTGCCGAAGGTGGGCGCGGCGCCGATGGCCGACATGAGGTTGGCCACCAGGGCGAGATGGAGCATCTCCTGTACGGCGATGCCGTGGAGCTCCTGGCGCCAGCGATCGACCGCGGCCTGCTGCTCGCCGGTGAGGCCCTCGGTCTTGAGGCTGAACTCGGCGAAGAGGTACTGGCACATGATCATGTGCTCGAGCTGCGAGGCCTGGACGAGCAGGTACCACACGTGCTCGCGGTGCTCGATGACGATGCGGGGCTCGGTCATGCTTACAGAATTACACAGGGGCCGCGCCTGTGGCAGGCCTACGCGGCAAGGGCCCCGCGGCGGCGATGCGGTGATCACGCGCTCGCGGGGCATTGCGGCGGCGGTCAGGCGGGCGCGGGCGTCCGGAGGGTGCGCAGTTCGCCGAGCAGGTCGCGGATCAGCGCCGACCCGGCCAGCTCCCTGGTGGTCACGTAGCCCACGCGGCGCAGCGGGGCGCCGTCGCCGAGCTCGGTCGTGGCCACCTTGGGCGGCGCTCCCACGGCCGACAGCCGCGGCACGATCGCCGCGCCGAGCCCATGGCCGACCATCGACATGACCACCCCGTCGTCCTCGACCGTGATGTCACCGGGCGGGATCCACTCCTGCCCGGCCAGCCAGCGCCGGGTCTCCCCCGAGCAGTTCTCGTGCCAGTCGATCATGGGCAGCGAGCGCGGATCCGGGTGTCCCGCCGGATGGGCCAGCACGTACGGCTCGGCGTACAGCTCCTCGCTGACCAGGCCCTCCACGTACACCGGCAGCGAGACGACGCCCACGTCGGCGCGCCCGTCGGCCACCTCACCGGCGATGCCCCAGCCCAGGTCGGGCACGATGCGCACGTCCACGGTGACCCGGGGATGACGCTGCCCGAACCGCACCAGCACCCTCGGCAGCAGGTGGAAGGCGGCGCTGCGGAAGGCGGCCAGCCGGATGGTGCCGCCGGCCTCGCCGCGGGCGGCGGCTCGTGTGTCGGTCTTCATGACGTCCATGAGCCGCAGGATCTGCCGCGCGTGGCCGACCGCCGCCTCCCCCGCCGCGGTGGCCTGGGCTCCGCCGCGCCCCCGGTGGAACAGCACGGCGCCCATCTTCCGCTCGGCGGCGCGCAGGGCGTGCGAGACGGCCGACTGGGTCAGCCCGAGCCGCGCCCCCGCCGCCGACACGCTGCCCGCGCCGTCCACGGCGACGAGCACGCGTAGTTCGGCCGCGGTCAGATCGTTCACGGCGGGCACAACGTATGAAAGACCTTCATACATTCCGCGCGATCCAGAAACACCACCCGCTGGCGGGCCTTACGCGCCTCCCCTAGCGTCGGGCGCATGAAAGTGATGCGTGCCGAACGACTTGGCGGCCCCGAGGTGCTGACCCTGGCCGAGGTGCCCGACCCGGTGCCGGGTCCGGGCGAGATCCTGGTGGACGTCGAGGCCGCCGGGCTCAACTTCGCCGACGTCAAGCGGCTCGACGGGTCCTACCTGCCGCCCGAGCTGCCGTTCGTGCCGGGCAGCGAGGTCGTCGGCCGCGCCGCGGACGGCCGCCGGGTGCTCGCCTTCACCGAACGCGCCTTCGCGACGCAAGCACTGGTCGGGGCGCCGGTGGAGATCCCCGAGGAGCTGCCCCCGGGCGCCGCGCTGGCGCTGCTGGTGCAGGGACTGACCGCGTGGCATCTCCTGCGTACGGCGGCGCGGATCACACCCGGCGAGAGCGTCGTGGTCAACTCCGCGGCCGGCGGGGTGGGCCATCTGACGGTGCAGCTGGCCAGGGAGTTCGGCGCCGGGCGGGTGATCGGCACGGCGTCCACCGAGAAGAAGCGCGAGCTGGTGCTGGGGTTCGGCGCTGACGCCGCGATCGACGGCGCCGCGGACGGCTACGCCGAGCGGGTGATCGAGGCCAACGGCGGCGCCCCGGTGGACGTGGTGCTGGACGCCGTGGGCGGGCCGGTGTTCGACGCGGCCCCCCTGGCGCTGGCCCCGTTCGGACGTCTGATCACGTACGGGAGCTCGGGGGGGGAGGCGCCCAAGCCGATCGACCCCGGCTCCCTCAGCGGGCGCAACATCTCGGTGGGCGGCTACTGGCTCGGCGCCCACCTGCGCCGGCCGGGCAGCACCGCCGCCGCGCCGCTGGCCGAGCTGATCGAGCTCACCGCCGCCGGCCGGCTGCGCCCGCTGACGGGTGGCGAGTACGAGCTCGCGCAGGCCGGTCAGGCACTGGCGGACCTGGCCGCCCGCCGTACCGTCGGAAAGGTCATCCTGCGGGTGACGACGCGTGGGGGTGCGCGCTAGGCCCGAACCCGCTCCTGGTCGGCCATCGGGAGCTCGCCGGCTGATCCGTCCCCCGTCAGCCCGCGGCGAGGTCGCGGCGGCGCAGGCCGTACAGGCCGAGGATCGCCAGCGCCGCGGCGAGCACGGTCAGCGCCACCGTGGCCACCGGGGCGAAGGACCCCAGCGGGTGCCAGGGGAGGTGGGACAGCACCGACGTGTTCACCAGCCACCCCGGCAGGTTCATGTAGGACCCCAGTACCTGCATGAACCCGCTGTAGACGAGCACCGCCCAGGCCGCGTTCACGGCCCGCGGGGCGGTCCCGAGCAGCGCGGCGGGGACGGCGAGCAGCACCAGCACCTCGGGGGCGCGGATCAGGCTCGCCCACGTGACCTCTCCCACGAGGCCGGGCTCGCCGGTCGACAGGGCGGCGCCGACGCCGAGCGCGGCGCCGTACACCACCGGCAGGACGACCACGGCGAGCGCGGTGACCAGCAGGGACGACCAGTACCACGTCGATCTGCCGGTCGGCCCGGCCAGCACGGGAGCGATCCGGCCGCGCACCTCCTCCGCCCGCAGCCGGATGACCGACAGGACCGCGAAGACACCGGTGTAGAGGGACCCGGTGAACACCATGAGGCTGATCCAGGCCCGCCCCAAGTCCGCGCCGGAGAAGATGGGCAGGTCGGTGCCCGCCATGCCCCCGGTCATGGCGCCCAGGACGAGGCCGACGGCGAGGAACGCGGCTCCCCACGCGACGATGGCCGCCTGCTGGAGCCGCAGCGCGAGCGTGAACGGCGAGCGCAGCCAGGAAGGCGCCGACGCCCGGCCGGGACGCGGGGCCATCATGGAGGCGCCGAGGTCCCTGCGGCCTGCCAGCGAGAAGGCGCCCGCGACCAGCAGCCCGGCGAGAAGGAGCGAGAGGCCGAGCGGCCACCAGCGCTCGTCGCCCAGCACCCGGGTCTGCTGTGACCAGCCGATCGGCGACAGCCAGAACAGCGGACCGCCCTCCTGGCTCTGCAGCGCCCCCGCGCCGCGCAGCAGCCACGCCGTGAAGAGCACGATGCCCGCCAGCCCGTTCGCGCCTCTCGGGTGCTCGGTGACCTGGGCGGTGACGGCGGTGACCCCGGCGAACAGCATCCCGGCCGCGGCCAGGGAGGCGCCGAACAGCAGGGCGCTCCCGGCGGGGAACCCGATGCTGACCGCCGCGGCGGTGGTGAGGACCGCGAGCGCGGCGTTGCTGATCACGGCGACGATCAGTGCCGCGGTGAGCTGGGCGTGCCGGCCCACGACGGCCGCCCGGACGAGCTCGGCCCGGCCCGTCTGCTCCTCCGCCCGGGTGTGCCGGGTCACCAGCATCATGTTCATGATCGCGGCGGCCAGCAGGAACTCGACCCAGTAGGCGGCCAGGAAGTAGCTCTGCGTGGTGACCTCGCCGAACAGCGGCCCGCCGAGCACCCTCATGAAGGAGACGCGGATCATCTGCGAGGCCTCGGCCAGGGCCTCGGGCGTCGGGACGACCGCGTTGACGGCGGCGTAGTAGAAGCGCGGGACGAGGGCCGTGATGGCGACCAGCCAGAGGGTGAGCTTGATCCGGTCGCGGCGCAGCGCCAGCCGCACCATCGCGCCGGTGCCGGTCAGGTGGCTGCTCGCCGCTCCCGATCCGGTACGGCCGCGCGCCCGCGTAACCGTGGTGGTCATGCCGCCTCCTTGTGCGCGTAGTGCCGGAGCATGAGCTCCTCGAGCGTCGGCGGGTGGCTGACCAGCGCTTCGATGCCGAACGTGGTGAGGTGCCGGATGGCGGCATCGAGGTGCTCGGCGTCCACGCCGAACCGCACGCTCGCGCCCTCGGTCCTCGCGTCGTGTACGCCGGGCAGCCGGTCGAGGCCGGTCACCGGGGTGGCGGTCTCGGCCACGACCGTCGTCCGGGTCAGGTGCCGCAGCTGCGCCAGTGTCCCCGACTCCACGACCTTCCCGTCCCGGATGATGGTGATCCGGTCGGCGAGGGTCTCGACCTGGGCGAGGATGTGGCTGGACAGCAGGATGGTCCGGCCGGCGGCCTTGGCCTCGGCGACGACCTGCTGGAACACCGCCTCCATCAGCGGGTCCAGCCCGCTCGTGGGCTCGTCGAGGATCAGCAGGTCCACGTCCGCGCAGAGGGCGGCGACGAGGGCGACCTTCTGGCGGTTGCCCTTGGAGTAGGTCCGCGCCTTCTTCTTCGGGTCGAGCTCGAACCGCTCGATCAGCTCCTTCTTGCGGCGGTCGTCGAGCCCGCCGCGCAGCCGGCCGAGCACGTCGATGGCCTCGCCTCCGGTGAGGTTGGGCCACAGCTCGACGTCGCCCGGAACGTACGCCAGCCGCCGGTGCAGCGCGACGGCGTCGGCCCAGGGGTCGCCGCCCAGCAGCCTGACGCGGCCGGAGGTGGCCCGGATCAGGCCCAGCAGGATGCGGATGGTGGTGCTCTTGCCCGCTCCGTTCGGGCCGAGATAGCCGTGCACCTCTCCGGGGTTCACGGTGAGGTCGAGCCCGTCGAGGGCGCGCGCCGGCCCGTAGGCCTTGACGAGCCCGGAAATGGCGATGGCAGGGGTCATGGGTTTCTCCGAATTGCGGATCTCGTGGAGCCGGAGCTAGCTGAGGGAGCCGGTGATGCGCGCGTCGAACTCGCGGTCCGGGAGGGACCTTTGAGCCGCAGGAGGGCTTCGGCCTGCCGGCCCACGACGTAGCGGGTCTCCGGCCGGTCCGACTCGACGGCCTCCCGGATCGTCGTCGCGACGACGGCGGGGGCGGTGGCCTGGTCGTTCTGGTGGCCCGCCGGGGCCTCGGCGGCGCCGTGGACGACGGTTCCCGCGTTGTTGACCAGGACGTCGATCCGCCGGTGTTCGTCCAGGACGGTGTCGACGACCCGTTTGAGGTCTTCTTCCTCGGTCACGTCCATCGGCAGCGTGCGGCCTCCCGCGTCGCGCAGCGCCGCCATCCTGCCCACCCGCCGCGCCGCGCCGTACACGAAGTGGCCGGAGTGCGGGAGCTCGAGCGCGGTGGCGTGGCCGATGCCGGACGAGGCGCCGGTCACGAGGCATACTTTGGCAACCATGCCAGGGTCCCCCTCGGATTCGATGGAGACGTCGTTCAGGCGTCCCAGGCGACCGGGAGCCGGTGGACGCCGTAAACGCTCATGTCGGTGCGCAGCGCCAGGTCCTCCAGCGGGACGGCCAGGCGGAGGGTCGGAAATCGCCGGACCAGCGCGGGGAGCGCGACCTGCAGCTCGACGCGGGCCAGTTGCTGGCCGAGACACTGGTGGATGCCGTGGCCGAAGGTGAGGTGCCCGCCGGCCGAGCGGAGCACGTCGAGCGTGTCGGGGTCGTCGAAGTGCAGCGGATCGCGGTTGGCCGCCGCGAGGGAGACGGTCACCGTCTCGCCCGCCCTGATCAGCCGGCCCGCCAGCTCCACGTCCTCCAGAGCCGTTCGGAGGGTGAACGGGGCGATGCTCAGATAGCGCAGCAGCTCTTCGACGGCGCGCTCGGCGATCCCGGGATCGGCCCGCAGGGCGGCCGGCTGGCCGGGGTGCCGCAGCAGGGCGAGGGTGCCCATGGCGAGCATGTTGGCGGTGGTGTCGAGCCCGGCTCCCAGCAGCGCGAGGCCGATGTTGGTCAGCTCCTCGTCGGTGAGGTCGCTCGCGGTCAGGCCGCTGAGCAGGTCGTCGGTGGGGTGGGCACGCTTCTCGGCCACCAGTTCGCCGATGAAGCCGCGCAGCGCGGCGGCCGCCGCCCCGATCTCCTCGGGCGTGGCGTCCAGCCTGCCGAGGGCCAGCGCGTGTCCTTGGAACAGCATCCGGGAGGTGTAGGGCACGCCGAGCAGCTCGCAGATCACCTGGGCGGGGATCGGCTGCGCCCAGGCCTTCACCAGGTCCACCGGTGAGCCCGCCGCTTCCACGGCGTCCAGGTGATCGGCGGTGATCGCCTCGACCCGCTCGGCGAGCACGCGCATGCGGCGCACCGTGAACTGGCCGATCAGCAGGCGGCGGTAGCGGGTGTGCTCGGGCGGGTCCATCAGCGGGAACAGCCCCGGCTTGGCGGGCTGGTCGGTTCTGGGGACGGCGGCGTTCGGCATGTGATGCAGCTCGATGCGCGCGCTGAAGCGGTGGTCGGCGAGGACGAGGCGGGCGAGAGCGTATCCGGTCACCACCCATCCCACGTGTCCGTCCGGGTAGCTCAGCCGGCTCAGCGGGCCCTCCTCGCGCAGCCGCGCGAACCCTGGAGGAGGATCCAAGGGGTACTCCGCGTCGCGCTCGGTCGGCAGCGCGGGATGTGACTGGGTCATGTCGGTTTCCCTCCACGTGAGCGTCGATCGTTCACGCACGGGGAAAGCTACGAATGCGTTCACGGATTCGGCAAGTTGGAAACGCCGTTTTAGCAGTTCAGGCCGGAGTAATTGGCGCAACGACAGTGTCGGCAAATGCAACAATCGCGGAGGCCGTGTCGCAATCAGGTGTGCCCGGACGCCATACTTGCGCACGACGATGACGTGCCGGGAGGGCGCATGCCAGGAGGCCACCTGACGTACGACGACCGCCGCAGGATCTCGGAAGGGCTGGCGGAAGGGCTCACCTACGCGGAGATCGCCCGGCGCCTGGGGCGGCCGAGGTCGACCGTCGGCCGCGAGATCGCGCGCAACGGCGGCCCGCACGGCTACCACGCGGGCCGGGCGCAGCAGGCGACCGGATGGCGCGCCCGCCGTCGGCCCGCCGCGCCGGCGGCCGCCGGGGACGCCGGCAGGCGCGACCCCCAGGCGGTGCGGGAGTTCGAGGAGAGGCTCACCGCGGCGTTCGGGGGTGTGCCGACGATGGCGGCCAGGGTGATGGCCTGCCTGTTCACCAGCGACACCGGCAACCTGACCGTCGCCGAGCTGACCGAGCGGCTGCGGGTCAGCCCCGCGTCGATCTCCAAGGGCGTCGGCTGGCTCGAACAGGTGGGGCTCGTCAGGCGCGAGCGTGACAACCGGCGCGAGCGCTACATCATCGACGCCGAGGTCTGGTACCGGGCGTGGCTGGTGGGCACGCGGTCGATGATGCTGTGGACCGAGACGGTCCGGGAGGGTGTCGACATCCTCGGCGCCGGCACTCCGGCGGGCGTCCGGCTGGCGACCGCCAGCCGGTTCTTCGAGCTCATCAGCACCGACATGGCCCAGGCGGCCGAGCACTACCGGCAGACCTTCGCGACCACCGGAGACATCCCGCGCTGACCACCACCGCTCAGGGGCGCGGGCCTGTGGCACCCGAGCCGCTCAGGGGTGCGGGCCCGTGGCACCCGAGCTCTTCCGCCTCAGATCGCGGCGCGCCCGCCGTCCACCGAGAGGGTGGCTCCGTGGATGTTGGCGGCGTCGTCACCGGCCAGGAACACCACCGCCTTGGCCACCTCCTCCGGGGTGCTGGGCCTGCGCGAGGGGATGGTGGCGAGCATCGGCGCCAGGTGCTCCGCCATCGCGGCGACCTTCTCGGTGAACGTCGGGCCCGGCGCCACGGTGTTGACTCGCACGCCGGAGGGGCCGTACTCGTCCGCCCAGGACTTGGTCAGCGAGTGCATGGCGGCCTTCGTGGTGCTGTAGAGCGCGGAGCCGCTCGTCCCGAACAGCCCGGAGACGGACCCGAGGTTGATGATCGCGCCGCTGCCGCGGCCCGCCATGGCGGGGGCGACCAGGCCGGTGAGGAGGAAGGCGGCCTTGACGTTGACGGCCAGGGCCTGGTCGATGAGCTCCTCCGCCACCTCGGCCGTGGGGGCGGGGTTGATCAGCAGCGCCGCGTTGTTGACCAGGATGTCCAGCGGGCCGCCGGCCAGCCGGTGCGCGGCGTCGGCGAGCTCGCGGACGGCAGGCAGCCCTCCGGCGAGGTCGGCGCGGACGAACGAGGCCTGCCCGCCCTCCTCGGCGATGGACGCGACGACCTTCTCGCCCTTGGCGGTGTTCCGGCCGCTGACGATGACGTGCGCGCCCTCGGCGGCCAGCGCGCGGGCGATGGCCGTGCCGATGCCGTCGGTGGAGCCCGTGACCAGGGCGGTGCGCCCCTGAAGACGTGCGGACATGGTGATTCTCCCGTGCGAAAGTGTGGATTCGCGGTCCAGGATGCCGACGCTAAAATGGACCGGCAAGTCCAAACCCGGGGAGGTCTCCATGCGCACGCTCACTCGCAAGGGCGCCGCGACGCGGCAGCGCATCCTCGAGGGCGCCGCCGCGCACATCCGCGAGTTCGGCGTGGCCGCCACGACCCTCGACGACGTGCTGGCCGCGACCGCCACAAGCAAGAGCCAGCTCTTCCACTACTTCCCCGGCGGGCGCGAGGAGCTGCTGCTGGCGGTGGCCCGCCTGGAGGCCGACCGCGTGCTGGAGAACCAGCAGCCGGCGCTCGGCGAGCTGACCTCGTGGCCCGCCTGGCAGCGGTGGCGTGACACGGTCGTCGACCACTACCGCCGCCAGGGCCGCCTGTGCCCGCTCAACTCGGTCACCTCGCAGCTGGGCAGCCGTACACCCGCCGCCCAGGCCGTGGTCATCGAGCTGATGCGGCGCTGGCAGGCCGAGATCGCCACCGGCGTACGGCACATGCAGGACGCCGGCGAGATCGATCCCGATCTGGACCCCGACCACGCGGCGGCCGCCCTGCTCGCCGGCATCCAGGGCGGCGTCCTGATCCAGATGTCCACCGGCGAGGTCACGCACCTGGAGGCCGCCCTCGACATGGGCATCGCCCACCTGCGCGCCCACCGCCCGTAGCCGGCACGGACAAGGGCATCGCCCACCTCCCCGCCCACCGCCCGTAACCGGCACGGACAAGGGCATCGCCCACCTCCCCGCCCACCGCCCGTAACCGGCACGGACAAGGGCATCGCCCACCTCCGCGCCCGTCGCCCGTAGCCGGCGCGGTCAGATCAGCAGCAGGGTCTTCCCCAGAGCGGTGCGATATTCGATCGCGGCGTGCGCGTCGGCGGCGCGCTCCAAGGGGAAGGTCTGCCCGATGACCGGCCGGACGAGCCCCGCGGCCGCCTGCGCCATCATCTGCTCCGCCCACCGCACCACGTGCGGCCCGAAGTCGAAGAGCTGCTCGATGCCGATCACCTCCACGTCCTTGCGGCGCGCCTGCTCGGGATCGATGACGGTGGCCTCGCCGCTGGAGGCGCCGTGCACCGAGAAACGGCCGCCACGGGCCGTCACCTCGAACGCGGCCCGCCCGATCTCCCCGCCGACGCCGTCGAAGACCACCTCCGGCCCCGCCCCGCCGGTCGCCTCCAGCACCCGCTCGGTCCAGCCCGGTTCGGAGTAGTCGACCGCGGCTTCGGCGCCCAGCTCCCGGATCAGGTCGAGCTTGCGCGATCCGCGGGCGGCCCCGACGACGCGCGCGCCCGCCGTACGGGCCAGCTGCACCAGCAGGCTGCCGACGCCGCCGGCCGCCGCCTCGACCAGCACCCACTCGCCGGGACGGACCTTGGCTCCCTCGATCAGTCCCTGCGCGGTGCTGCCGTCGCTGTGCAGGGCGACGGCCTCCGGCAACCCCAGGCCGTCCGGCACCGCGAACAGGTCCTCGACCGCGGCCACGGCCCGCTCGGCGAAACCGCCGGTCTCCCCCGTCCCGGCGATGACCCGCCGGCCCACCCACGCCGGATCCACCTCTTCCCCGGCCGAGCTCACCCGCCCGGCCACCAGCCCGCCCGGCACGTACGGCAACTCCGGCCGGGCATGCCACTTGTCGGTGCCGCGCCGGATCTGCGTCTCGACGAACGTCACGCCCGCGACCGCCACCTCGACCACGACCTGCCCCGGCCCGGCCTCCGGATCCGGCGCCTCTCCGGGCACCAGCACCTCAGGCCCGCCGAACCCGATCACCCGAACCACCCGCATTACCGCTCACTCCTGCCTGCTTTCGAACTGACCCTCCCAGCGTGCAACCTCAACTGGAATTGAGGTCAACCGGCGAGCAGCCGCGGGCTGAGGGGCTCGCCGTCGAGGTGGTCCCCGGAGCCACCAGCGCCGGGCCGAGGGGCTCGCCGTCGAGGTGGTCCCCGGAGCCCCGCGCGGGCTGAGGCGGGGGCGTCAGCGGGTGGACTCGCGGACCATCAGCTCGAAGGGCGCGGTGTGCTCGCCGGCCGGACGGGACGGGTCCTGGATGCGGGCGGTCACCAGCTCGACCGCCTTCGCGGCCATCCACCGGTGGTCGGGGGCCACCGTGGACAGCGAGGGCACCATGTACGCCGCTTCGGGGATGTCGTCATACCCGACGAGGCGGATGTCGTCGGGCACCCGGACGCCGCGGTCGGCCAGGCCCCGGAAGACTCCCTGGGCGACGGTGTCGCTCACCGCGACCACGCCGTCGACCTCGTGGCCGGAGTCGACGATCCGGTAGGCCGCCTCGCGGCCCGATTCGAGCGTCATCCCGCTGAAGGCGAACAGCAGCGTCGGATCGGGGTCGAGTCCCCGTTCGGCGAGCCCGGCGAGGTAGCCCTGGTAGCGGCGCGTCACCACGTTGACGCCGTCGAGGGAATCGCCGGTGACCATCGCGATCCGGCGGCAGCCGCGGTCGATCAGATGCGTGGTCGCCGCTTTCGCGCCTTCCTCGTTGGGCATGGCGACGTGGTCGAACCGCGCGGCGAAGTCCTGCTCGCCGAGCATCACGATCGGACAGTCGCCGCCGGTCAGCCGCGAGTCCTGGGGGTCGATCCCGACCGCGCTGAGGATCAGCCCGTCGAACTGCAGGGTGTACGAATGGGAGATCGCGTCGATCTCCCCGGCCGCGGCCGCGCCGGTCTGCTCGATCGCGACGTGGAAGCCGCGCCCCCGCGCCTCGTCGATCACGTGGGCGGCGAGCTGGCCGAAGTAGGGCCGGTCGATCTCGGGAACGGCCAGCCCGATGACGCCGGTCCGCCCGGACCTGAGGGTACGGGCGGAGACGTTGACGCGGTAGCCGGACTGGCGGATCGCTTCGAGCACGCGGCGGCGGACCTCGTCGCTCACTCCGGCGCGGTCGTTGATGACGTTGGAGACCGTCATCTTCGACACCCCGGACAACTTGGCGACGTCGCCCATGGTGACCATGCCGCTCCTCAGGTCCTGCCCCTTCGGCCGGATCCGATCCGGCCGCTTCCGACTGTGGCCGCCGCTCGTTCGAGCTTACTGCGCCTCACGAGGCCACCGCCTTCAGGCGACGCCGACCTCCACGGTGACGAAGGAGTGGGCGGGCAGGTGCACCCGCAGGCGCGTACCGGTGACCGTGACCTGCTCGTGGGAGCGCGGGGCGACGGCGGCGGGCGCGTCGGGCGTGTTGTGGGTCTGCGGCGCCCCCGCGGTGAGGATCCGCGAGGCGACCTCGCCCACACTGCCCCCGCGCAGGTCCAGCTCGACGTCGGCCGCGTCGGCCGCGTCCAGGTTGGACAGCGAGATGAGCACCTTGTCGTCCTTGCGGCTCGCCGACAGCGAGACGGTCGCCAGCGTGTCCGGTCCGACCTCGCGGGTGGGCACGTCCGAGAGGAGATCGACCCGCAGTGACGTGGCGTCCTGGTGCCCCTTGTTCATCTCGAACACGTGGTACGTCGGGGTGAGCACGAGCGCCCCGGAGTCCGGGTCGGTCAGGATCATCGCCTGGAGCACGTTCACCGTCTGGGCGATGTTGGCCATCACCAGCCGGTCGGCGTGGCGGTGGAAGATGTCGAAGTGCAGGCTCGCGACCAGCGCGTCCCGGAGCGTGTTCTGCTGGTAGAGGAAGCCGGGGTTGGTGCCCGGCTCGACGTTCCACCACGTGCCCCACTCGTCCATGATCAGGCCGACGGTCTTGTGCGGGTCGTAGCAGTCCATCACGTTGGAGTGGCCGGTGAGCAGCTCGTCGGTGTGGGCGGCCTTGACCATGGTCCGGTAGTACTCGTCGGTGTCGAACACCGTGGCGGCGCCCTTGTCCTGCCAGTTGCCCGCGATCGTGTAGTAGTGCAGCGACAGGGCCTGGAAGAACCCGGCGGGCCGGCGCGCGCAGCCGAGGTGGCCGAGCGCCTTCATGAGCGTCTCCGTCCAGGAGTAGTCGTCGGAGTTCGCGCCGGCGGCAATGCGGTACAGCCGGTTGTCGCCGTGGTCGCGGCAGAACGTGGCGTACCGGCGCGCCTCGTCGGCGTAGTGCTGCGCGGTCATGTTGCCCCCGCAGCCCCAGGCCTCGTTGCCGAGGCCCCAGAAGCGGACCCGCCAGGGCTCGTCACGGCCGTTGGCCTTGCGCAGGCGGACCATCGGGGAGTCGCCGTCGCGGGTGAGGTACTCGACCCAGTCGCTCATCTCCTTGACCGTGCCGGAGCCCACGTTGCCGTTGATGTACGGCTCGGCGCCGAGCAGCTCGCACAGGGCCATGAACTCGTGGGTGCCGAAGTGGTTGTTCTCCTCGACGTTGCCCCAGTGGGTGTTCACCATCGCCGGGCGCTGCTCCTTGGGGCCGATGCCGTCCATCCAGTGGTACTCATCGGCGAAGCAGCCGCCGGGCCAGCGAAGGTTCGGGATGTTCAAGGCGCGCAGCGCTTCGACGACGTCCAGCCGGATCCCGCCGGCGTTCGGGATCTCGCTGTCCTCGCCCACGTAGAAGCCGCCGTAGATGCACCGGCCCAGGTGCTCGGCGAAGTGGCCGTACACGTGCCTGCTGATCACGGGGCCTTTGACGTCAACGTTGAGCACGGCGGACACGACAGCGTCACTCATGGTTCACACCTTTTCTCGGTAAGCGGCGGCGGCTACTTTATCGATAAAGCATCGCGTAGGAAAGTGCACCTTTCTTGCCTGTTGGCTCGGGAATCCTCGCTCGCCCGCCTATGTGCGACCGGCCCCGCGCTGCGTACGGTGAGGCCATGTGCGATCTGAACGCTGCGGAGACCCGCGAGATCCTCGCATCACTCGGCGAGGTGACCGGCCTGTCCGGCCAGGTGACCACGCACATCGACGACATCGGCAGGACGTCGTACATGGACCACGAGAACCTGGCCGCGCTGCTCGCCACCCTGCGCGATCGCGCCGAGGCGGCCAGGGAGTGGGTCGCCGCCAAGCCTCATCAGCACGCGGGCCACTGACGCGGCGCCGGCCGGCCCCGGCGAAGGTGCCGGGACCGGGCGGCGCACTTTCACGGCGCGGGTGAGGCCACGGCGATGTGCGGGCGGCCGGTTATGGGATGCGGGCTGATGTGCGCGCGCACGCCGAAGACCTCCTCGATGAACGCCGGCGTCAGCACCTCCAGGGGCGGGCCGTGCCCGGCGACCCGGCCGTCGCGCAGGACGACGACCTGGTCGGCGTAGGCGGCGGCCTGGTCGAGGTCGTGCAGGGCGGCCAGCAGGGTCAGGCCGAGGGAGCGGATCAGGTCCAGCAGCAGGAGCTGGGAGCCGACGTCCAGATGGTTGGTGGGTTCGTCGAGCACCAGCAGCGGCGCCTGCTGGGCCAGCGCGCGGGCGAGCAGCACGCGTTGCCGCTCCCCGCCCGACAGCGTCGTCATCAGCCGGTCGGCCGCCCAGGCCATGCCGACCCGTTCCAGCGCGGTGGCGACCGCCGCGCGGTCGGCGGCGTTCTCCCGGTCGAGCAGCCGCTGGTGGCTGTGGCGGCCGGCGCCGACGACGTCGGCGGCGGACAACCCGTCGGCGACCTGACTGTGCTGGGGCAGCACGGCGCGGTGGCGGGCGGCCTGGCGGGGCCGCATCCGCCACAGGTCCTGCCCGTCGAGCCGGACCACGCCGCCGGACGGGCGCAGCGAGCGGTAGACGGTCCGCAGAAGGGTGGACTTGCCGCTTCCGTTCGGGCCGATGAGCGCGACGAACTCGCCCGGCCCGGCGGTCAGATGGACGTCGCTGACGATGGGACGGGCGTCGATTCTGGCGCTGACGCCGGCCAGGTCAAGCCGCATCGGTGCCTCCACTCGAACGGCGGCGCAGCAGCCACAGGAAGAACGGCACGCCGAGCCCGGTGGTGAAGATGCCCACCGGCAGCTCGTTGGGCCGGTCGGCGATCCGGGCCGCCAGGTCCACCAGCACCAGGAACAGCGCCCCGGCCAGCAGCGACACGGGCAGCACGCGGCGGTGGTCGGCCCCGACGACGAACCTGGCCATGTGCGGGATCATCAGCCCGATGAATCCGATGCCGCCGACGACGCTGACCACGGTGGCCGTCAGCAGCGAGCCGGCCACGAGCAGCCCGATCCGCAGCACCGCCACCGGCACGCCGACGGCGATGGCGGCCTCCTCCCCGGCCAGCAGCGCGTTCAGCGCGCGGGCCTGCAGGGACAGCCAGGCCAGGCAGCAGACGATGATCAGGGCGGGCACGCCCAGGTCGGCCCAGGACGCCCCCGCGACGCTGCCCATCAGCCAGAACATCATGCCCTGCAGCTCGGTCGGGTTGAGCTGGAGCTGCACGAACGTGGTGGCCGCCGCGCACAAATAGCCGACGGCGACCCCGGTCAGCACCAGCCAGGAGTCCAGCAGCCGGCCCGCGCGCTGCGCCAGCACGTACACCAGCAGTGCCGACAGCAGCGCGGCGGCGAAGGCCGCCCCGGTGACGCCGAGCGTCCCGGCCAGCACGGCGCTGCCCAGCGCGGGGACCAGCACGGCCCCGAGCGAGGCGGCCGAGGACACGCCGAGCACGTACGGGTCGGCCAGCGGGTTGCGCACCAGGGACTGCAGCGCGACCCCGGCCACCGACAGGCCGGCCCCGGCGAGCGAGGCCAGCAGCGCCCGAGGGGTGCGCAGGTCCCAGACGACCTGGCTGAGCAGCGGGTCGGCCTGCGCGCCGCGCCCGGTCAGGTGGGCCCAGACCACGCCCCAGACCTGACCGGGCGGAAGGTTGACCGAGCCGACGGAGATGCCCGCCACCAGGGCCGCGACCAGCGCGACGACGAGGGCGGCCAGCAGCAGCCCGGTGGCGGGCCCGGAGACGAGGTGCGGGCGCCGCGACGGCGCGGCTGTGGTGGCCGGTGCGGGTGCGAGGGTGTCAGTCACCGGGGTGGACCACCTTGGAGAGCTTCTCCACGGCCGTGGCGTTGAGCGGGCCGAGATACACCCCGTCGGAGACCACCGCGTACGTCCTGGACTTGGACGCGGCCCAGTGCGGGTAGGCGGCGAACAGCTTGGCCGCCTCCGCCTCGGGCTTCTCGTCCGGCGTGAACTGCCCGACCACGAGCACGTCCACCTGGGCGGTGGCGAGCTGCTCGGTGTTGAGGGTGCGGGTCGTGTCCGAGCTCTGCCCGGCGAAGGCGTTGACGCCGCCGGCGGCCTTGATCACGTCGTCGTAGATGCCGCCGGTCATCACGGCGGGCAGCCCGTTGGCGTTCATCATGGCCATGCCGGGATAGGCGATGAGGACCTTCTTGGCGGGCCGGCCCGCGACCCGCGCCCGTACGGTCTCGACGCGGGCGCGCAGCCGGCCGATCAGGTCGGCGGCCCGGTCCTGGACGTCGAAGACGCGCCCCAGCAGCGCGATGAACTCCAGCGAGGAGTTGATCGACTGGTTGCGGTAGGCGCGCTTCTCCTCTTCCGTGGCTTCGGGCTTGCCCATCGCGCAGTTGACCGGGTTGACGAGCGAGGTGATCCCGGCGGCGGCGAGCTGCTCGCGGGTGGCGAAGCCGTTCCTGGCGTCGAACCCGCCGGACCAGGTGGAGACCACCAGGTCGGGCTTGAGCTTGAGCACCTGCTCGGCGGGGACGTCGAAGTTCTTGTTCATCGTCAGCCCGCCCGTCGGCAGCGCCTTGATCCTGCCGATCATCGCGGGGTCGTCGGAGACGCCGTAGCTCTGGGCGTTGGCCAGGACGTTCTTGTCCAGGCCGAGCATGATGAAGCTCTCCACCTCGGCCACGCTGGTGCCGTTGAGGATCAGCACGCGCTGGGGCGGCTTCTGGAAGGTGACGCGCAGGCCGCAGTTGTCGAAGGTCAGGGGATAGCCGGACGTGGTGGGGACGGCGGCGGCTCCGCTCGCGGGGCGGCCGGGGTCACCGCAACCGGCCGCGGTCAGGGCCATCAGCGCGCAGAGCGCGGCGGCCAGCGGGCGGCGCACATGACAAGGGTTCATCGATGATGCTCTTTCGAGGTCGAGTCTGGAGGCACGCGAGACCGGCGCCGGTCACAGCGGTGACCGGCGCATCACGGCAACGCGCGACGCCCGGACGGCTCTACGGCACGCCCGGTGTCGGGAAAAAGGCATGGAAAAGGGCCCCGGGAATCGGCGCCGGGGATCGACCCCGGGGATCGGCCCCAGGAATCGGCCCCAGGAATCGGCACAGCCGGCCGGTGCCGGATCAGGCGGTCCCTGCGTGCGCTCCAGGAGGTGCCCGCCCTACCAGGGCATATCGGAGGAAGGCGCGAATAGGCGGGGTTTCGTCCTCACCCGCGTACGCGATCGCCCTCGGCCCGGTGGCCGTGCACCCGGCCACCGTGAAAACCAGCACCAGCAGCGGGCGCAGCACCCGTCCGGCCACCTGCCGGACCAGGGCGCACAGGCCCGACTCGACCCACCGCAGCCACGCGGAGGTCACCAGCACGCCCAGCGCGTGCATGACCAGCATCCCGAAGGTCGGGGAGCCTCCGTGGTGGAGTTGCGCCGCGCCCGGGACGGCCCCGAGGGAGGCCATCGCGTGGTGGGCGGCGCCCTGGCTCAGCAGGACGTGCAGGATGACCTGCGACAAGGCCGTCGCCGGCAGGATGGCGCCCAGGCTGCGCTCACGCCCGGTCAAGGCCAGCGCGGCCGGCAGCAGGAGCAGGAAGCCGCCCAGTGTCGACACCGCGTCGAAGTAGCCCCCGCCCGCCAGGTGCCCGAGCATGGCCAGGGCGGCGCACGTGGCGGCGAAGCTCGCCGCGCGCACCCACCGCACCACCGACATCGGACCCATCGCGGACAGATCTTCGCACACCGGTGCCGCCGTCCTCAGATCAGGCGCCTCTGACCATCAAGAGGCCACCTTGTATCCCGCCTCGAGGATCGCCGCACGCACCTGCGACTCCTCGAGCAGCGGGCCTCCGCTCACGGTGACGCGGCCCCCCAGCACGTCCACCTCCACCCGCTCGACGCCCCGCAGTGGCAGGACCTGTGCCCGGATCGTCGAGGCACTGCAGCCACAGCTCATTCCCTTTACCGCGACGGACAGGGTCATTGGCGCGAACCTTTCCCGTAAAACCACCAGGCGCGCTCATGGCTCGCCTTTAGGAGAGATACGCGGGTTCCCGCCGTCGGGTTCAAGCAACAGGCAAAGTTTTTAAGATCCGAATTCCGTGTATACGAATTCACGATCACATGGCACTATGACCGGGTGCATGTCGGTCAGCCCTTCTTGCGCGCAATACGCGCCGCGGTGTTCGCGGCGGTCTGCGTGCTGGTTTCGGCCGCCCTGCATGGACTGGCCGGCGGCGATCCGGTGCGCACGGGCACGTTGCTCGGCGCGCTCGCGCTGACCTGGACGGGCGCGTTCCTGCTCGGCGGCCGCCAGCGCGGCATGGAGGTGCTGCTCGCGGCGTGCTTCGCCGCCCAGTACGGCATGCATCTCCTGTTCGGCGCGCGCGGCGCCGACGTGCCGCCGCCTCATGAGCACGCCACGGGCGTGGGCATGTTCCTCGTGCACGCCATGACGGCGGTCATTTCGGCCTGGTGGCTGGCGCGGGGCGAGTCCGCTCTCGCCGCGCTGCTCCATCTCGCCGTCGCCTCGGTCGGCCGCTGGTGGAGCGTCCTGTCTGTCCTGACGGGCGGGCCGGCCGAGCCGAGCCCGCGCGGTGGCCGGCCCTCGGCGTGGGACGACCACGACGCCTTCCTCCAGCGCCTGTTCGCGGCGGCGATCTCCCGGCGGGGCCCGCCGGTGCGTTTCTCCCTCATCTGACCCCTTCCGGGCCGCCGGCCCGCGTTCCGCCACGCCCTGTGAACGGCGTGGGCGGACCTCGAACCCTTGTCGAGAGCGCGACGTACCTGTGCGCGCTGTGAGTGGAGAAACGCCTGATGACCTCGACCTCCGACGTCACCAATACCGTCGATCACGCCCCACCCCCGTCCCGTGACCGCACCGCCTGGGCCGCGCTGCGCCCGCTGGTGCTGCGGCTGCACTTCTACGCGGGCGTCCTCATCGCCCCCTTCCTGCTCGTCGCCGCCTGCACCGGCCTGCTGTACGCCGCCTCGTACCAGATCGAGCAGGTCGTCTACCAGCACGAGCTCACCGCGCCCGCCGGAAAGACCAGCCTGCCCCTCAGCGCGCAGGTCGCGGCGGCCCGCGCGGCCCACCCCCAAGGCGCCGTCACCGCGGTACGGCCCGGCGCCGAGCCGGGCCAGACCACCCGCGTGCTGATCAACCAGCCGGGCCTGGCCGAGAGCACCCAGCTGGCCGTGTTCGTTGATCCCTCCACCGGCCAGGTGCGCGGCACGCTGGAAAGTTACGGCAGCTCCGGAGCGCTGCCCGTACGCGCCTGGATCTCCACCCTCCACCGCCAGCTCCACCTGGGCGAACCCGGGCGGATCTACAGCGAACTGGCCGCCAGCTGGCTGTGGGTGGTCGCGCTCGGCGGCCTGGCCCTCTGGGTCGCCCGCCGCCGCCGCAACCGGCGCCACCTCATCGTCCCCGACCGCGCGGCGAGCGGGCAGCGCCGCACGCTGTCCTGGCACGGCTCGGTCGGCCTGTGGGCGGTGCTCGGCCTGCTGTTCCTGTCCGCCACCGGCCTGACCTGGTCGAAGTACGCCGGGGAGAACGTCGACGAGCTGCGCGCGGCGCTCAACTGGACGACCCCGTCGATCGACGTCTCCGGCGGCGACCACGCCGCGCACACCGCGACCGCAGGACACCAGGCCGGCGGAGCCGACGTCGGGGTGGACCGCGTCGCCCAGGCCGCCGCCGGCAAGGGACTGTCCGGCCCGCTGGAGATCACCTGGCCCGCCAACGCCGGCGCGCCCTACCTGGTGAAGGAGATCGACAAGACCGCGCCCACCCGCCTGGACCAGGTCGCCGTCGACGCCACCACCGGCCAGGTGAGCGCCGAGCTGCGCTTCGCCGACTACTCGCTGGCCGCCAAGCTCGCCCGGTGGGGCATCGACGGGCACATGGGCCTGCTGTTCGGCCTGGCCAACCAGATCATCCTCGCGCTCCTTGCCATCGGCCTGATCACCCTCATCGTGCTCGGCTACCGCATGTGGTGGCGCCGCCGGCCCACCCGCGGCTTCGGCAAGCCGTACCCCCGGGGCGGCTGGCGCAACGTGTCCTGGGCCCTGCTGGTCCCGCTCGGCCTGGTCGCCATCGCCGTCGGGATCTTCCTGCCGCTGATGGGCATCTCGCTGGCGGCGTTCCTGGTGATCGACGTCCTGCTCGGGCTCCGCGCCCGGCTGGGGTCTCAGACGTGATCTTCCGAACGCCGGGGCAGGAACAGGCCGGAGACGCACATGCAGGCCGCGACCAGGAACAGGCCCGCCCGGGTGCCGAGCGTGCTCGCGACCAGGCCGCCGAAGGCGATGAAGACCGGCTGCGTGACGTTCGTGGCGAAGATCCAGAGCGTCGACACCCTGGCCAGCAGGTGGTCCGGGGTGCCGAGCTGGCGGTAGGTCGTCATGGTGGAGTTCGCCAGGCCGGAGAAGAACAGCACGCCCGCGAAGCCGAACCCGCAAAGGACCAGGCCGGCGGTGCCGGGTGAGGCCAGCGGGATGAGCGCGTACCAGGGGCCGCGCCAAAGGCTGACCCACCACAGGCCGCGGACCAGGCCGAATCGCCTGCCCAGCCTCGGCGCGAGCCGCGCGCCGAGGAAGCCGCCGAGCGAAGGCAGCCCCATGAGCAGGCCGTACTGCCATGGGGTGAAGCCCAGGTCGCGCAGGTAGAACAGCGAGCTCAGCGGCGTCGCCATCGCGCTCGCGCCGGCGAAGATGAGCCAGCTCGCGAACATCCGCCGCAGAACCGGATGCGTCCGTACGAAGCTCCACCCGGCGAACAGCTCCGCGCGCCGGGAGGGGCTCGGCTCGCGCGCGGGCGGTGGCGGCTCGGGCGTGCGCAGCGACCGGATCGTCCAGGCGCTCACGACGAACGACACGGCGTCGACGATCAGCGCGCCGACCGCCGACAGGACGCCGATGAGCGGACCGGCCAGGGACGGGCCGACCAGCACGCTCAACCAGCGGGTCGACTCCAGGCGGCTGTTGGCGCTCATCAGCCTCTCGGCCGGGACGAGAGCCTTCAGATGCGCCTGCGCCGCCCCGGAGGAGGCGATCTGGCCGGCGGCGTTGCCCAGAGCGGCGACACACAGATGAGCGAATGTCAGCAGCCCGGAGAACGCCGCGACCGGAATGCTGAGCGTCAAAATACATCTAGCGATATCCGACCAGATCAGGACCGGGCGTTTGGCCCGGAATTCGATATACCGCCCCACGGGAAATGCGACGACGACAATTGTGACAGCCTGAATCGCCGACAACAAGGCGACCTGGAAAGCCGAGGCGTCCAGCACGGTGATGGCGACCACGGGCAGGGCGACCATGCTCACCGCCGAACCCAGCTGGCTCACGGTCGCGCCCGCCCACAGGCGCCGGAAGTCCCTTTCGCCCGCGCTGTCCTCGTCTACCCGGCTCATGTCAGGGCGCAGAATGCCTCCTTCATCGAGCTGCGCCGATCATCATCGCCGAGGGAGCAGCGTGCTGCCAACCGTACGGCACGCTGATCCTCCGGCGATCAGCCGCCGTCGGGGCGGGGCTTGCGGCGCGCGTGTCCGACGCCGCCTGGGCCGCCGAGCGCGACGCGGCGGACGTGGTGCGCTCCTACCGCTGGCTGTACTGAGCCGCCGCCTACCCGGACCGCGTTCGCCGCCCTCCCGCTCCGGGCGGCTCCCCGTAGAGCACCTCACGCCGCTGGGCCGGGTGGATGTCCCGCGACGCCCTCTGCCCAGCCGGCTTCACGAGGAGCACGGGCAGGCCCGGCATCAGCACGACGACCGTGACGAGCTGACTGATCACGGACACCGAGCCGAGCATGCCCAGCCCCCTCAGGACGCTGCGGCCCAGGCCGAGGACGGACTCCACGACGCGCGAGCCCTGTACCGGTGACACCACCCACGCCCACCAGGCGACCGCAGGCCGAGCACCGTACCAGTGACGCCACCCGCCCCCACCAGGCGGCCGGAAGCCGAGCGCCGTACCGGTGACACCACCCGTGCGAGGCCGGACGGCATCGCGGGGTGGCGCGGGCTCATGCTCTGGAGGGCGCCGGGAGGCGGGCGAGGTCGTTGTCGCTGGCGAGCACCGTGCCGGCTTCGACCAGGCTGAAAGTGGGAAACGCCCGCACCGCGAAGGCGTCGATCACGGGAGCGGCCTGCTGCCCGGCGACCACGCGCGCCACAGGGGACAGGGCGTCGAGCGTCTCGGTCATCTGGGCGGGCTCCCCGGAGACGACGGCGAGCACCCGGTCCCGGCCGCCGGGCACGGCCCCGGCCTGGCTCACGAACTCCGGAAGCTTGTCCTCGCAGGCCGAGCACCCTTGCGAGAAGAACGCCACGAGCGTCTGCTCCGCGAACGTCGCGGCGGAGACCGGATCGCCGTCGAGCGTCGAGGCGGCGAGGTCGCCGACCTTGTGGCCCGGGGCGGGGATGAGGTCGCTCGTCCACATGCCGTTGTTGCCGAGCCGCTCCAGCTCGGCGGTGTGCGCGCGGAGCCGGCGGATGACGCCGAACGTCAGCAGCAGGTCGAGCAGGCACAGCGCCCCGACGAGGACCACTGCCACCGAGATGAACACCATGGGCGATATTCCCTTCACGCTGACCGCATTTGAGAAGCTCCCGGAAATCATGGCCTCCGCCGCTTTCCCGGACCTGTCGCCCGCCTGTCGTCGATCGACAGAACCACGACAGGCTCCGGAAAGCGTGAACGGGGACACTAGCCGGAACGACCCCATACCGGAGGTGATCGTGAAAGCACTGCTGGAGCAATTGAGCGATCGGCTTCTCCAGAAAGTCGTCCCGCAGGCGACGGCGTCCGCCATCGACCGGTGCAACTGCGAATGCATTCCCTGCTGCATCTGGATCGGCAACCGCAACTACCGGGGCAAGCTGTGCTACGACTGCATCAGCGGGCACCGCTGCGGGTGCGCGAGCTTCGGGACCGACTGCCCGTGACGTGGTGATCGTCGTCCTTGCCCTGCTGGGAGGTGCCTGCCTGCTGTGGGTGCGCAGGCGGCACCTGCTCGTCACCGTGAACGGCCGGAGCATGGAGCCGGCGTACGAGTCCGGCGACCGGGTGCTGGTCCGGCGCGTGCCGTTCGCCCGGGTACGGCGGGGCCAGGTGGTGCTCGTCCAACGGGACCGAATGCCGGCCCACGATCAATGGGAGGAGCCGGATTTCATCATCAAACGGGCGGTGGCGGTGCCCGGCGATCCGGTGCCGCCCGTCGATTTTCCCGGGCTCGCGGAAACCTCCGTACCGCCCGGGAATCTGCTGGTCCTGGGCGACAATCTCACGCGTTCTTACGACTCACGACACCACGGATACGTGCCGATGGAAAGATTCGTCGGCGTCGTCGTACGTCGATTGCCGCGGCGTTCGCAATAGGGCGGGAATTTTCACTCGCCGTCCAGCGACAGCGCGTCCAGCGGGAGGGACCGCAGGAAGTCCTCGGCATCGAAGATCTCCCCGGCGGTGACGACCCCGGTGGCCCGGCCGCGGCCGGTCAGGATCCGCTCGGCGGCCTCCACCACGATCGGCGCGGTGACGGCGTAGATGTCGCGGCCGCGCGCCGACACCCGCCGCCGCTCGTCCCCCCGGCGGACGACGACCTCGACCAGGAAGACCTGGGCCGATCGTCCGTCGGCGCCGGCCGCCTGCGGACCCTTGGTCTCCGGGTCGCCAAGGTCCTTCAGCGGGGCGACGTTCAGGAAGGCGTCGATCCGCGGGGTGTCCAGGTGGCGCGAGACGGTGACCACGTCGGCGTTGGAGAACTGCCCCACGACGTCCTGGGTCCCGAACGGGTCGGAGAACGTCCAGGTCCCCTTCGGCTGCGGCTCGTCCCCCGCGACGACGTGCAGGTGGTGGTCCGAGAAGACCACCCGCCGCCCGGCCCGGCGCTGCCCGGCCAGCAGGGTGCCCGGGGTCGGGTGCCAGCTGTCCAGGGCCACCGCGATCGAGATCTCGTCGGCCGCCGGCCAGTCACCCATCGCGACGGTCGCCAGCAGGTCGCCCAGCGCGCCGTAGAACGCCATCACCGGTGCCACCACGATGCCCGCCTCCTTCACCCACGGATCGTCCCGGTAGGTGTCGAACGTGCTCATCGCGACCAGGGTCTCGCCGGTGACGTCCAGGTAGTGGATCCCGGCGCGCAGCGCGGCCTCGATCCGGCGGCGCGGTGTCACCGAACGGCCCGGCAGCGGGCGAACTCGACCGCGGTGTAGGCGACGCCGGGGACCGGCCGCGGGTCGCCGGGACGCAGCCACGTCACGGGCACGCCGAGCGCGGACAGCGTCCGCACGAGGTCGTCCTGCGTCTCGACGCGCAGAGCGGCCAGCAGCTGGTCGCCGTCGTTGGCGTGTCCGCCGTACGCGCGGCAGAAGCGGAAGTAGGCCAGCTCGCGCGCCCAGGCGTGCAGCCGGGCCGGTGGGTGGCGCTCGTAGAGGTAGTCGGTCCAGCGCTTCCCGTTCACCCGCCGGATCGTACTTCGCTGTCCGCGTGGTGGACGGTGAGGTCGCCGTACGGCGACAGCCGCGCGGCGAGGTCGCCCGGCTTGCCGCGTAAGGTCGCGTCGAGGAAGGCGACGCTGGTGGCAGCCGTGAGGCGCAGCCCGTCGGTACGGCCCAGCGACCCGGCCAGCGCGGGCACGGGCGGAAGGTAGAGCGGCGCGTCCGTGAACGTCAGATGCGCCGTCCCGGGGACGGTGAGCCGGTAACTCGTGGCGGTGCTGAGGTCGAGCACCCGCGTGAGGCGAGGAATGTAGGTCGGGTTGTCCGCCGGGTCCACCGGGTGGGTGAGCGCGAGCACCGGCTGGCGGAAGGGCCGCGGCTCGGGGTCGTGGGGAGCGCCGTCCAGGTCGATGACCGCCGCGAAGCGGGTGTCCTGGCGGGCCGCCCGCAACGCGGCGGCCCCGCCGATCGAGTGGCCGGTCACCGCGGCCCGAGCGGTGTCGAGGCGACCGGTCAACGGGCTCGCGAGCTCACCCCGGTCGAGACGGCCCAGCTGGGTCAGGACGAAGCCGAGGTCGTCGGCGCGCACCGCCGTCCAGCCGGCCGCCCGCCGCTCGTCCTCGCGATCGTCGCCGGTCGCGGCGACCCGGGTGCGGATCGTCCGGCCGTCGGCGAGGACGACGGCGGCGGAGTCGTACGGGTGGTCGAGGGCCACCACGACGTAGCCGAGACTGGCCAGCTCCTCCGCCCAGGCGGTGTTCTGGGTGCGCACGCCCCCGAGCCCCGGCGAGAACAGCACCACGGGGAACCGTCCTGCGGCCACGGCGGCACCCGGCACCGAGCGGGTGCGGGCGGCCGAGGCGCCGTCGAACAGGAAACCGGGCACCCCGAGATAGGCCGCCGCGGCGCCGGAGACGACGCGCGCCTCCCGCTCCGTGCGTCCGAGATACGGGGCCCGCGCGGCGCCCGCCGCACTCCCCCGCGCCGGGTACCAGAACTGGACGACCACCGTGCGCCGGTCATCCGGGTCGGGCGTCGCGGGCTCCGGACGGCCCGGATCGGTCCACTCCAGCACGAAGGTGCCGACCGGGAACCGGCCCGACGGCTCGGGGAAGACGGGCACCGGAAACGCCCACGAGGCCACCGGCCCCGCGGCGACGAGGCCGGCGCACGCCGCCCACCCCGGCAACGCCAGCCACCACGGAGCCCGCCACGCGGGCCGGCGCAGCAGCACGGGGAGGCTGACCGACAGCACGATGGCGGCGCCCGCGAGAACCGGCACGAACTGCCAGCGCACCCCCGCCAGGACCAGCGCCGTCGCGGAGAGCAGCACGACCGCCGCCGCGCCGATCGCGACCGGCCGGCGGGCACGGGACGGAAGCCGGTGAGCGACCACCAGCAGCACGGCGCCCAGCACCACAACGATCTCCGGCAACGACATGCCCAACGTCAACGTCACCGGGCCATTGTTGGGGACGCACCCGTCCCAGCGCGTCCACCTGAGGTCTGTCTTTCATGTCCGACCTACGGTTGACACCGCCGCCGAAAAGCTTCAGAGAAGAGCCCGCCACGCCTTGGAGAGCGCGTGGCGGAGCTGGCCCACCTGTCGCGAGGACAGGTCGGCGATCATGAGCTCCTCGAGCTCGCGTACCGGCCCGGCGAGGCGGGCCAGGAGTTCGCGCCCCGCGTCGGTGAGGAGGATGTGCAGCTCGCGGCGGTTGGCCGGGTTGCGCTCGCGCCGGATGAGCCCGCGCTCCTCCAGGGCGCGCACCAGGTCGGCCACGGACTGCGCGGTCACGAACGAGTCGCGGGCCAGCTGGGCGGCCGACAGCCCGTCGTGCCGCTCCAGCACGGTGAGCGCGGTGTACTGCGTCACGGTGATGCCGGTCGGCCGCATCAGCTCGTCGAGGCGTGAGCGGACGACGAGCTCCACCTGTTTGACCATGTAGAGCAGCGACGGCGGCGCCTTGTCCGCGGCCGTGCCCGCCTGCTGTTCCGCCGCTGCGGTCATCCACCTGCTCCTGAGTCGTCATCGGGGAGATCCAGGCTAGGCCATTGACAGGAAACCTGTTGGCAACAAGACTGCCAATCGACAGGTTTCCTGTCAATCGAAGGCGGCTTGTCCTCGGCGTACCCGGTCTTTTCTGCCGTGTGGCCGAGGCCACTCCGAGGCCCCGCCACGGGCGGAATCCGTGAGAGAGAAGCGCGACCATGAGCGATCCCGAGTTCGAGGAAGGCCGGCTGTTCATCGGCGGCCAGTGGCGCGAGGCGGCCAAGGGCGGCCGGACCGACGTGATCGACCCGTCCACCGGCCAGGTGGCCGGCACCGTGGCCGCGGCGGACGAGACAGACGTCGACGCGGCCGTGACGGCCGCCCGCGAGGCGTTCGACCACGGCCCCTGGAGCACCACGAGCCCGCGCGAGCGGTCCCGGGTGCTCAACAAGATCGCCGACCTCATGCGGGAGAACGCCGGCGAGCTCACCCGGCTGGAGAGCCTCGACGTCGGCAAGCCGGTCGCCCTGTGCGGCCCCGTGGACGTGCGGACCGCGATCGAGCACTACGAGTTCTACGCCGGGCTGGCGCAGACCCTCGACGGCGCCACCCGCGCCACGCCCATGAACGCCTTCGCCTACACCCGCCGCGAGCCCGTGGGCGTGGTCGCCGCGATCACCCCGTTCAACTTCCCGCTGATCCTGTCCAGCACGAAGCTCGCCCCCGCGCTGGCGGCCGGGAACACCGTGGTGCACAAGCCCGCCGACGACACGCCGCTCAGCGCCCTGTTCATGGCGAAGCTGTTCCAGGCGGCCGGCGTACCGGACGGCGTGGTCAACGTCGTCACCGGCACCGGGCCGGTGGCCGGTGAGGCGCTGCTCAGGCACCCGGGCATCGACAAGGTCGCCTTCACCGGGTCGACCGCCGTCGGCCGGCACGCCGCCGCCGTGGCGGGCGAGGCGCTCAAGCCGGTCACGATGGAGCTCGGCGGCAACGCCGCGCACATCGTGTTCGAGGACGCCGACGTGGAGAAGGCGATCGGCGCGATCATCAAGGGCTTCGTGTTCAACACCGGCCAGTTCTGCATGGCCGGGCCGCGGCTCCTGGTGGCCCGGCCGCTCCATGACACGATCGTCGGGATCCTGGCCGAGGCCGTGCCGGGAGTCCCGGTGGGCGATCCCCGCGACCCCGCGACGGTCGTCGGGCCGATGGCCGCCGACCGGCACCTGAAGAAGGTCGAGGAGTACGTCGCGCTGGCCCGGCAGGAGGGCGGCCGCGTCGTGTGCGACGGCGAACGGCTCGACCTGAACGGCGGCTACTACTACGAACCGACCGTCATCGCCGGCCTGCCGGACGACTCCCGGGCCGTGCGGGAGGAGATCTTCGGTCCCGTCCTGACCGTCCAGCCGTTCGACTCCGAGGACGAGGCGATCGCGCTGGCCAACGGCATCCGCTACGGGCTGGCGGCGGGCGTCCAGACCGGCGACGTCGCCCGGGCGCACCGCGTCGCGGCCAGGCTCCAGGCGGGCATCGTCTGGGTGAACGACTGGGCGATGCTCGACCCGGCGGTGCCCTTCGGCGGGGTGAAGGACTCCGGGTTCGGCCGCGAGTCCGGCCCGGAGGCGCTGGCCTCGTACACCAGGACCAAGTCCGTCGTCGTCTCACTCGGCTGAGGAGCCCGTCATGGTCATGACCACCGCGGCCGTCGTCGAGTCAGGCGCGGCGCCCTTCACCCTCACCGACGTCGAGCTCGACGAGCCGCGCCACGACGAGGCCGTCGTCCGCATGGCCGCCGCCGGCCTGTGCCACACCGACCTGTCCGTGGCCTCGGGCGGTCTGCCGTTCCCCCTGCCCGGCGTCCTGGGCCACGAGGGGGCGGGGGTCGTCGAGGCGGTCGGCCCGGCGGTCACGGCGGTCGCGCCGGGCGACCACGTCGTCCTGTCCTTCACCTCCTGCGGCGCCTGCGGCAACTGCCGCGGCGGCCACCCGGCCTACTGCGCCTCCTGGCTGCCGCTGAACCTCATCGGCGGCCGGCGAGCCGACGGCAGCAGCACCATCACGCGCGCCGGCGCGCCGATCGGCGGCCACTTCTTCGGGCAGTCGTCGTTCGCGCGGCTGGCGCTGGTGGACGAGCGCAGCCTGGTCAAGGTCGATCCCGAGGTGCCGCTGGAGACGGTCGCGCCCCTGGGCTGCGGCGTGCTGACCGGCGTGGGAGCCGTCTGGAACGTGCTCCGGCCCCGGCTCGGGGACACCGTGGTCGTCCTCGGCGCCGGCTCGGTCGGGCTGTCGGCCGTGATGGCGGCGGCCCTGAGTCCCGCGACGGCCGTCATCGCCGTCGACAGGATCTCCGAACGCCTGGAGCTGGCCCGCGAGCTCGGCGCCACCCACACCGTGGACGCGGGCCGGGCCGACGTCGCCGAGGCCGTCATGGAGCTGTCCGGTGGAGGCGCCCACGGCATCGTGGAGACCACCGGCAGCGTCGCCGTGGCCCGCGCGGGCGCCGCCGCGCTCGCCGCCCGCGGCACGCTCGTCCTGGTCGGCGCGCCGCCGTTCGGCACCGAGCTGGCCCTGGACGTCAACGGCATGCTGCCGGGCAGGCGCGTGACCGGCCTGACCCTCGGCGACGCCGAGACGCGGGCCGCCATCCCCGCCCTGGTCCGGCTCGTCCGCGCCGGCCGGCTGCCGGTGCGGAAGCTGATCAGCCACTACCCGTTCGACGACATCGATCGCGCCGCGCGGGACATGGCCGCGGGCAAGGCGATCAAACCCGTGATCACGTTCTGAGAGGTGTTCCACATGGATCTGACCGGCAAAGCGGCGATCGTCACCGGCAGCGGGCGCGGCCTCGGCCTGGCCTATGCCGAGGCCCTCGCCGCGGCGGGCGCCGCGGTGGTGGTGAACGACGTCGACCAGGAGGCGGTGGACGCCGCGGTGGTGAAGATCACCTCGGCGGGCGGCCGGGCCGTCGGCGTGACCGCCGCCGTCGGCGGCACGGCGGCGGCCGACCACCTGGTCGAGGCGTGCGTACGGGAGTTCGGGCGCCTCGACGTGCTGATCACGAACGCGGGCATCCTGCGCGACCGGGTGCTGTGGAAGATGTCCGACGAGGACTTCGACGACGTCGTGAACGTGCACCTGCGGGGCACGTTCACCTGCGCCCGCGCGGCGGCGGTGCGCATGCGCGAGCAGGGCACGGGCGGGCGGCTGATCCTCGTCGGCTCGCCGGCCGGCCAGCGCGGCAACTTCGGCCAGACCAACTACGCCGCGGCCAAGGCCGGCATCGTCGCGATGGCCCGGACCTGGGCGATGGAGCTGGCCAAGGCCGACATCATGGTCAACGCGGTGATCCCGGTCGCGGCCACCGAGATGACCAAGACCATCCCGGCGTTCGCGCCGGTCATCGCCGAGTCCGAGCGCACCGGGGAGCCGCTGCCCGGCTGGCTGCGCAGGGACGAGGGGCTGGGCACGGTCGAGGACGTGACCGGGCTGATCACGTACCTGGCCTCGGACGCCTCCAAGGGCGTCACCGGGCAGGCGATCGGCGTCGGCGGGGACCGGCTGGCCCTGTGGGCGCACCCGAAGGAGAAGGCGGTGGCGTACGCCGACGGCGGCTGGAGCGCCGAGGCGATCGCCGGACAGTGGCACACGGGCGTCGGCGCCGAGCCCGAGACCTACGGCATCCCCGCCCCCAAGGGAGCCTGACGGTGAACCTCGACGAGCTGGTCGCCATCGACGTCCACACCCATGCCGAGGTCTCCAAGGACGGCCACGGCTCGCTGAGCCCGGCGTTGTTCGGCGCGTCCGAGGAGTACTTCGGCTCGCACGAGCGCCCCACCATCCCCCGGATGGCCGCCTACTACCGGGAGCGGAAGATGGCCGCGGTGGTGTTCACCGTGGACGCCGAGCACGCCACCGGCCACCCGCGCATCGCCAACGAGGAGATCGCCGAGAGCTGCGCCGAACACGCCGACGTGCTGATCCCCTTCGCCAGCGTCGACCCGCACAAGGGCAGGGCGGGGGCGCGGGAGGCCCGCCGCCTGGTGGAGCGGTACGGGGTGCGCGGCTTCAAGTTCCATCCGAGCATCCAGGGGTTCGCCCCGAACGACCCGATGGCCTATCCCCTGTACGAGGTCATCGAGGAGCTCGGCGTGCCCGCCCTCTTCCACACCGGGCAGACCGGCATCGGCGCGGGCGTGCCCGGCGGGGGCGGCATCCGGCTCAAGTACTCCAACCCGATGCTGGTCGACGACGTGGCCGTGGACTTCCCCGAGCTGCGCGTCATCCTGGCCCACCCGTCCTTCCCCTGGCAGGACGAGGCGCTCGCCGTCGCCACGCACAAGCCGTACGTCCACATCGACCTGTCCGGATGGTCACCGAAGTACTTCCCGCCCCAGCTCGTCCGATATGCCAACAGCCTGCTCAAGGACAAGGTGCTCTTCGGCTCCGACTTCCCCGTCATCACCCCGGACCGCTGGCTGGCCGACTTCGCCAAGCTCGACATCAAGCCCGAGGTCCGCCCCAAGATCCTCAAGGACAACGCCGCCCGCCTGCTGGGCCTCGACAAGGAGACCTCATGACCACGGTGAACGGACTCGCGGAGATCAAGGCCCTGGCCGGCCGCGACCTGGGCCACAGCGCCTGGCTGGAGATCACCCAGGAGCGGGTGAACACCTTCGCGGACGCCACGAACGACCACCAATGGATCCACGTCGACACCCGGCGGGCGCAGGACGGCCCCTTCGGCGGCACCATCGCCCACGGCTATCTCACCCTGGCGCTGGTCATCCCGCTGTTCAACGAGGTGCTCGACATCCAGGGCGTGAGGATGAGCATCAACTACGGGCTGGAGAAGGTCCGCTTCCCGAGCCCAGTGCGCGTGGGCGCCAAGGTCCGCCTGGCCGCGAGGGTCGCCGAGGTCGAGGACGTGCCCGGCGACGGCGTGCAGATGCTCTGCGACTTCACCGTCGAGATCGACGGCGTCGGCAAGCCCGCCTGCGTCGCCCGTGCCGTCTACCGCCACTACGCCTGAGAGGTGACGGGACGGTGTTGAACGCAGGGCTCGGCGGGTGGCCGGCCAGGCGGGCCGCGATGTCGCCGGACCGCACCGCCTTCGTCTTCCACGGCCGCGCGACGACGTACGCGGAGGTGTCCGACCGCGCCACCCGGCTGGCCGGGCAGCTGCGCGCGGCCGGGGTGCGCAAGGGAGACCGGGTGGCCTACCTGGGGCAGAACCACCCGGCGTTCGTGGAGACGATGTTCGCCACGCACATGCTCGGCGGCGTCTTCGTGCCGCTGAACTTCCGGCTCGCCGCGCCAGAGATCGACTACCTGCTGGCCCACAGCGGGGCGACGGTGCTCGTCCACGCCCCCGAGCACGCCTTCGGACAGGCCGTGCGCACGGTGGTGACGCTGGGCCCCGGCTACGAGGACTGGCTCGCCGCCGGCGACCCCACGCCCGTCGACGTGCCGGTCGGCCTCGACGACGTGGCCTGCGTCCTGTACACCTCCGGCACCACGGGCCGGCCCAAGGGCGCCACGCTGACCCACGGCAACCTGGTCTGGAACTGTTACAACCTCCTGGTCGGGGTGGACGTCGCCGCCGACGAGATGACGCTGGTCAGCGCGCCGCTGTTCCACGTGGCGGCGCTCAACCAGTGCCTGCTGCCCACGTTCCTCAAGGGCGGATGCTCGGTCATCATGCCGTCCTGGGACGTGGAGGCCTGCTTCGACCTCATCGCCGAGCACCGCGTCACCTGGATGTTCGGCGTGACCACGATGTTCGCCGCGCTCGCCCGGTCGCCCCGCTGGGCCGGCGCCGACCTGTCGTCCGTACGCTGCCTGATGGCGGGCGGCGCGGCGGTCCCGCCCGCGCTGATCCACGCCTACCAGGAACGCGGCCTGACCTTCTGCCAGGGTTACGGCCTCACCGAGACCGCGCCGGGCGCCACGTTCTTGGAGGCGGGCGAGAGCGAACGCAAGGCCGGGTCCGCCGGGGTCCCGGTCTTCTTCACCAATGTCCGCTGCGTCCGGCCCGATCTGACCGACACCGCCCCCGGCGAGCCCGGTGAAGTGATCATCCAGGGGCCCAACGTGACCCCCGGCTACTGGGACGATCCCGCCGCCACCGAGCGGGCCTTCTCCGAGGGCCGGTGGTTCCACTCCGGCGACATCGCGTACGTGAACCCCGAAGGGCACTTCCACATCGTCGACCGGGTCAAGGACATGTACATCTCCGGCGGCGAGAACGTCTACCCGGCCGAGGTCGAGGCGGCCGTCCACGAGCACCCCGCGGTCGCCGAGGTCGCGGTGATCGGCGTGCCGGACGCCACGTGGGGCGAGGTCGGCCGGGCATTCGTGATCACCGTCCCCGGGCGCGAGCTGACCATCGGCGAGCTGCGGGCGTTCCTGGCCGGACGGCTGGCCAAGTACAAGCTCCCCGTGTACCTCGACGTCGTGGACGACCTGCCCCGCACCGGCTCGAACAAGATCCAGAAGAGCCGCCTGCGCGCCATGGCCCGGTGACGTCTGGTTCTGGCGTCATTTTGGCGTCATAATGACGCCATGGATCTCAAGCCGTACGTCGACAGGCTCCACAGGGACCTCGCGGTCGCCGCGGAGGCAGGCGGCGAGGACGCGCGCGCCCTCGCCCGCCGACTGCTCTCACCGCTCGAGTCATCCGTCCGGCTGATCCTGCTGGAGGTCCTGTCGGCGGCCGCCGACGAGATCACGCGCGAGCTGGCGCCCGGTTCGGTGGAGGTCCGCCTGCGCCGCGGCGATCCCGATTTCGTCCTGACCCGATCCCCGGCGGGGCACCCGTCCGACGACCTCGACGACGGCGGGCCGTCCGGCGCGGACGTCCAGCCCGTGGACCCGCCGGGCACCCAGGACGGCGGCACCGCCCGCATCAGCCTCCGCCTCCCCGAGCACCTGAAGGTCCAGGTCGAGGAGGCCGCCCGCCGGGAGGGCCTGTCGGTCAACACCTGGCTGGTCCGCGCCGTCGCGGCCACGCTGGAGCCCGGCGGCCGCCGGGCGGCGGGGCGCGGCTCGGCGAGCGGGCGCAGCTACACCGGCTGGGTCGGCTGAGGCCCGGACGCACACAACCACGAGGAGCGCTTCATGCCGACATTCGACACACCCGACCCGATCTCGGTCAGCATCGACCTGCCCGGCGCCGAGGTCACGATCATCGCGAGCGACCGCACCACCACGGTGGTCGACGCGCGGCCGGGCGACGGCGAGGAGGGGGCGGCCGCGATCCAGATCGGCTACGCGGCAGGCAAGCTGGTCGTCAAAGGCGCGCAGCAGGAGTCCGTCCAGTCCCGCTTCGCGGGCGCCGGAGCGGGCGCGCGGCGCCAGGGGTGGGGCCTGTCAGCACTGACCGGCCTGTTCGGCGACTGGGGGGAGCCGGTCCGCGTGACGATCGAGCTGCCGTCGGGCTCGCACGTCCAGGGCTCGACGATGGCGGGCGAGTTCCACTGCACGGGCCGATTGGGAGAGTGCCGGCTGCGGACCGGCTACGGCGACATCCGGCTCGACCAGGCCGGCGCGATCCAGCTGACCAGCGACAGCGGCGAGATCGTCGTCGAGCGCGCGACCGGCCGGGCCGAGGTCTCCACCGCGTCCGGCGAGGTCAGGATCCAGGAGGTGGCCGGCCCCGCGTCGATCAGAAACCACGACGGGGAGTGCTACGTCGGCGAGGTGACGGGCGACCTGCGGCTGATCGGCACCAACGGCGACATGCAGGTCGAGCGCGCCCACGGCGGCGTCGAGGCGAAGAACGTGCACGGCAGCGTGCGGATCGGCGAGGTCGCGCGCGGCTCGGTCGTCCTGACGAGCGCGACCGGCGACCTCGAGGTCGGCATCCGGCAGGGCAGCGCGGCGTTCCTCGACGTGAGCACGGCCAACGGCAGGCTGCTCAACTCCCTCGACGCCCGCGAGAGCCCGGAAGGGTTCGACGAGGCGGTCGAGATCCGCGCCCGCAGCCACGACGGCGACATCACGATCCGCCGCGCCTGACCTCGCGACGGCCCCTGTCCCCTCTGGCCATGCCGCCGTGTATCGGCGCGGTACGTCGTCGTACCCCCCGGTGGCCGCGACGCCCGCCACTGCACCCGCGCCCGGGGCGGATCCTGCCGCCTGACCCGACGCTGATCGTCTCGCGATCAGGAGGCACTTCCACGGCGGAGCAGACCGGACAGCTGCTGTCGCGTCTGGACGAGCAGCTCCGGAACCGCCCGGCGCGACAGGGAGATCGCCTTGCGCGCCACGCGGCGGCCCTCGCGCGTCCGTCCGGCGGCGCTCAGCACGAGCGCGTGCGCCGTGAGCGCCGAGAGCAGCGCCGGAGTGTAGGCGAGGGCGTCCTGCCCGGCCGCTGACCGTGTCACCTGGACCATCCGCACGCTGCTGGAGATCGCCTCGTCAGGATCCGTCCGGCAAAGAATCTTCGCGTGGGTGCCGGTGACGCGTGCCAGGAGGTGAAGATACTCACCGCGGTACACGTTGATCAGTCGCTCGCAGCACTCGACCGCCTCCTGCGCGTCCGCGAGTGCGTCCCGCTCGCGACCGGCGGCGAGTTCGCAAGTGGCGCGGAGGTCCAGGACGCCGGCCAGGGCGGGCAGGTAGCGGTAGTCGTCGCGCCCGCTGATCGTGCGCAACGCCGTCAGTGCCTCCTGGCTCGCAGCCAGCGCCTCGTCGTGCCGCTCGCCGGCACTGAGCAGGCTCGCCCGGGTGGCCAGCGTCAGGGCCACGTCACGCTCGTGGTCGGGGCCACCGCGCCACTCGCCGAGGCCCTCCCTGCGGATCCGCAGAGCCTCGGCGTTCGCCTCGAGCGCCTCCTGCGGCCGTTCGGCCAGCTGGAGCAGGCCCCGGTGAGCGTCAAGCGCCTCGGCGAAGTCGTCGAGACGCTCGCGGCGGCGGTCGGGGTCGCCGTCCAGCAGGCTGCGGTGATGCTCGATCCGTTCGGCGCTCACCTCCAGCGCCTGTTCGACCCGGCCCATGCCGAGCAGGGCCTTGGCGTGCTGGTCCAGGGCGATGGTCAGCTGAGGCAGGTAACCCTCGGGGTCGGCCTGGGACCGGGCCCGCAGGGAGCCGGCTGTGGCGGCCAGCTTGCGGATGCCCCGCCACTTCCAGATCCGTGGCAGGAGCCAGCCCAGGCCGATGATCGCGGCCAGCGGCAACACCGTCGCCCAGCCCGGCCACACGATGAACGAGATCAGTGCGGCACCGGCCACCAGCCCCAGGAGGACCATGACCGCGCAAGATCGCATCATGACGCCCAGTGTGACGCCCGGCGACCAAAGCGCAATCCCGGGCACCGTACCGGGCCGGCGGCCCTCCCGATCTTTCCGGGGGGGCCGCCGTACGCCGGTCGGCTAGGCCCAGGGGCGGGGGAAGGCGTCGCTGTCCAGCCGGTCGCCCACGGTGAGTCCGAGAGGGTCGGTCACGACGTGCCCGGCCCCGCTGTAGCGGGTCGCCTCGTCCATGAAGATGGTGACGTGCGCGAGCCGGGCCTGGCCGGTGCGGTTGGGCAGCGCCATGTGGCCGGTGTAGCCGCTGTGGAAGGTGCAGTCGCCGGCGCGGAGCGGCACGGTGACGCGGGGGATCCAGCGCAGGGACGGGTCCGCCTCGAACAGGTCCTCCTCTTCGTGGAGGTCCTGCGGACGCAGGCCGGCGCGATCCTGGGTGCCCGGCAGGAACGTCATGCAGCCCCGCTCCGGAGGAACGTCGACCAGCGCTATCCACGCCGACAGCGGGAGCCGGTCGCCCGTGTGCGGCCAGTACGGACGATCCTGGTGGAACTCCGTGGCGGCGTTGTTGTGCGGCTCCTTGACCAGCATCTGGTCGTGCCAGAGCCGCAGCGAGAACCCGGCGAGCTGTTCGGCGATCCGCCCGATCCGCGCGTCGAACGTGAGCTCCCGCAGCGTCTGGTCGCGCTGCCAGACGTTGACCAGTTGGCTGAAGGTGCCCTGCTTCTCCAGGCTCTCCCCGCGATGCGCCTCCAGGAACGCCTCGGCGCCGGCCCGGAACCGCTCGACCTGGCCGGCATCGAGCACGCCCCGCACTCGGACGAAACCGTGTTCGCGGTACGCCGCCACCAGTGCGTCCGGCACCCGGCCATCGGCGCCGACGTCGCTGCCGGACTGCTCGGTCGTGATCATTGCCATCGCTGACCTCCAGGGTTCTTGCCGTTGCGATACCGCAAGCCTCGTCGAGGCGTGCCGCCACGGGCTAGGCCGATCCCGGCGACTAGTCGTACGATCCCGACATGCCTGCCGTCCTGCACGAGCACGCGCTGTTCGCCGGGGGCCCGGTCCTGGCAGGTGTCCACCACCTGAACCCCGACATCGAGCCGCACGCGCACGACTTCCTCGAGATCGCCGTGATCGGAACCGGTCACGGCCGGCACATGACCAGCCAGGGCGAGCACCCGCTGCGGCGCGGGCAGGTCATCGTGCTCCGCCCCGGCGCCTGGCACGCCTTCCGCGACTGCGCCGACCTGACCGTCGCGAACTGCTGCCTGTCCGCCCAGTCGCTGCGGGGCGAGCTGGCGGCGCTGTACGACATCCCGATGCTGCGCCGGATGCTGTGGACCGATCCGGTGGCGTCCGGCACGCACGGCGTGGCGGTCACGGCCGTCGATCCGGCCGCCGCCGAAGAGGCCATCGCGGAGATCGGCCTGCTCGAACGGGACCTCGCAGCCGGTCGGAGCCGGCCGGGCCGGGTGCTGGGCCGGCTGGTCACCGTGCTCGGCGTCCTGGCCGACGGCCGCGACCCCGAATGGCAGACGCTCGAGTCCACCGTCCACCCCGCGGTCGCCGCCGTCATCGCCCGGCTCGAGGCAGCGCCCGCCCATCCGTGGCGGCTGGACGATCTCGCCCGGACGGTCAACCTGGATCCCGCCTATCTCGGACGGCTGTTCAGGCGGCATGTCGGGCTGACGCCGCTCGGCTTCCTGGCCCGGCTGCGGGCCGAGCGCGCCGCCACGTTGCTGGCACACTCGAGCCTGCCGACCGCCCGGGTCGGCGCCGCCGTCGGCTGGGACGACCCGACGTACTTCGCCCGCCGCTTCCGTACGCTGGTCGGGCTGACGCCCACCGAGTACCGGCGACGAAGCCGATCAGCCGCCCATGCTCAGCCCAGCGACCCGGCTTCCTGACCAGCCGAGGAGGTCAGAGGCCCGCGCCCACCTGGCCCGTGCCGATGCGAGCACGGCGGCCGAGTCGACGACCCGGCCGGTGATGAGGGGAGCAGCGCCAGGCGTGCCTGCGCTCTCGGAGGATCACCAGGTCCACATTCCCACGCGCACGTCGACACCGGGTGAGGCGTGCAGGACGGGGGCGTCGCCGGGGTCGGGCAGTCCTGCGGCTCGGAGCAGGTCCTGGTCGAGGCTGATCAGCTCGGTGTGCTGCAGCGGCCAGGCAGGATGCTCCACGTCGGCCGCGGCCAGCCGTCCCGCCACCATGGTGAACAAGCGGTAACGGGCGGTCAGGAAGTGCGCGAGCTCGTCGCTCCCGGTCAGTAAGGCGCCCGCTTCCAGCTCCGCGTCGCAGCGCGTCCCTTGCGGCCCCGGCCACCGTCTGCGGCAGCGGTATCGACGACGGCCGCCGTCGGCCCGTACGGACATGTCCGACCAGTGGTACGGAAGCCAGTACCCGGTACGGCCGCCGAGAGCGGCCGCGAGCCTTCCCGCGTCCAGCGACAGGAACCAGATGCCCGAGCGGCCCCGCGGGTCGCGCACATAGGTGCGGCAGTTGGTCTCGGGGAAGCTGGACAACCATGGAAGCGCCGGAAGGCCCGGCATGTGCACGTCCGTCATGAGGAACGGCGTCAGCCCCACCCACGCCGACCCGTCGAACGTCTCGACCGTGAGCGCGTCCGGCACCACCTCCCGCACAACCTCGGCGGGGTATCGCCAGTGCAGGAACGTCATGTGCAGCCAACGGTGGTACATCACCGGCAACGCCACGCGCGGCGGAGGCGGCGCCCTCATAGAGCGAGGCGACGATGCTCGGCGATGAGGCGGCCGTCGTGGCGGATGCGGGCCGCCCGGTAGGGGGAGACCGGGCGCGTGACGCAGTCCTGCGCGACGGTCTCGGCCTCCGCCTGGTCCACCCCCCACCCGATGGTGTGCCACCGCTCGTCCGCCGCGTCCAGGGCGGTGATCTCGAAGAGCTGCCGCGCCGGACGAGGCGTGCAGGGGGTGTGGTGGTGACCCATACGAACTCTCCTCAGCGGTGGAAGGCAAGGCTGCGGACGGGGTGCTCGCCCTCCGTCTGCAGGCGGTACTCCTGGCCGGACTTCGCCCGGTTCTCCTCGATGACCAGCTCGGACGGCGCCTTGTCGCCGCCCATGAGCGCGTCCTGCATCTTCTCGAAGCGCTCGTGGGCCTCCTGCACGTAGCCGGTCCCCAGGGTGGTGTAGTCGATCTGGGTGGCGATCAGCTCGCGCAGGTAGGCCTTGTTCGGCTCGAACGTGACCGGGGCGGGCAGCTCGGGCGCGCACACCTGCTCCGGGTCGCGGCCGTCGTGCTTCTTGAACAGCTCGGCGGCCAGCCGCAGGTGCTCCAGCTCCATGTTGAGGTGGAGCTCCCAGATGTTCTTCACCTTGGGATCGGACTCGGTCTCCATGAACGAGTGGTAGAGGTAGCACTCGTTGTACTCGTGGTTGAGCAGCATCTCCCACCAGCTCTCGCCCGGATCGACGAGCGACTCGTAGTGGGTGACGTGCTCCTCCTCGATGAGGCCGATCTCCTGATACAGCTGGCGGGCGATCGGCTCCATGTACATGGGGCCGACGTTCATGTAGAAGTTCATGGTCTGCTGCTCGGCCGCCATGATGGTGAGGGCGTGCAGCTTGCTGATCGGGGCGGTGTTGCTGCGGTCGTACGGCTCGCGCACGTTGTCCACCGGGTTCCGGTGGTGCAGGTACGTGGGGCGGCCGGGCATGACCTCGGTCAGCGCGTCGACGATCTTCTCGGCCTTGCGGTGCTCGATCATCTCGTACAGGTTCGCGTACCGGTAGAGGTGGTCGAAGTCCTCCAGCACGCCGAACTGGTAGGCCTGCTTCAGGTACTGGTCCGGCTCCATCCGGGCCACCCAGGCGGTCAGGTCCACGGCGACCTGCTCGTAGGCGAGGGTGGTCTCCAGGACCGAGGCCAGTCCGGGCAGCAGCCAGTTGACCGCCTTCTGCTGCTGCGCCTCGATGTAGCGCACCCGCGCCAGCTGCTGCTTGAGCTCGAGGTCCGGGCAGTGGCGGGCGAGCTGGTGGCTGAAGAAGATCGCCTCCGTCTCGATCCCGTTCATCGCGATGATCCGGCACCGCGTGTACGGATCGGCGTGGTCGGGATCGATCGGAGTCACGTTCAGCTCGCGCCAGTTCCGCAACTGCCTGTCCAGCGGGATACCCCGCTCCCGCAACGGGTTGAAAGTCATGTGCCTCGTGCTCCTTGTCGACGGCGGTCAAATCCAGGCGGTGGCATCCGCAAGCCGGGCTTACCCGAGGGCTCAGGGGGCAATCTCTGCGGCTCACCGCAGAACGCCCCGGAGTCGGTAAGGCCATGCGTGACCAGCAACGTCACGGGTAGGCACCGGCGGTATCCGAGAGGAGACCGATCATGACCACCCAGAGGACGATGCCCGAGACGATGGGCGAGAACGACGTCATCGACCTGCTTCTCGCTCAGCACGCGATGATCAGGGACCTGTTCGACGAGGTCGAGCAGGCCGCGCCGGACCAGCGGGGCGAGGCGTTCACCCGGCTGGTGCGGCTGCTGGCCGTGCACGAGACGGCCGAGGAGGAGATCGTCCACCCTTACGCCCGCCTCAAGATAGACGGCGGTGACGCCGTCGTCGACGACCGCCTGGCCGAGGAGAACCAGGCCAAGGAACTCCTGCAGCAGATGGACCAGGCCGGGCCCAACGCCCCGGACTTCGCGGAGAAGCTCGCCGTACTGCGTGCCGCCGTCGAGGCACATGCCCGCAGCGAGGAACGCTACGAGTTCACCCAGCTGCGCGGCCACACCACCGAGGCCGAGCGCCGGAGCATGGCCCTCGGCGTCAAGGCCGCGGAGGCGATGGCTCCCACCCACCCGCACCCCGGCACCGAATCGGCGACCAAGAACCTGCTCCTGGGCACCCCCATCGCGATGATGGACCGGGTGCGCGACGTGATCCGTCAGGCCATGGGCAAGCAGGGCTGACCCGGGCCGGGCCGACGGCTCGACGTCGCCCAGGATCCTCGCCAGACGTCACGCCGGCGGGGCAGGCCGATCAGTTGTCGTAGACGTGCACCAGTTCGGCGTCCGGGGCATGCATGAGGGGGAGGGCGTGCTCGCCGAACAGCCGGGCCACCAGCTCGCCGCTGTCGCCGCGCAGCCGTACGACCGCCGGCCCGGGGTCGCGCTGGGCGGCGACGGGTGCCTCGGCGCCCTCGCCACGCTTGCCCTGCCCGCCGGGGACGGCCAGGCCGGCCAGGCTCTGGGCGATCCCGGGAGCCAGCGCGGCGACGTGCCGCAGGTCCCGCTCGTCGAAGGGCGGGCGGCCGGCGGAGCGGAACAGGTCCACCACTCCCCCGGTGACCTGGTGCAACATGCCCGCGGCGGGCGCGGAGCGCGCCACGTCACGTCACGTCACGTCACGTCACGGAAGGTCAGCACGTCCTCGATCTGGTATTCGCGGTGCCAGTTCAGCCATGGGCATCCAGCCCTTGGCGATCGAGCGCTGCTCGGATCTGGCCGAGCCACTCTGTGCCCAGCCGGCGCCCGTTCGGGAGTTGGTCACCCCGATCCCAGCGCCACGTTGTGATCATCGCCAGCACGAGGAGCCGGCACTCGCGCAGCAGGTCCTGATTGACACCCGGATAGTGCTCGCTGACTTCTTCGGGCGCATGGACGAGGTCGAATTCGACAGGCCCACGGCAACACGTCTCAAGGTCTATGAACAGCAGCCCTTTCTCCGTGGCGAGCAGGTTGCCCGGGTGCGGCTCGCCGTGCAACAGCTGCTCGGCGCCGCCGCGCTCGCCGATCGCCCGTCTCAGGTTTCGTAACGTGTCGCCGAGCAGCTCCCGGTCCGCGTCGGCGAGCGCCGGAGTGTGGTCGCGGTTCGCCACGAGTCGTTGAGCCTGCTCGACCCGATCCGTGAAGTGCGGCGTCGGGACATCGAGCGTGCGCATGCCGGCATGCAGCCGGCCGAGCGCATCGGCGTAGTCGGCGGGTGAGACCTGTCCAGGTGTCACGGGTTCGTAGTAGGTCCACAGCGTGACCGCGAATCCATCACGCTCATGGACGCGTGGCTCCACTCGAGGCTCGAGAACGGCCACGGGGCACCCGGCTGCGGCGAGCCGCTGAGCAAGGTCGACTTCGAACTGTGCGACCTGATGCGCTACAGGTGCCACCCGTGCCAGGACGTCACACGGCAGCAGACGCAGAGTGAGCTTGTTCGAGTCATGAAGAACGATCGCGTCGTCGGCTGTCAGGTCAAGTGATGAGGCGATCGACATGGCCGCGGCCACCGCACGCCGGACCTCTGACGCTTGCATCGTCGTTCGGCCCCTCTCCCTTGAGCGCTGCCGTCACTCTCCAAGCGGTGCAACCTGGGCACCATACCAAGGTGTCGGTTGAGAGCCGCGGTGGTGCGCCGGGCAGGAGACAAGAAGGCCTTCGGCTCGGACAGGACGTCACAGCTGTCCCGCTCGAGAGTGCCGGGTGTTGAGCCGGTTCAGCGTCAGGGCGAGCACTGTCCCGTACACGACATGCCCGGCGGCCATCACGGCCGGACGCCCCGGCCGGTCCTCCGAGATCGGCGGAAGGATGTCGAGACTCGGGATCCAGCCCTCATAACTGGAGATCCAGATCGTCAGCGCGTAACCGACGCCCAAGGGGGCCGGCGTCCGGCGTCCCCTCGTCATCAGGCCGAACAGGGCACCCGCCGTGACGCCGAAGCCCAGATGAGCCAGCGCTCCGAGCGCACCCTCGCCAGGCTTGCGCCGGCGTTTGTGACCCGGTAACGCCGCTCGGACGATGTGTTTGGGCGGTTGGCCCCTCATCAATCCCGCGCGGCTCCCGGCGAGCATCACGACACTCATCGCCGCGGTGGCGACGGCACCTCCCAGGGCGCCTCGCATGACGTTACGAACCATGAACATCCGTTGCCCTCGATGCCGATCGAGAAACAGCTCACTCCGCCATGGTGGCGCCGCCGTCGGCCTCGCCGTACCGGATCGAGCCGGGAGAGTAGTAGCGCCGCAGCCAGTCCGCGAGCCCGTCGAGCCCGGGGAGCAGCACCCGCTCGGTGATGTTCGCCTGATCGAGGCGCTGCCTGATCTCCGCCTTCACCTCGGCTGGCACCACCCATCCGCGCCACAGGCACGGATGCTCCTGCAGCCACTGCTCCAGCTGGTACGTCGGGTCGGAGAACACCGACAGCACCGAAGACTGATTGACGACGCGCTCGTCCAACGACGGCGGCTCGAAGAACGCCAGGAACGGCTCCTCCCCGCCCAACCGGTCGAAGCCCACGAGATCGGGCGCAGATTTGGCGAGCATCTCCGTGGTGAACAGGAGCGCTCCCTCATCTTCGAGGCCCCGGCGCAGCGACTCGGGCAGCAGCCGGTGCACTCCCTCGCAGTCCACCGCGAGCAGCACGGCGTCCTCCTCGGGCCATGACGCGGTCGCGAAGTGCAGGGCCACGAGCGGGGAGAAGGTCCAGTCCAGCAGCCGGGTGGGCAGGCCGTGGTGCTGGCCCAGCGCCAGCCAGTCCCAGATCGTCGGACCCGGCTCCTGCCGGTGCGCGTACTTGCGGAAGTTACGGATCAGATGGGCTTCGAGGGCGGCGTAGTCGCCTCTCAGCCGGGCCAGGCCGGACATGTGCGAGTACGTCCTGCGGGCCAGGCCGCGGAAGACCAGCGTGGAATGCGCGTGCGCCGGACCGTCGCGGCGACCGGCCTCGCTGATCGCGTCATCCAGCTCCCTCCAGGAGGACACCGTGACCACATCCACCCGGACCCGATGCCCCACGATCAGGCACTCCACACCTCACGAGGGGGAATCTCGGCCGTGTTGACGCAGGTCGCCGGTGACCACCACGGACTCTCTCCTCGGAGCGACATCGCCCTCCCTGGATCCGCCCGCCTGTCCGCGTGCGAAGCGTCATCGTGAGGCGGGCACGCCCGCCCTCGGACAGGCTACGCGCTTGTAGGTTCCATGACAGCCGTCGGCGGTGAGAAAGCGCGCGTTCGCGGTCAGGAGAGCCGGCCCTGCGGGGCTTACTTGACGCGGCCGTGCAGGAGTTCGGCCAGTGTCGCGTGAGTCCGCTCGAGCGGCCGGTCCGGATACAGGGCGCGGCGCTCGATGGCGACCGTCAGGACCATGCCGAACACGGCCGTCGCCGCCGTCTCCACGTCCAGGTCGGCCCGGACCTCGCCGTTCGCGGCGGCTCTGCGCAGCACGTTCGCGTAAACGCCGAGCGCGCCCTGCCGCAGCCGCGCCACCGTCTCCTGCCACGCCGTCCGCCACATCTCGGCCAGCAGCACCCGGGCGAAGGCCCCGTGCTCCTCGAAGAACCTGAGCTGGCCGAGCACCACCGAGTCGAGCGCGTCCAGCGCGCTCTCCCCGGTGTCGGCGGCGGCCAGCGCCTCGGCGAGCAGGTTGATCGAGTGCTCAAGCAGCGCCTCGAACAGCCCCTCCTTGCTGCCGAAGTTGTAGAACACGGTGCCCTTGGCCACCCCGGCCCGCTCGGCGATGGCGTCGACCGTGGTGGCGGCGTACCCATGCTCGGCGATCAGCTCCACGGCCGCCCTGAACACCTTCTGCCGGGTGTCCTGCCTGTTCCCGCGCCTGGCGGTGCGCTCGTTGCGTTCGCTCACAGCGCCAGCTCCGGGTGCAGGCGTTTGACGGACCAGGTGCGGCCGCGCTCCACGGCGAGCGTGGTGAGCGCGAGCCCGAGTACGAGGAAAGCCGACAGCACGCCGCAAGCCTGCCACACCACGGTGGGATCGCCACCGCTGATCAGCCTGCGCAGCGCCGACACCACCCAGCTCATCGGCAGCCACGGGGAGATCGTCTGGAAGAACCCTGGCGACGTCTCGATGGGATACGTCCCGGCCGCCGAGGTGAGCTGCAGCATCAGCAGCGCCAGCGCGGCGACCCGGCCGGGCGGGCCGAGCAGCGCGTTCACGGCCTGCACGACCGCCATGAACGCGGCGGTCGCCAGCAGCAGCAGCCCGGCGAGCCCGGCCCAGTGCGCGGCCTCCAGCCCGAGCCCGAACCGCAGGACCGCCACCAGCACGCCCACCTGCGCCGTCCCGAGCGCCGCCGCCGGCAGCCAGCCCGCCAGCGCGATCCGCACCGCGCCCGTCGTGCCCGCCAGCCGCCGCTGGTTCAGCGGCTTCAGCACCATGTACGCGATCATCGCCCCGACCCAGAGCGCCAGTGGCAGGAAGAACGGCGCGAAGCCGGTGCCGTAGTTGGGCACCTCGTTGTCGACGGTCTTGGCCAGCCGCACCGGGTCGCTCATCACGTCCGCGCGGTCGTCGCGCTGCTTGCCGTCGTAGTCGGGTATCCGGGCGGCGCCGTCGCCGAGCCCGCCTGCCAGCTGCTTCGATCCCTCGGCGAGCTTGGTCGCGCCCTTGTCCGCCTGGCCCGCGCCGTCGTGGAGCCGGTCCACGCCCGTGCTCAGCTCGCTCGCGCCGTCGCTCAGCCTGACCAGCCCGCCGCCCAGGCGTCCGATGCCGTTCGTGACCTGGCGGGAGCCGTCGGCCAGCTTGGTCGCGCCCTGGTAGATCCGGTCGGCGCCGGTCGCGGCCGTGCCCAGGCTCGAGTTCACCTTCGCGGCGCCGTCGGCCAGCTTGCCCAGGCCCGCGTCCAGGGCGTTGAACTGGTCTCTGGCCCGGTCCAGCCCGGACCCGAGCCGAGGCGCCACAGCCGCGATCTTGCGAGCCTGCTTCGCCAGCTCCCGCGCCTGGTTCCGCAGGTCGGCGGCGGCGTCGCTCCCGCTTCCCGCACCGCTGCCGGCGCCGGGCCGGGCGGCGTCCTGGGCCTGGTCCGCCTGGGTCGCGGCCCGTCGCGCGGCGGCTGCCGCGTTCCGCATCAGCTCGCGCACCTCGGGGTCGGCGTCCGCGCCGAGGCGGTCGATCGCGGCCTGCGCCTGCGAGCTCGCCTCCCTGGCGCTGTCGGCCGCGCTTCCCGCCTGGGCGTTCGCGAGGCGAGCGCTGTCGGCCGCCTGTGCCGCGCCGGTCGACGACCCGCCGCTGCCGGCGACCTTGTCCGCGGCGTCGGCGACCGCCTCGGCGGCCCGGGAGATCTTGGGGCCCCATTCGTCCAGTACGGGGACGTAGGTATCGGCGAGCTGGTTGACCGTGCGGGTCTGAGCGTGAACCTGCTGGTATGCCTCCTTCGCACCGGAACTGAGCGGAGACGTTCCTTGCGCGTGGAGCTTGTTCAGGCCGTCGCGCAGCTGCCCGATCGCCTGCTGTGCCTGCGTGAGGCCCTGCGTGACCTGGGCCGAGCCGTCACGCAACCTGCCCGTGGCGCTGTTGGCGGTGTTCAGGCCGGAGGAGAGCTGCCGGGCTCCGTTCTCGGCCGTGCCCAGGCCGCTGCTGAGCCGGGAGACGCCGTCGCCGAGCCGCACTGCGCCGTCGTGCAGCTTGTCCGCGCCTTCGGCGGCCTCCACCGTCTTGTCGTGGATGTCGCCGATCGAGACGAAGACGTTGTCGAAGTAGTCGTGGATCGCCGTGCGCTCGGCCGCCGCCCGTACCTCGTTGAAGACCGCGTCCGAGATGCTGCCCATGATGTAGCTGCGGCCCGTGTCCACGCGCAGCCCGAGCCGTGCCGGGCTCGGGGCGGCGGCGTCGTCGGCGGGTGAGGCCAGCTTGGCGCTGAAATCGGCGGGCACGGTCAGCGACAGGTAGAACGTGCCGTCCGCGACCCCGTCGGCCGCCTGCCTCGCGGTGGTCTCGTGCCAGCCGAACACGTCGCGCTTCACCAGCTCGCCCGCCAGGTCGCGGCCCGCGTGCAGGGTCTTGCTCCCTGCTTGAGCGGGTTGGTCCTCGACGACCAACGCGACCGGCACGCGGTCCAGATTGCCCTGCGGGTCCCAGAACGACCACAGGTACAGGCCCGCGTACAGGAGCGGCAGCACCACCACCGCCGCCAGCGCCGCCCTCGTCAGCCGCGACCGCAGCATGCCCTTCATGACAGCTCCACCAGCTGGTCGAAGCGGGCGGGCGGCGTCACGCACGAGGCCACCACCGCTCGGTCCAGGCTCCGCAGCAGCTCCCACAGCGCCTGCTGCCGCTCGACGGGCAGACCCGTGTCCACGTTGTCGGCGACGATCACCTGGGGTTCGTCGAGCAGCGCCAGCGCGAGGCCCAGCCGCACGTGCTGCTCGCGATCCAACGCCCGCACCAGCACCCGTTCCTGGCCCGCCAGCCCGACCCGGTCAAGAATCTCCTGGTACGGCCGGCGCCGCCGCTCCCGCAGGTGCTCCCCGACCGTCAGCGACCGGTCCAGATCCGTCACCCCGTCGATCAGCGCCGGCGCCACGGCCTTGCGGATGGCGCGGCGCCGGGCGTGCCCGGCGACGTTCAGGGCGCCTTTGGTGGGCTTCATCCGCCCGGCCAGCGTCAGCAGCAGGCTCGTCCGCCCGCTTCCCGCCGGACCCGCGACCACCGTGAGAGTGCCGGCCCCGGCCTTGAACGAGACCTCCGGGTACACCCCCTCGATCGCCAGCCCTTCCGCAACGATCACCACAACCACCCGCCTTTAAACTGACCAGTCAGTACAAAGATAGGGCCGGTCCGTACGGCCACGCTCAAGGAGAGGTGGTGGCGTTCGTCACCTTTTGCGGCTGGAGGAGGCGAGCGGGGACACCCGTCCCGCAGAGGACCCGTCAGCGACGCGGTAGGTTCCGGCGTGAGGAAAGGCGGTGGCGTCGTGGGTGGGCAGGAACGGATCTCGACGGCGAAGGAGGCGGCCGACCATGAGCTCATCCTGGCCTTCGGGCGGCTGCAGGGGGCTGCCAACCGGCTGGGTTACATCCTCGGCAGGGCGATCGAGGAGGAGTGCGGCATCAGCCATCTGATGTACGAGGTGCTTCTCATCCTGGCGCGGGCGGGCGGCCCAGGGCTGTCGATGAGGACGATCAGCCGTGAGCAGGTGCTCACCACGGGCGGGGTGACGCGGCTGGTCGATCGGATGGAGGCGGCCGGCCTGGTGGAGCGCACGGGCGATCCCGACGATCGGCGCGGCCGGCTGGTACGGCTGACGCCGCTCGGGGAGGAGACCGCGGTGCGCGCGTCGGAGATCCATCTGGAGAACATCAAGCGCTATTTCCTCGAGCCGCTCCCGGCCGCCCATCGCGAGCGTTTCGCGGAGGACCTGCGACTGCTCAGCCACTCGGCCCGGGACATGCTTCCCCGCCTGCGCTGAGAGGAAATAACTGACAAGTCAGATACTGTTACCTCAGATGAATCGCTCGCGCAGGGCGGGCGCCACATCCCTGAGGTTCCCATGAGACTCGTTTACGTCTTCGACGCGTACTGCGGCTGGTCACACGGGTTCTCCCGCACCCTGCTGGAGATCACCGAAAGGCATCCCGACATCCCCGTGGAGGTCGTCTCCGGCGGCCTGTTCACCGGGGCCGGCCGGGTGCCGATCAGCAGGTTCGGCTACATCCAGGGCGCGAACGCCAAGATCAGCACACTGACCGGCGCGGAGTTCGGCGAGGGCTACGAGCGGCTGATCGCCGACGGCGCTTTCGTGATGGACTCCGAGGCCGCCGCGCGGGGCATGGCCGCCCTGCGTCAGACCGCCCCCGGCCGGGCGGCGGAACTGGCCGCGGCACTCCAGAACGCCTTCTACATCGACGGGCACAGCCTGTCCGAACCGGACACCTACCGGAGGGTCGCCGAGGCGGCCGGACTCGACGCCGACGCCGTCGCCGCCGACGTCGAGGCACCCGCGACGCGCGCCGCCGCCGAAGCCGACTTCCGGCGCGCGGCCCAGCTGGGCGTGGACGCCTACCCCACCCTGCTGGCCGCCCGACGAGCTGGCCAGGATCGTCACCGCGCTCCAGGATGCCGACCGCTGGACCGCCGCTCACCCGCGCGAGGCGGCCGCCCTGTTCGACGGCGACCTCGAGGCCTGGGAGCACGCGCTGCGCACCCGCCCCTGGGGGCTGCACCCGGTCAGCGAGGAGTTCGTCGCCGAGGAGCAGCACGCCGCCGATCTCTTCCACGCCAACGGGCTGATCCAGGAGAAGATCTCGGTCGCGGACGCCGTACTCCCCGAGATCGGCGAACTGGTGCTGCGGACCCGCTGAGCCCTCAAGCACCATGATTCGCCTGGGGCCACCGCAGCCGGCGAGCCTGGATCCCCTCAGCCGGGACCGGCCCGCCTGGAGCTCGACGCCGCCGGGCCCGCGACGCGGCGGCCCACCGCCCCGGACGCACCGGGCCTGCCCGCCGCGCCCGAGCGCGGCGCACCTCGACCTGCCCACGTCGGCCTGACGGCCGAGATCAGCGGGATGCGGCCAGGTACCGCGCGAGGTGGCCAGGTACCGCGCGAGGTGGTCGATCACCTCGCGCGCGTCGGCCTCGATGCCGTGGATGGACGTGGACCTGCGCCGCCGCAGCACGGGCAGCCCCAGGGCGTACAGTCCCGGGCCGTCGACGACACCGCCGTCATGGCCCAGCCGGCCCTTCTCATCGGCCACGGGCACGTCGAGCCAGCGGTGACCGGGCAGATCTCAGCGGACGAAGGTCACCGTGCGCACGAAGCCGCGGAAGCCCAGCGACTCATAGGTCCTGCGCGCCATCGGATGGCCGTCGTCGCCCCGGGGCGCCACGAAGGCCGACCGCGCGCCCAGCCGCCGCGCGGCGTGCAGGGCGGCGAGCGTAGCAGCGCTCGCCAGGCCCAGCCGACGGTGCGCCGGATCGGTACCCACGGGCTCCAGCAGCGCCGCCCCGTGCTCCTCATCCAGCCAGACCAGGCAGAAGGCCACCGGGGTGCCGTCCGGCGCCTCGACAAGCCAATCGAGCTCAGCGCGATAGGGCCAGGCCCCCATGACCTGGCGGTAACTCTCACCCGTGACCCGCGAGGGCGGCAGGCCCGGCAGCGAGAACGCGGCCCGATGCACCGCCGCCCTGGCCTCGGCATCCTGCTCGCCGCGCACAGCACGCAAGGTATGGCCGGCAGGGACCTTCGGCTCGGGCAGGGCATCGAGGTCGAGGCGCATGTGGGTGAAGAACACGCCGGACTCCTGCGCGCGGTATCCGTGCCGGCGCAGGACCTCTGCCAGGTCCGTCTCGGACTCCAGCAGCGTGACGTCGCGCTCCAGACCCTCGACTGCGCCTTCGAACCAGCGCAGAATCTCCTCCGCCAATTCGGGGTAGGCGGGGTCGAGCCGCAGGTCGAGAGTGCCGGGCCGCTGCGCCCACGCCCACGCGACGACCTGACCATCGTGCTCCCACAACGACGTAGGCCACTCCGGCTCCCTGCCGACGTGCTGAAAACGAGACCAAGCCAGGTCTCCGATGTGCCAACGACTCTCGGGCGACCAGAGCCGCCGTGTCAGGTCCTGCATCGCGCACAGGTCGCCGGGTCCTTCATAATCGCGCCGTTTCATCTGGCAAATCCTACTGACCTCAGACGATCAGTTCGGTCTCGAACGCGGCAATGCACACCTTGACGATTGGGTCGGTGGCCACCTCTCTTCTCCCGAATCGACATGGCCACACGACCACAGCCCGCTATGCGGGTTCCATCACCATTGGCGCCTGTCAGAGCAAATGCGAAGACCAGAGGTTAAAAGACAAGCTTGGAAGATGGCGTAGATCCGCGATACAGGAAAGACCCAATTTGGGCATTTTCTCCCGGAAACCACTCCTACCTGGAAAAACGCCTGCCATCAGTTGTGGTCATTTGTCATCACTAGCATCGACGCACAGAACTGAGGCCTCCCAATATGCAGCTTGGAAAAATGGCGGTCAGGGGCCGGACTGGAGTTGATCAAAGCAGGGCATGTCACGAATAAGCCCGCCCCGGCAAGGGAAGAGTTCCGATATCACTCAACAAACCACCCTACAAAAGGGGCTAGATAGGTGGGGAGGCATGCCAGAAATGGACATTGCTTCGATCATTACCGTGGTAAAGCAGGGCAAAACCGTCATCTCTAGCGAAGACTCGATGATCGTTGACGCGATACTTAGAGCAACCGATGAGAACAAGAAGGCCACCTTCTATGTCCCACGCGCACTGCACGAAGAGGTCATGATGCGCTACTGGACGCCCGAGCGCCTCAAGGAGACCGGAACCGAGCCCGTTTCCGACGAGGAGGCCAGGCAAATCAAGGCGGACTTCGACCTGGACATCAATGGATATTCAAATCGCATCGACTGTCCGAGGTGCGGACACATCTACGGAATGTATGAGTTTCTCAAACAGGGCATCGAGGAGCACGGGCGCGAAATCGTGGAAGGCATATTGGCGCTGAAAGATGCAGCCGTCATCCGCGTCAATCCAGTACAAACCCTCGTATGCCCTAATTGCAGTCTTCTCATACGCGGCCGACCGCACTATTATGGCCATTGCCAATACACCTGCTGCCGTGGCGGGCAGCTGTGACCGTTGCCGAAACGGCTGCACAGTGCAGAACATCACAGGATTCACCCACGTAAAGCTGCCACGTTACTTGAATGCGTAGAGTCTTCAGGCGTGGTATGCGGTACGGGCAAAGGGGTGAGTACACGCCTGCCGAGCAGGAACGGCGAGAACGTGTACGGCTGCAAGCGGCCGAGTGGTTCGAGGCCGGCGAGTCGACCAAAGACAGTCGCCGCACGGTTACGGGTGCACGAGCGGTCGGTGACCCGCCCGGCGCAAGGCCTGGCGCGAGGGCGGGACGCAGGCGCTGCGCTCGAAGGGGCCGGTGCCGGAGGAGAGGCTGTCGGCCCGGCGGTGGCGACGATTGGAGGCCGGAGTTGCGGCGCGGCCTCGTGAGCCTGATTTGAGAGGCGCGAATCCTGCGCGATCATCATCCTAAAAGTCCCCGAACGCGATGACTGCGAAGATTCGCGCCCCGCATCACCAGACGCCCGCGAGCCGGTAATGCTCGACGTCCTCGGCGTGGTCCGCACGGAACCGGCACCCGCCGCACACCGCACGGTCGGTCCACATGCCCAGGTTCGATCGCGCCGCACTGACGAACCCACGCCGACGTGTCCAGCGCGCTCGACCTCGACCTAGACACGTAGCCGGCCGACACGAGTCACCCGACATCCGTCACGCCGCAGATATCGCACCGGTAGAGCGTGCCCTGATCATCCTCGCCGAACTCGCTCCACAGGTGAGCGTTGCCCGCCAAGTCGTACGGGTCGCCCGAGCAGAACTTCCGTGAACCAGCGCCCCGGCTTAACTTGCCGGCCCGGCGGCCCGCGGACGTGACATGAGGCTTGGCGGGGTTAGGGACAGCAGGCGAAAGCATGGCATCTCCCAGGTGAAACGCTTCCCAAGCGGGGGGTGGGCATGTCCTTTCCCGGAAGAGACCCGCGAAACCGTCAATTTGCGACAGTGCTGGTCAATCCCCTCCCGGTACAGGTGGACTCATGATCAGCTGACGCGCTCGGAGCCCTGCTCGACGGCCGACGCCACCAATCGGGAAGGAGCTCTTTCCAGTTGATCCCGCGAATGCAGGTAGATCAGGGTCGTCTCGAACGACTCATGACCCAAGGCCTCCTGGATCTCGCGCGCCTCCGCGATCGACGCCCACGTGTGCCGCAGCGAACGGGGTCGGATGGGTGGGCGTGGAGCCCAGCGCCGCCTGGTGCGGCGTCACCTTGGGCGTGATCCCGGCCTGCCGGGCAATGCGCTGCACCAGCTCACACGCCCACACGCCGCGGCCGTACACCCTGCCCTGGGAGAAGCCCAGCGGGAAGCCGCGCACGTGGAAGCCTGCGCTGGTCGCTGCCAAGGTCATTCCGAAGCCGGTCAAGGCCAAGGGCCGGCGACGACGCCGCCCCATCCAACGTGCGAAGTTCTCAGCGAACCGGGAGGCCGGTGACCGCGCGGCCGATGATAAGGCGCTGGATCTCCGACGTGCCCTCGAAGATGGTGTAGATCTTGGCGTCCCGGTGGAAACGCTCCACCGGGTGCTCCCTGGTGTATCCGGCGCCGCCCAGGATCTGGATCGCCTGTTCCGTCACCCACACCGCCGTCTCCCCCGCCACCAGCTTCGACATCGAGCCCTCCGCCTGCGAGAACTGCCTGCCGTTGCGGGCCATCCAGGCGGCCCGCCAGGTCAGCAGGCGGGCCATGTCCACGCGGGTCGCCATCTCGGCGAGGAGGAAGGCGATCGCCTGGTTCTCGCCGATCTTGCGGCCGAACTGCTCGCGCTCGCGGGCGTAGTCCCTGGCGTACTCGAAGGCCGCGCGCGCGATGCCGACGGCCATGGCGGCGACCGACGGGCGGGTGGTCTCGAACGTGCGCATCGCCGCCTGCTCCCCCGCCCGCTCCCCGTTGCGTACGCGGGACAGCCGGGCGTCCAGCTTCTCCTTGCCGCCGAGCAGGCAGGAGCCCGGTACGCGGACGCCGTCCAGGATGACCTCGGCCGTGTGGGAGGCGCGGATCCCGTGCTTGCGGAATTTCTGGCCCATGGACAGCCCCGGGGTGCCGGGCGGGATGACGAAGGACGCCTGGCCCCGGGTGCCGAGTGAAGGGTCGACCGAGGCGACGACCACGTGGACGTTCGCGATGCCGCCGTTCGTGGCCCAGGTCTTGACGCCGTCCAGCACCCAGTCGCCGCCGTCCTGGACGGCGCGGGTGCGGATGGCGCCGACGTCGGAGCCGGCGTCGGGCTCGGAGGCGCAGAAGGCGCCCAGCTTGACGTCGTTCTCCGTGCCGAACATCTGCGGCAGCCACTCCCCCATCTGGTCGGGGGTGCCGTTCGCGGCGAGGGCGGCGGCGGCCAGGCCGGTGCCGACGATGGCCAGGCCGATGCCCGCGTCGCCCCAGAAGATCTCCTCGAACGCCACGGGCAGCGCGAGCCCGCTCTCCTCGAACCACTGGGTGGCGAAGAAGTCGAGGGAGTAGAGGCCGATCTTGGCCGCCTCCTGGATGACCGGCCAGGGGGTTTCCTCGCGTTCATCCCATTCGGCGCCCGCCGGGCGGATCACGTCGCGGGCGAACGCGTGCACCCAGTCGCGTACCTCGACCACGTCGTCGCTGGGCTCCGGGCAGAAGCCGGTCATGTGCGCACTCTCCTCGACCCGATGTTACCAGTGGTAACAGGACACCTTACCGGTCGGTAGCTACGCGATGGAATACCCCGGAGAGCAGTGCGGCGAGGGCCGCCAGCGCCATGCCGATCGCGAGGCCGTACAGGAGCGGGGTGAATCCCCCGAACGCGGCGGCCAGCTGCGGGCCGACGCTGCCGCCGACCGCGAGCGCGAAGGAGAACAGCGACAGCGCCGTCCCCCGCGCAGGTCCGGCACCGGCGGAGATCGCCTCGTTCAGGCTGGGCAGGCCGCCGGTGATGGCGGCGACGTAGACGGCCAGCAGCAGCACCAGCACGGCCGTACCGGTGAGGCCGACGGCGGCGAGGGCGAGGGCTCCGGCCGCCAGGAACGCCGCCGCCCTGATCGTCGCGTGGATCCGGGCCAGCCAGGGCATGAGCAGCGGCACCAGGACGATCGACGGGAGCCCGGCCGCGCGGAGGGCGAGGAGTTCGGAGGACGAGCTCACGCCGTAGATCTGCAGACCGGTGTAAACGGCCACGAAGCCCGCCATCAGCATGATCGTGGCCAGGTAACGGAGGCTGAGAACGCGGTGGAACAGCAGGCCCGGCACTGCACGGTAGACCGACAGCGGCGAGCCGCCGCCCTCCCGCGGCAGATCGGGCAGTGCGACGGCCCGCACGCCCAGGAACGCCAGCACGAACCCGGCCGCCGACAGCAGGAACAGCCCGCGCCAGCCGATCACGTCCACCAGTAGCTGAGCGGCGACCTGGAGCAGCACGGCCGAGGCGAGGAACGCGCCGGTGATCGCCGCGATGGCGCCCACGCGGCGGCGCGGCTCGACCCGTTCCGCCAGGTACGCCAGGGCCGCGGGCGGGAACATCGCCACCGCCAGCCCCTGCACCGCCCGCAACGCCAGCGCCACTTCGGGGTTCGGGCTCAACGCCACCGCCGCCGAGGTGAGCGCGGCCAGGGGCAGTCCGATCATCAGCAGCCTGCGGCGCCCGTACCGGTCGGACAGCGGACCGAAGATCAGGAAACCGGCTCCGTACCCGATGCCGAACGCGGTCACCAGCCAGGTCAGCCCGCCGGCCGAGGCGCCCCACCCGGTGGCCATGTCGTGCAGGAGCGGGATCACGATGTACAGCTGGCCGCTGACCAGCACGGCGGTGAGGGTGAAGGCCGCCAGCGTGCGCCCGAACGGCAACCGGGCCGGCGAGGTCGCCGCGAGGTGGTGCGGCGCGGGGGAAAAGGTGGTCGTCATGTGTCGGGACGGTAGCCAACCAACTAGTTGGATATCAACAGTTTGGTTGGATTACAACCAACCAGTTGGTGGCTATCATGGGCGGCATGGCACCCAAGGTCTCGACCGCCGCCACGCGCGCCGCCCTGCTGGAGGCCGCGCGGGAGGAGTTCGCCGCGTACGGCGTGGCGGGCGCCCGCGTGGATCGCATCGCCGAGCGCGCCGGCGTCAACAAAGAGCGCATCTACGGACATTTCGGCAGCAAGGAGAAGCTGTTCGACGAGGTCATCAAGGAGGCGCTCGACGACCTGACGACGCAGATCGCCCTCCCGGGCGCCGATCCCGCCGATTACGTGGCCCGGCTGACGGACTACTACCACTCACATCCCGAGCTGGTGCGGCTGCTGATGTGGGAGGCGCTCAACTACCGGGACCAGGAGAGGCTGCCGGCCGGGCAGGAGGTGCGGGTGGAGCGCTGCCGCCGCAAGACGGCCTCGCTGGCGGAGGGCCTGGGTGTGGAGCCGTCGCCGGAGGTGGCCCGGATGGTGTTCATGATGACCGGGCTGGCGCTGTTCCCCTCGATGATGCGCCAGCTCGGGCGCATCATCCTGGGCGACGCGGCGGACGACCACGAGGCCATGCGCGACCAGATCGCCGCGTTCGTCGGGGCAGGCTTCAAGGAGTCACGGTGATCGTGACCAAGGAGCCACGGTGATCGTGTTCAAGGAGTCACGGTGATCATGGGTGGGCGCTCGCCTATCCCGATGTCGCGCAGCAGGATGTCGTGCCCGTCCAGCCCCCTCCGGAACTGTGCCAGCCGGACGGACGGCTCGTGGCGGGTCTCGATCTTGCCCTGACGCAGCAGGCGTGACCAGGCGGCCAGCATGATCTGGGACGCCATCCTCCCGAGCGCCTCGGTCGACTGCGGGGCGTGCTCGCGCGAGCCCAGGTCCACCTGGGCGAACGCGTCCAGCCCGGCCAGGTCGAGCAGGTCGATCAGCAGCCCCAGCTCCACGCCGTAACCGGTCAGGAACGGCACGCGTTCCAGGGCCGAGCGGCGGCCGGCGTACTCCCCGGCCAGGGGCTGGACGAAACCGGCCAGTTGCGGCCAGTGGAGGTTGATGAGCGGGCGGGCCACCAGCTCCGTGACGCGGCCGCCGCCGTTGGCGGTGCCGTGCAAGGGGCGGTCATAGCAACCCTTGGTGTAGACCACGCTGGGGTCCGCGAACAGCGGCCCGAGCAGGCCGAATACCAGAGAAGCGCGAAATTTCCGGATGTCGGCGTCCACGAACACCAGCACATCCCCCGAGGTCACGGCGAGGGACTTCCACAGTGCCTCGCCCTTGCCGTCCATCGGCTTGAGCTGCGGCAGGATCTCGTCCTGGGCGTGCACGCAGGCCCCCGCGCGGCGCGCCACCAGCGCCGTGTCGTCGGAGGAACGCGAGTCGATCACCACGATCTCGTCGACGAGCCCGTCCAGCTCACGCCGGATCACCCCGACGATCTGGCCCACGGTCTCCCCCTCGTCGCGGGCGGGCAGCACCACGCTCACCGTGGTCTCCCCCTTGGCGGCCTTCAGGTCGCGGAGCGGCCAGTCCGCGGCGGACGAAGTACGGTGCCGCAACCATCCTCGCACTTCAGGCAGCATGCGACCCCTCCCCCCGTATCCCCACACTTCAGATTATGCGGTGGTGGCGTGACGCTCCAGGAACGTGTACACGTCCGCCTCGTCCACCCCGGGGAACGACCCCGGCGGCAGCGCGGCCAGGACGTGGGAGTTGGCGCGGGCGGACGGCCAGGCGTAGCCCTCCCAGCGTTCGGACAGCTCAGCGGGCGGGCGGCGGCAGCAGTCGCCGTTGGGGCAGTTGGACTTGGTGCGGTTGGTGGTCTCACGGCCCCTGAACCAGCGCGACTCCTTGTACGGCACCCCCAGCGTGATGGCGAAGTCCCGCTCCCGCGACGGATCCACGTGCGCCACGCAGAAGTAGGTCCCGGTGGGCGAGTCGGAGTACTGGTAGTACACCGAGAACCGGTCGGGCGAGGCGAACACCTGCCGCCCCGACCACTGCAGGCACATCCGCTGCCCCTCGATGGCGCCCTGCTCGTCGGCCGGGAAGACGATGCCGTCGTTCTCGTACGCCTTGTAGATGGTGCCCCCGGCGTCGTTGCGCACGAAGTGGCAGACGAGACCCAGGTGGTGGGTGGCGAGGTTGGTGAAGCGGTGGGCGGCCATCTCGTACGACACCGCGAACACGTCCCGCAGGTCCTCCACCGACAGCGCCCGGTCGGCCTTGGCCTCCTGGAGGTAGAGCGCGGCGGCCTTCTCGGGGACGAGGACGGCGGCGGCGAAGTAGTTCGCCTCGGTGCGCTGGCGCAGGAAGTCGGCGAAGTCGCGGGGCTTGTCGTGGCCGAGCGCGAGATGGCCGAGCGTCTGCAGCAGGATGGTGCGCGGGGTGTGCATGCCGAGCTGCTCGTGCTTGACGTAGATGCGGCGGTTGCGGAGGTCGGTGATGGAACGTACGGATCTCGGCAGGTCCTGCGCGGTGTGCACGGTGTAGCCGAAGTGCGTGACCAGGCTCTGGATCATGCTCTGTGACAGCGCGCCCGTACGGTAGCCGACCGCGGCCAGCGCCTTGGCGGCGGCCTCCTCGATGTCCCCGAAGTAGTTGCCGACCTCCCGCTGCCTGCGCCGCAGCTCGGCGTTGGCGGCCCTGGCCTCCTCCGGGGTGGCGGTGCCGCGGGCCTGCCGGGCGCGCAGCTCGCCGTACAGGCCGAGGAGGTGTTCGAGCACGTCGTTCGGGACGCGGGCGGAGACCTTCAGCCGGGGCAGCCCGAGCCCGGCGTAGATGGGGTCGCGCTGCGCCTCCTCCAGCGCGATCTCCAGCTGGGCGCGGCGGTTGGGCGGCTGGCGGCGCAGCAGCTCCTCGATGGGCACGCCCAACGCGGCGGCCAGCCCCTTGAGCAGCGAGAGCTTGGGCTCGCGCTTGCCGTTCTCCAGCAGCGACAGCTGGCTGGGCGCTCTGCCGACGCGCGACCCCAGGTCGGAGAGGGTGAGGCCGCGCTGTTTGCGCAGGTGCCGGAGGCGCTGGCCGAACGCGATGAGGTCAAGCTCCTGCGTCAAAGACAGCGGTTCTTCACCTAGCAAGGGCGCCATGTCGGCATCTTAGACAGAAATTCGGCCCATTTTCTAGTCTCCTGAACAGGTCGGAGCCCGAGTGCCGTGTCGCTCGGATTGGTCTAGGCCAACGGGAAAACTATCGATTTCTTCACTGTTGAATACCCGCCAGTAATGCATGGTCTGGAAATTTTCGCCGTTCTTCTCGTCATCCATGACTATGGGCGGCCCCTCCCAGGGCACACACTCGGCTGTGAGCCCCAGGGGACGACAAGGGAGTGAACAATGATCGATCGCCTCAAGGGAGCTGCTGAGCAGCTGCAGGACGAATGGGACAACGACCCTCGCTGGGAGGGCGTCGAGCGCACCTACAGCGCCGAAGACGTGATCAGATTGCGCGGCAGTGTGCAGGAGGAGCACACGCTGGCCCGGCTCGGCGCCGGCCGGCTGTGGGACCTGCTGAACACCGAGGACTACGTCAACGCCCTCGGCGCGCTGACCGGTAACCAGGCCGTCCAGCAGGTGAAGGCGGGACTGAAGGCGATCTACCTGTCCGGCTGGCAGGTCGCCGCGGACGCGAACCTGGGCGGGCAGACGTACCCGGACCAGAGCCTGTACCCGGCCAACTCCGTGCCCGCCGTCGTGCGCCGCATCAACAACGCGCTGCTGCGCGCCGACCAGATCACCTGGTCGGAGGGCGACACCGACGCCCCGCACTGGCTCGCGCCGATCGTGGCGGACGCCGAGGCCGGGTTCGGCGGGGTGCTGAACGCGTTCGAGCTGATGAAGGGCATGATCGCGGCCGGCGCCGCGGGCGTGCACTGGGAGGACCAGCTCGCCTCCGAGAAGAAGTGCGGCCACCTGGGCGGCAAGGTGCTCATCCCGACCGGCCAGCACATCAAGACCCTGACCGCCGCCCGCCTCGCCGCGGACGTCGCCGGAGTCCCCTCGCTGATCATCGCGCGGACCGACGCACAGGCCGCGACGCTCCTGACCAGCGACGTGGACCCGCGCGACCAGGCGTTCACCACCGGCGAGCGCACGCCCGAGGGCTTCTACCGGGTCAGGAACGGGCTGGGGGCGTGCATCGCCCGCGGCCTGGCGTACGCGCCGTACTCGGACCTGCTCTGGATGGAGACCAGCACGCCCGACCTGGACGTGGCCCGCGAGTTCGCCGAGGCCATCAAGGCGGCGTACCCGGACAAGATGCTCGCCTACAACTGCTCACCGTCGTTCAACTGGAAGCAGCACCTGGACGACTCCACCATCGCCAAGTTCCAGCGGGAGCTGGGACACATGGGGTACAAGTTCCAGTTCATCACGCTCGCCGGGTTCCACTCGCTGAACTACGGCATGTTCGACCTGGCCCAGGGGTACGCCACGGACGGCATGACGGCGTACGTGGAGCTGCAGGAGGCCGAGTTCGCCGCCGAATCGCGCGGTTACACCGCGACGCGGCACCAGCGCGAGGTCGGCACCGGCTACTTCGACCTGGTCAGCACGGCCGTGGCGCCTGACTCCTCGACGACCGCGCTGCGGGGGTCGACGGAGGAGGAGCAGTTCGCCCACTGATCTCGCCGGACCGCCCTCCGGGCATGCGGCGGTTCCCCGGCGAAACGGGCCGCGCCAGTCTCCCCCAGCACTGGCGCGGCCCACTTCCGTGCGCGCCACCCCCCGGCCGGCGCGGCGAAGCCCCGTAGGCACCACTACGCCAGGGCGCCGCCGTACCCCAGCGACCCACCCGAGATAGGGATGGGCATCGCGTGGTCACACCCGCCGGTCCACGGCCGGACGTAGCCCGACACACCGGTTGTGGACACCATACTTACCGGTCGGTATCTTCTCCAGCATGACGCTGGAACGCCGGACCTGGCGCACTCTGGAGCCGTTGCACGGCATGATCTATTTCTCTCCCGAGGCGAGCGCCGCCTACGAGAGCCTCGGGCTGAGCGGCCGGATGGGCTACTTCGCCTCCCGAGCCGCCGCCCTCGGTCCGGTGCCCGCCGAAACGGTGATCGCGACCTTCTACAACTTCAACCCTGATCTGGTACGGCAGGCGATCCCGGCCGCCTGGCAGATCGCCTCGCCGTCCGACATCCTGGCCGCCCGGCTCGAATCGGCCGACGCCACGCTGCGCCGCGTGCTGGGCGATGCCGTGGACTCCCCGGAGATGTCGCGGGCGGCAGCGCTGGCCCGCCGGGCGGCGGAAGCCGTGGCGGACGAGCTCAGCGGGCGGCCTCTGTACGCCGCGCACACGGCACTGCCCTGGCCCGAGGCTCCCCACCTGGTGCTCTGGCACGCCCAGAGCCTGCTGCGCGAGTATCGCGGCGACGGCCATCTCGCCGCCCTCCTCACCGCCGGCCTGAGCGGCATCGAAGCCCTGGTCACCCACGCGGCCACCGGCGCTGTGACGTCCGAGGTGCTCCGAAGCACGCGAGGCTGGCCCGAGGCCGACTGGACTGCCGCCGTACAGAGGCTGGAGGAGCGCGGCTGGCTCTTCGAGGGAGCTCTCACCGAGCAAGGCCGCAAGTGGCGTGAGGAGATCGAGGAGGCGACGGACCGGATGGGGATGGCACCGTACACCGCGCTCGGCGCCGCAGGCTGCGAGGAGCTGCGCTCTCTCGCCCGACCGTGGAGCAAGATCGTCGTCGCCGAGCTGATGCCCTGGGCCGCAGGTCGCCAGCCGGAGCTCACCTGAGGTCACCTGAGGTCACCTGAAGTCACGGCGCGACGGCCTGCTGGTCCGGTCCCGAAGTGACGTCCTGATGGGCGGCTCGGCCGTCGTCGAGCATCCCGAGCGCCGGACGAGGGTCCGTGTTGAGCCGCGGGTTCTGCTGGAGGTGCTCTACCTGCTCGGGCGTCAGCTCCCGTACGAGCGGGATGCCATCGACCTTCACGATCAGAATGTTGCTGAACGCCGGCAGCGCGTTCTGGTTGCCCTCCAGAGCCGCCGGCAGAGAGGCGATGGCCCCAAGAAGAACAAGGCCGAGTTGCTGTTCACGCCGACACACGGCCTCCTGGGCCAACCCGATCAAGGCGCACTTCGGCCCCTTGCGCCAGTTCACCCTGGCCAACTCCGACCATCCCAACCACACTGTCCAGACTCGGGCCCTGCACGCCTACCTGCGCTGGCGCAACGCTCACGCCCGCCATCCCGACGTGCTGGCCGCCCAACGCCGCGAACGCGCCCGCATCCGCAGCGAGAAAGGCATCCGCAGGCGGACGGGCTGTGGCTCCCGCAGCCTGACCCTTCACCGACCCGGCGATCGTTTCCGATGACGGCACTGGTCGGGCACGAGGTCAAATCCCACATTCCGCATCGCGGGATTGCGACCATCTCGTCGCGGCGCCGCTTACACAGCGCCGGCCATGCGGCCTCAGCATGACCGGAGAAACCAAACAAGGGACGTGACAAACGGGAAACCGGCCTGCCCAGGGAATCACAGAAGCCCGCTGGCGCTTGTCGGCGGAGGTCTAGGGTGATTTGCCTAGCGTGCCTTTGACGACAAATTTGCTGACAAATTGGAGCAAAAAGATATTTCCTGCTCCGTCATCCACGCGCTGAAATGCAAGTAGGCCAGCAATTCTCACGCCAGAAAGGCAGCGCGATGGATGTACTCGCTCAGGTCTCCGGCAACGTCACCGCCATTGGCTACGGCCTAGCTGCCATAGGTCCCGGAATCAGGGTCGAGTTGCGTGGCGAGCTCAGCTCCCGGGAGCCCAGGGCCGAAGCGTTCTCGGTTGCTGAGACCCAGGCGGGTATGACGCTGGTAGCCGACGTTGAACGCGATGCCGGTTCGGAGGCTTCGAGCGTGTTGCGGAAGGCCCAAACCATGCTCTTGTATGGACCCTAACTCAATTAAGAAACCTGCAATCCGTCTGCAATCCCCCGACTTCAGCAGGGCACGTACGAAAAGAGATGCCTTGAACACCGCCTCTCACATGCATCTTTACACGCTTTGCCGAACAGGTCTTGCGTGGGGCTTGACAGTGGATTATCTTCTTCTCATCTGATTTAGATCATCCCGGCCGGGGGCCAAAGGTTATGAAAGTCGGGGTGGAGCGCAAGAATTCAGGCAGCGCCCTGGGCTTCAGGTATGCACCGATATGGGGAAGCCATGAGAGATAAGGGCAAGAAGCATGCGCATTGCATTCGGCGGTCCAGTCGGTTCTTCATGTTTAGTCGCGGCCCTATTGGTTTCAGGGTGTAGCGACAGGAGCTCGGATGATCATTTAAGCAAGGCCGGTTTGCTCGAGGAGCTTCAAAGGAATCCAGGCGTCCCGTTCGCGCTACCACGAACACTGCCTTCCGGATATAGGATTGTTTCAGCTGAGACCATCGTAAAGGATTTACGAAAAGACAGTCGCGCCACTGTTCGCCAAGTTCACTTTCAATCTGACGCCACAGCGGGCGGGAACACCCTGGTCGATGTATGCATAGAGGAACCGGAAAAACCCGACCAGTGCGGCCGGCCCAATAGCGAGGCCAGCTTTACGAGGGAGCTGCAGGGCGCCCATGTAGTTGTGAATCTATATGCCGCGGGACCGCAAGATGCGACCTCCTGGCGCGCCGCAGACTTTACGACAAAGGTATCTGAAGTGCCGTGGCTGAAGTAGCAACGGACGTTCACCACGCCTCTTCGACCTGTGTCGTCATCACCTCAAAGAACTTGCCATAATCCCGTGGCAAGAACCTCAACGAAAGGAACGTCGCATGCGCAAGGCTCAATTATTATTAGCGGCTCTCTTACTCGGTGCAGCCACAGTCGGGGCGGGCGTTGGGGCATCTGCTTCAGCTGCTTCAGCGCTGGCCGGCACAGAGGACAAGGGACCGCTCCTCGGGGAGCTCACATTCGACAGCAACCAGATCAAGACGATGGTTCGTGCCTCGCGAGAGAAAGACCGCAAAGCACGCACTCATGGCCTCTCCCGAGCCGAAGTGGACAGCCGCCAGGCGAAGCGCAGCAAGTTCATTCGTGAAACCGCGGCCGCAACGGGGAAAACCTACGCGTCTTCGGAGGTTGACCTGCTCGAACTAGGTCCGGACCTCCGGATGTACACTCCTCACGATGTCGAGATCAAGAAGATCAACATCAAGGCCTACAAGGACGGTTACGAGGCATACGTTGAGGACTCTCCGTACGTACCGGCCAACGAGCAGGAGCTCCTTGCGGCAGGGGACGTTTCTGTAGCAGCGGAACCCTACCCTCTTAGGACCGCCTCCGGGAATTTCCGGCTGGAGGTCGTCGACAAGACGCTCATGAACGCCACCTGGGAGCGATGGGTGGTTAAGAACGATGGCAACGGCAACTACAACTACTACGCAACCAAGCGGCGCGGCTACGTAGAGCCGATAGACCCTTGGACATCCCAGATACAATCGATGTACATGTCCAGCTATCCAGGCTCGGGCTATTCGGATGTCTTCCTCTGGAACGACGAGAACGTTCCCGGAGCCAGCTATGAAAACTGCGGTTCGGGATACAACCTCGGAGTATCGGCCGGACCCATCGCGGTGTTCAACATTACCATTCCTGGCACCTGCACCTACGTCAACGTCACACATCCGAACCCAGGCCGATACGCCATGTCGTATGAACCGGATGGCGACGCTCAATTCGACACCGGAGCTGCCGAATATGGGCAGTCCGTCGTCGTTCCCCAGGGCGCAGAGGTTCGATGGGGGTACACCCAGCAACTGGTGTCGTACACGCCGGGCGCTGGAAACACGATCTGTAAGTCCTCAGGGCAGCCAGCCGACGGCGGGGGTTCATCCACCTACTGCCCTTGGAACTAGTGGGAGCGGGCGCGATTCAATGGTGAGACATTCACCGGAGAATTGACGCAACCCGAGACCGGCGCCCAAGCGTTCTCGGATGGCGGGACGATCACCCTGGGCACTGGTTAGCTGAGAGCACCCCGGTGCATAGATAACAAACGCGGCCCCTCTGATCGTCGGTGTCCAGCCGATAGATCGAACAGGGGTCGCGTTCGCGTGCCATCGATTCCCCGAACGATCTACGCCATCACCGGCCTCAGCCCCGGACGGATCACTCATGCCCAGCTCGCCGCACTGATCCGTGGGCACTGGAGGATCGAAGTCCTGCACCACATCCGCGACGTCACCTACCGCGACGACGCCTGCAAAATCCGCACCGGCACCGCACCCCGGATCATGGCCGGCCTCCGTAATCTGGCCATCGGGCTGGCCCGCCTGATCGGCTGGACCAACGTCGCCACCACCACCGACCACTACCGCAGCCACCCAACGGACGGACTCCAACTACTCGGTCTTACGACATGAGAACGCTTCGGCCCTGCCCGGGAGCCGGAGGAGCAGACGCCCACCTGGTGCGACCCCGACCAGAGCGTCGGCTTCTGGTCCGGAGGATGGCGCTGGAGGCGGTGGTGCACCGGGTGGATGCCGAGCTCGCGGCCGGTGAGGCCATCGCGCCGGTCCCCGCCGACCTGCCGTGGACGGCATCGACGAGATCCTCGTGACCTTCCTCGCCTTCGCCTCCCGCCGGTGGCCGCAGGACTTCGGTGACGCGCGCGCGGTGTCGATCGTCGTTGAAGCGGATCGCCGGCTCGTCCGCCTGGCCGCCTGGCCGCCTCGGGCGTCGAGGTCTCCAAGGACGCTTCCACGGGGAGGCGTCGATCTCGGGCGCGTCCCAGGACGTGCTGTTGTGGTTGTGGAGGGCGGGGCGACGGCGCGGCGCCGGCCTGCGACGGCGACCCCGCGCTGGTGAAGCGGCTGCGGGACCTGCTGAAGGAGGCGACGCAGTAGGTCGGGCCGCGACGGGGGCGGAGCCGGAACGGGCGGGACGGAACCGGCCGTTCCGGTGTTGCGGGGCGGTGATCAGTTCAGGCCGCTGCCCTGGATGCCCGCGGCCGCGGCCGATGCCGCCGCGACCACGGTGAACATCGCAACGGTCAGGGTGAGCACCAACCTGCGCCAACGTGTCATCGCACGCCTCCCGTCATCGACTGCCAATCTCCGTATATTCGCCGCACGCGCGCCGCCGGATCACAGATCCCGGCTCATCAGGCGACCTTCCGGAAGAGCACGGTGGCGCGGTAGCGGCCCTCCGCCTCCGCGTCGGGCTCGGCTTCGGCGCTGATGACGTCCAGCTCGGTGCCGAGACCGAAGAAGCTGAGCGCCCGGGCCACGGCCTTCTCCCTGATCTCGTCGGGCGTCGCTTCGCTCACCGTGACGCGCAGCGTGAGCGGGAACGCTTTCGTAGTCATGATGATCTTCTTTCACAGAAGAGTTGATCCACCTCCGAGCGTAGCCCCGCCCTGCGCCTCGCCCCCGGTGCCGGCGGGGGCGTGCAACAGTTTCCGCACCTTGTTCCTCTCGGAGGTGATGGAACGACGAAGGGCGAGGACTGTTGGAAGGTGATCCCCGTTTCGCGCAGTTCGTCGCCGAACGCGGCGACGCGCTGCTGCGCTACGGCTATGTGCTGGCCGGCAATCCGCATGACGCGGCCGACCTGGTCCAGGAGGCGCTGCTGAAGCTGCGCGGCGCCTGGTCCCGGCTGCGGCTGAAGGAGAACCCGGAGAGTTACGCGCGTACCACGATGGCCAGGCTGCACATCGCCACCTGGCGGTTGCGCAGGCGTGAGCTGCTCGCCTGGGACCTGCCGGAAGGCGAGCACCACGACCTGCTGCCCAGCGGCGACGAGCGCCGGATGTGGCAGGCGCTGGCCGGGCTGCCGCGCAAGCAGCGCGCGGTGCTGGTGCTGCGCTACTACGAGCAGCTCGACGACGCCGAGATCGCCAACGTGCTCGGGATCTCCCGCGGCACCGTACGCAGCCAGGCCGCCCGCGCGCTGGACAAGCTGCGCGTGGCCCTCCCGAGTGAGCCGATGACCAGGGGGAACCTACGATGACCGAGGTTGAGAAGACCCTACGCAGGACGCTCGGCCTGGCCGCCGGGCAGGCACCGGGGCTGCCCGCCCTGCTGCCCCAGCGGCTCGAGCGGATCCACCGCCGCAGGAGGCGGCGCGCCCGGATCGCGCTGGCCGCCGCGGCGGCCGTGCTGATCGGAGCCGGGGCCACGGTCGTGCTGCGCGGCGGCGACACCATCACGGCCGTCCCCGCCACCGGGCGGGACGCCGAGGCGCCGGCCGAACAGGTGGAGAAGGTCTGGCCGGAGGCGGTGCGGAAGCTCTCGGCGAAGTCCCCCGACGGGGCGCCGTGGCGGCCGCAGACGTTCATCGACGACCGTACGCTGCTCGTGGGCGCCCAGGAAGGCCGCTCCGGGACGACGGACGCCGTCTACGCCTACGATCTCGACGCCGGCACGCTGCGCAAGATCGCCGACGTACCGACCCCCAAGGGCACGGTGGGCGGCGGCGGTGGTTTCGCCGTGGGCGGCGGCCACGTGGTCTGGTGGACCGGGACGAAGGACTCCGTCGCGCATCTCTGGACGGTGCCGGTGGCCGGCGGCACCCCGAAGATCGTCGCCGACCGGCGTCTCGACTCGGCCGACGACGGCAGCGGGATCGACGAGCTGGCCGTGGTCAACGGCAAGATCGTTTTCTCCTTGTACACCGGCGGGGTCTTCACCGTTCCCCTCGGGGGCGGCACGGTGGAGCCGGTCCAGGGCGGCGCCGGGATGCATCTGCTGGCCTGGCCGTGGATCGGCGCGCCGGGGAGAGGGGGCGAGCCCCACGGCATGCCGTACGCCCGGATCCAGAACGTGGAGACCGGCGAGACCCGGACGGCCGTCACCCGGCCGGGCGAGGAACTGCGGCTCTGCGGCGTGACCATCTGCCTGGGCAGGACCGCGGAAGGCACCACCTTCTTCCGGCACCGGGACGGCTCGTCGCAGAAGACCGTGCCCGGGCCCGTGAACTCGGCGTACCAGCCGGTCCAGGACCGCTTCTACGTCTCGGTGTACGGCAGCGCGGGGAATCCGGCGGAGGGCGTGGGGCTTTACGACCTGGACACCGGCAAGTCGGGCGACCTGCGCATCCGCGGGGAGGGCGACTCCATCAGCCTGCCGTCCATGGAATCGACCGGCAGGATGTTCAGCTACACCATCGGGGACGACCTCTACCTGATCGACCTGTCTAAGATCCGGTAGCCGTCGGCGTCTCCGGGACGGACACGGACGGGTCCGGCGATTCGCCGGGCCCGTCCTGCGGGATCGTGCTGATCGACTGCGACGGCTGCGGGCAGTCCCTCCTGAGCGCGTTGCCGCGCCCACGCGCCGGGCTCGCGCAGTCGGCGGGGTCCTCGCCGCCCGGTCCGCTGCTGTTGGCCGGCCCGAACGTGTCCTTCCGGCCGGGCGACGGGTTGCGCACCGTCAGCGGGGCCTTGGTACGGGTGTGCGGGACGGACGTCGTGGGCGTGCTCGCCGGCGTGAGCGGGGCGGCGGCCTTCGTCGGCGGGAGGGTGACGACGGGCGTGGACGAGGGGCGGACGGTCGAGTCCGCGCTGCCGTGAGAGCGCGCGATCGACGGGTTGCCCGGCAGCAGGGAGCCGCCTCCGACGCTCGTGCCGTCACCGCCCGCCGCGATCACCGTGAGGGCCGCGATGGACACCGTGGCCAGGGCGGCGAAGCTGGCGTGCGACAGCTGCGCACCGGCCCTGGCCCTGCGCCTACGCGTACGGGAACGCTCCACACCCTCCTCCGGCGTCCCGGACTCGCCGGTGGGGGAGGCAAGACGTACCCGTCCGCCGCCGGGCGGATAGGGCACGGGCGTCCAGATCTCCTCCAGCACCCCGGCCACCGCCTGCCGCAGATCCCACGGCTCGCCGACGCCCCCGGCGGCCAGCAGCGCCCGGAGCAGGTCGGCGGACCTGGGACGGTCGGCGGGATCCTTGGCCAGCGCCGCCTCGACGGCGGGCCGCAGCATGGCGGGCACGCCCGCGACGCGCGGCGGGTCGAACAGGATGCGCCGGGTCAGCACATCCGCCTCCCCGCTCCCGAACGGATGGTGCCCCGTGGCCGCGAACGCCACCACGCACCCCCACGCGAACACGTCCGACGCGGGCACCGCCGGACCGCCCGTCAGCCGCTCCGGCGCCACCCATCCGGGGCTGCCCATGACCTGGCCGGCCTGCGTGTGCGCGGCCAGAGTGTCGACGTCGCGGGCGATGCCGAAGTCGATGACGCGCGGCCCCCGCGTGGACAGCAGCACGTTGCCGGGCTTGAGGTCCCGGTGCACCAGCCCCGCCTCGTGCACCGCCACCAGGGCGGCGGCCACGCCGAGCGCCACGCCGTACGCGAGATCGGGCGCGAGCGGCCCCCTGGCCGCGACGACCTGGGAGAGGGCCGGGCCCGGGATGTACTCGGTGACCAGGTACGGGCGGTCCTTGTCGGTGCCGTCCTCCAGGACCGCCGCCGTGCAGAACGGCACCAATCTTCGCGAGAAAGTCACTTCCTCAGCGAAGCGCGCGCGTAACGTGGCATCGTTGAGATGCACCGCATGCGGCGTCTTGAGTGCGACCAGGCCACCCCGAGGGTGTTCGGCCAGATACACCACTCCCATCCCGCCCGTGCCGAGGCGGCCGAGGAGCAGGTATCGGCCGATGATGACCGGGTCGCCCACCGTAAGCGGCCGCACGCCAGGAGGCATGTCGCCAGCACCACGCGCCATACGGGTTTCGCCTCTCTGATCCGGGACTCGGCAAAGCACACTGTGGCCGGATCCGCGGAGGCTTTCCGCATGTCTGTCATAAGGGGTATTGGAGGTTAGGTCTTCGTTCCCCTGGGGTCAGTAAGTGCTGGGGTTCAGCGGTCTGAAGTGGTGTTTCGGCTCTGAGTGCCCCGAGAGCCTAGGAGGCGATCGCGGACTCTTCCTCGGCCTCGACCTGACGGTTCCAGTCGCGCTTCATCGCGCGCCACGCCTCGTCGTCGGCCCCCGAGCGCCAGTATCCGGAGATGGACAGCCGGTCCAGCCCGATGCCGCGTTCGACGCGCAGGTGCCGGCGGAGCTCCTTGACGAAGCCGGCCTCGCCGTGCACGAACGCGTGCACGTCCCCCTCGGGGAACTCCAGCGTCCGCACCGCCGCCACGAGCTTCTCGCCCACGGGACGGCCGTTCCGGTAGAGCCACGTGATCCGGGCGTCGGCGGCCGTCTCGAGCTTCTGCTCGTCCTCGGGCGTGTCCACCTCGACCAGCACGTGCGCCTGCGCGCCCTCCGGCAGGCACTCCAGCGAGGCCGCGATGGCCGGCAGCGCGCTCTCGTCGCCGACCAGGAGGTGCCAGTCGGCCTCGGGGTCGGGCGCGTAGCCGCCGCCGGGGCCGAGCATGAGCACGATGTCCCCGGGACCGGCCTGGGCGGCCCACGGGCCGGCCAGGCCCTCGTCGCCGTGCACCACGAAGTCGAGGGTCAGCTCGCGGCTGTCGGGGTCCCAGGCGCGTACGGTGTAGGTCCGCAGCCGCGGCCAGAGCTCGCGCGGCATCGTCTCGCGGCAGGTCTTCACGCTGAACGGAGTGGGGTATTCGACGCCTTCGTAGGGAAAGACCAGCTTGACGTAGTGGTCCGTCAGGCCGGTGGTGGCGAAGTCGGCCAGCCCGTCGCCCCCGACCACGACGCGGACCATGTGCCGCGAGATCCACTCGGTCCGCAGGACGACGCCACGATGGTGATCCGTGGGCTTCTCAGTCATGCACAGCCCCCTGACTTCAGGTTAGGTATACCTAACCTTACACGTTCTCCAAGCTGTCAGCGTACGCCGGGAACCTCGAAAAGGGCAGTGCCGAAAACTCAGGCCGCCGCGATGTCGCCCCTGGACGCCCGGCGGGCGGCCACGGCTCGCAGGAAGTACGCCATGTGCCGGAAGGCCAGCCGCGCCTCGGGCAGCACGTCCGCGAGGATCGGGAAGACGTGCGGCATCCGGTTCCACTCTTCGTACCGTACCGGCACCCCGGCCTGCCGCGCCCGCTCGGCCACCCGCCTGGCCTCGTCCCGCAGCACCTCGGTCGAGCCGGTCACGATCATGAGCGGCGGCAGCCCCGTGAAGTCCCCGAGCACCGGGGAGACCAGCGGATCGCTCGGGTCGAGGCCCGAGGTCCACCGGCGGGCCAGCCAGCGCACCCGGCCGGCCGGCAGCATGGGGTCCTGCCAGCGGTTCGCGTGCCGCGGGATGTCGGTCAGGTCGGCCCACGGCGACAGGCAGATGGCCGCGCCGGGCATCGGCAGCTTCCGGTCCCGCAGCGCCAGCAGCGTCGCCAGCGTGAGGTGACCCCCCGCGGAGTCGCCCGCCAGGATCACGTTCTCGGGCGCGTGGCCGCGCCCCAGCAGGCAGTCGTACGCGTCCAGCGCGTCGGTCAGCGAGTCCGCCAGCTTGTGCACCGGCCCCTGCCGGTAGTCGAGCGCCAGCACCGGTCGCCGGGCCGCCACCGACAGCCGCCAGGTGATGGACCGATGGGTACGCGGCGAGCACGAGAAGTAGCCGCCGCCGTGGAAGTAGAGCACCACCTTGCCCTCGTCGAGCCCCGGCCTGCCGTGCACCCACTCGCCCCCGCAGGCCGAGAACTCCGCGGGCTCGATCGTGACGTGTTCGGGCTGGGGCACGGTCACCAGGCGGCCGAGCTCCCCGAGCCGGGCCGCGCAGACCAGAGCCAGCGGATGGCGCATCAGCACCGTGGACGCCGGCTTCAGGGTGCCCCACATCAGACTGGTCAGGGCGCGGGCTTGCCAGCTCAAGGGATAGTCGGGGACCACGTCCCGGTCGATCTGCATATCGGCCCTCCGATGAATCTCCTTCCCCGGATGAAGATCCTTCTACCGGCCAGTAAGTATCTCATCTCTTACCTGGATATTTCGGTGCTGTGACACGCTGTCCTCTATGGCCGGATACTCGGGCACACCGCTGCCGCGCAAGCTCGGCGTCAAGCCAGGACACCGGGTGCTCGCCATCGATGCCCCCGACGGACTCGACCTGGGCGAGCCCGCCGCCGAGGTGCATCGGGCCCCGGCCGGGGGACCGTACGACGTCATACTGGTCTTCTGCCCCGACTCGGCCGCCCTTCACGAGGCGTTCCCATCCGCCCTGACCCTGCTGGCGAAGAGCGGCGGCCTGTGGGTCTGCTGGCCGAAACGCGCAAGCAAGGTGCCCACGGACCTCTCGGAGAACCCCATCCGCGACTACGGCCTGTCCATGGGGCTGGTGGACAACAAGGTCGCCGCGATCGACGACAAGTGGTCGGGCCTGCGCTTCGTCTACCGCCTCACCGACCGCTGAACGATTAATTGCGTTGCGGGGCCCATAGGCCGCAACGCATAATTCCATGCTTCCCATCGGCAGACCCGTGCGCGGGTCCGTACACGGTTGGTCACCGTGTCCTCACCCTCCGGAGGTGCAAAACCATACCCCTATATGCCCGGCTCGTCCGGTACGGCTTCCGCAAGCACGCCACCTACGTCTGGGGCGCGATCGCCGGCGCCTTCACCAACAGCGTCTTCGGCATCCTTCGCGCCTACATCCTCATCGCGCTCTGGCAGGCCCGCCCCGGGCTGGCCGGCTACGACGTGATCGACGCCGTCACGTTCTGCTTCATCACCCAGGCGTTCATCGGCCCGATGCAGCTGTTCGGGGGCGGGCTCGGCATCCCCGAGCGCATCCGCAGCGGCGACATCGCGCTCGACCTGGTCCGGCCCGCCTCGCTGCAGCTCTGGACGCTGGCCGAGGACCTGGGCAGGGCCGCGTACCTGTTCCTGGTCCGCGGCATCCCGCCCATGCTGATCGGCGCGGTGGTGTTCGGCATCACGGTGCCCGCCGGGCTCGGGCAGTGGCTGGCGTTCCTGGCCGGCTTCGCCGTCGCGGTGGTGGTCAGCTTCGGCTGGCGCTACCTCGTGGCGCTGTCGGTCTGCTGGCTCCTCGACGACCGCGGCGTCGCGGTCGTGTCGATGCTCCTGACGACGTTCTTCTCCGGGATGCTGGTGCCGCTGCACCTGTTCCCCGGCTGGTTCGGCGACCTGGTCATGGTGATGCCCTGGGCGGCCATGGTCCAGCTCCCGACCGACCTCTACCTGGGCAAGGCCCCCGTCCTGGAGACGCTGGCGTTCCAGGCGCTCTGGGCGGCGATCCTGCTCGCGCTGGGCGCGCTCGCCACGATGGCGATCCGCCACAAGGTGGTGATCCAGGGTGGTTAGGACATACTTCCTGCTGCTGTGGACCTGGACCCGCGCCGCGGCGGCGTACCCGGTGTCGTTCGCGCTGATGACCCTGTTCGGCGCCCTCACCTCCGCGCTCGACGTCGCCGTGATCCTGATCATCTTCACCAACACGACCACGCTCGCCGGCTTCTCCCGCGACGAGGTCCTCTTCCTGTACGGCGCCGCCGGCGTGTCGTTCGCCATCTGCGACACGTTCGTCAGCAACATCGACCGGATCAGCCAGCACATCAAGGCGGGCACCCTCGACACGTTCCTGATCAGGCCGGTCAGCCCGTGGATCCAGCTCGCCACCGACCGGTTCGTGCCCGCCAGGGCAGGCCGGATCCTGCAGGCGTGCATCGTGCTCGGCTACGGCGTCGCCGCGCTCGACCTCGACTGGCGGCGCGCCTGGATGATCCCCGTCATGCTGGTCACCGGGATCGTCATCTTCGCGGCGATCTGGACGCTCGGCGGCGCGGTCCAGTTCGTGCTGACCGACGCCCCCGAGGTGTCCAACGCCTTCACCTACGGCAGCAACCAGCTCAGCCAGTACCCGCTCAGCATCTACGGCCGTGACCTGGTCAGGGGCGTGACGTACGTGCTCCCGCTGGCCTTCGTCAACTGGCAGCCCGGCCTGTACGTGCTGGGCAGGGACGACCCGTTCGGCACGCCGGAGCTCCTGCGGTTCGCCGCGCCGGTCGCCGCGCTGGTCCTCGCCCTGCTGGCCGGGCTGGCCTGGCGGCAGGGCATCAGGCACTACCGATCCACGGGGAGTTGAGGATGATCGAACTCGACCGGGCCGGACGCTCGTTCAAGATCAAGAGGAAGGTCGTCCACGCCGTGAGCGACCTGTCGTTCACCGTGTCGGCGGGAGAGTTCGTCGGCTACCTCGGTCCCAACGGGGCCGGCAAGTCCACCACGATCAAGATGCTCTGCGGCATCCTCACGCCCACGTCCGGGCGGGTCCGGGTGGCCGGGCTCGACCCGTCGCGCCGGCGCACGTCGCTGGCCCGGCGGATCGGAGTGGTGTTCGGCCAGCGGACGACGCTCTGGTGGGACCTGCCGCTCGTCGACAGCTTCGAGCTGATCCGCCACCTGTACAAGGTGGACCGGGCCACGTTCACGGCGCGGCTGGACGAGCTCACCGAGACGCTCGACCTGGGTGAGTTCATGCGCACGCCGGTGCGCCAGCTCAGCCTGGGCCAGCGCATGCGGGGCGACCTCGCGGCGGCGCTGCTGCACGCGCCCGACGTGCTGGTGCTCGACGAGCCGACGATCGGGCTGGACGTGGTCAGCAAGGCCGGCATCAGGGAGTTCCTGCAGCGGGTCAACGCCGAGCGCGGCACGACCGTGCTGCTGACCACGCACGACCTCGGCGACATCGAGCGCCTGTGCCGCCGGGTCATGGTGATCGACCACGGGCGGCTGGCGTTCGACGGCACGCTCGACGACCTGATGGCCACCTCTCCCGGCCAGTCGAGCATCGAGGACGTGGTGACCCGCCTCTACACGGGGACGGCCCAGTAGGGACGGCCCAGTAAGGACGGCCCAGTAAGGACGGCTCAGTAGTAGCTGCCCTCCGGCGTGGCCTCGTAGTCCTCGTCGACGTCGTCGTAGTGGCGCGACCAGCGCGACGGCATCAGCACGGGGATGAACAGCGCCACGCCGAGCAGGGCGAACACGCCCGACGTGAGCAGGGTCTTGGCGCCGAGGCCGGCGTCCAGGATGATCTGGTTGACCGACGGGGCGCTCGGGATGAGGGAGATCGCCCTGTTCACGTCGAGTGCGTACACGACCGTCCAGGCCAGCAGGACCATCGACGGAACGAACGTCGCCATCGGCGAGATCCGGCCCGCCACCACCAGTCCGACGACCAGCCCGACGGCGGCCATCGCGCCCAGGGCGATCCACATCTTCTGGTTGTCCGGTGGCGTCGCCGCGGCGTTGCCGACGGCCTGCTGGACGGCCCAGCCACCGCCCGCCAGCACGGCTGCCGTCACCACCAGCCCGATGAGGAAACCACCTAAGTGCCGCAACGTTCTCACCTCGATGTCAACGCGGTCGGCACGACCCTAGCCCTAAATGCCCGTTTTGGACCAGCCAATGTGCGGCTTCGGACTTCGGGTCTCATGACTCACTGCCCCGTGAGAGCATGGGGCACACCCATGCGTGCGCACCTTCCCCTCAGACTCGCGCGGACGGCCGCCTTCGCCGCCGTCTGCGTGGCTCTCGCCGCCTTCGCCCACGTGCTGGGCGGCGGTTCGGCGCCCGCGCCGTGGGTCGCCGGCCTGGGGCTCGCGGGCGTGTCCGCGCTGGGGCTGGCGCTGTGCGGCAGGGAGCGCTCCGCGGCGACGATCAACGTCGTGCTGGTGGGGGCGCAGCTGGCGCTGCACGAGCTGTTCGCGGCCGACGGCGCCGCCTACTTCTCCGTGCGCGGGCTGTTCGAGCTGGGAGCCGCGGCGCACGGGCACGGCCAGGGCGGCCTGGCGGTCAACACCGGGATGCTGCTCACGCACGTGACGGCCACGCTGATCACGGGCCTGTGGCTGGCGCGCGGCGAGGTCGCGCTCTGGTCGCTGCTGCGCCTCGTCGGCCGCCGTCTCATGCTGCTCCCGGCGGTCGCCGCGCCGCCGTTCGCGCGGCCCGCCGCGCCGATCGTCCGGGCGAGGGTCGTCCCGCTCCAGCCGGAGTTCCGGCTCTGCGTGGCCAGGCGTGGTCCTCCACTTCCCGCCTGACCGTCTGACACCCCTCGTTCATCCCCATTCACCAAGTGGAGTTCCCGCATGTCCCTCGTACGCCGTGCGGCGACCGTGCTCGCCGCCGCCACCGCCCTCACCGTCGGCCTCGCCGTTCCGGCCCTGGCCCACGTCACCATCCAGCCGGGCACCGCCGAGCAGGGCGGATTCACCAAGGTCGCCTTCCGGGTGCCGAACGAGCGCGACAACGCCTCGACCACCAAGATCGAGGTCTCCTTCCCCGTCGACCACCCGCTCGCGTTCGTGTCGGTCAAGCCCCTGCCGGGCTGGGACGTCAAGGTCACGCAGGGCAAGCTGCCCAAGCCGGTCAAGACCGAGTACGGCGACCTCGAAGAGGCCGTGACCAAGGTCGTGTGGTCCGGTGGCAAGATCAACCCGGGCGAGTTCCAGGAGTTCGAGGTGTCCATGGGGCAGCTGCCCAAGGACACGGACTCGCTGGTGTTCCCGACGAAGCAGACGTACTCGGGGGGTGAGGTGGTGGACTGGTCGGACGCGCCCAAGACGGACGGGACCGAGGCGGAGCACCCCGCCCCGACGCTCAAGCTGGTTCCCGCGAGCGGGGGCGACGCGCACGGCACGGCCTCGGCGCCGGCCTCGGCCGCTCCGGCCGCCGCCGCTCCCTCGGTGGCGCCGGTGGCGGCGGCCACGCCGGCCTCCGACGGCACCGCCCGCCTGCTCGGCGGCGCCGGCCTCGTGGTGGGCGTCATCGGCGTCGTGATCGGCGCGCTCGGCCTGCGCCGCCGCCCCGCCGCCTGACGTCCACGACGTCCCGCGCCCCGGCCGTCCGCGGCCGGGGCGCTTGCGCTGTCAGGAGGTGATGTCCTTGCCGGAGAAGCGCGCCCAGGCGATCGAGCCGAACAGCGCGATGTACGCGCCGAACGCCAGCAGCCCGTCCCGCAGGCTCCCGAAGTCGATCGGGCTGCGCAGCACGGCGTCGAAGTTCGTGAACTTGGACGGCAGCAGGTAGGGCGTGATCGAGCCCAGCTCGGGGATCGCCCGGAGCACCTGGCAGACGATGACCAGCACCATGGTGGCCGCGATGGCCCCGATGGACACCTCGGTGAACGTCGACAGCGCCAGCGCGACCGCGGCCAGGGCGGCCATTCCGGCGCCGACGTACCCGACGGCGATGAGGATGCGCAGCAGCCCGTCGGCCATCGAGATCGTGGTGCCGGACAGCAGCGTCACCGGCCCCGCCGGGAAGAGGATCAGGCCCGTCAGCAGCGCCGTCAGGGCCACCACCGCGGTGACCGCGTACGCGAAGACGACCGCGTTGATGTATTTGACGAGCAGCAGCCGGGTGCGCCCCGCCGGGGCGGCCAGCAGGTAGCGCAGGGTCCCCGCCCCGGCCTCGCCCGCGATCGAGTCGCCGGCCACGACGCTGACGGCGACCGGCATCAGCAGCAGCACCAGGAACGAGAACGACACGAACGTCAGCATCAGGCTGTTGCCCACGACGTCCTGGACGAGCCCGCCCATCCCCTCCTCGGAGGCGACGAGCCGCAGCGCCACGCCGATGACGATCGGCACGACGCCGAGCACGGCCAGCATCGTCAGGTTGCGCGGCCTGCGGAAGGTCAGGCCCAGCTCGGAGCCGAGCAGCCGCCAGAACGCCCACGCCCTTCTCGCCGCGGGGGCGGAAGCGGGAGCGGGCGGCTCCGGCGGGCGGCGTTCGGTGGTGCGCATGGACTCCGCGACGGGCACCAGCCCGGGCGTGCGGCGCTCCTCCGTCGTCCCGGCCTCCGTGGTCCCGACGGCGGACCCCAGGGTCCCCGCCGTGTCAGCCGTCGACTCAGCCGTCGACATCGAAGCCCTCCCCTGTCAGTCCCACGAACACGTCCTCGAGGCTCGGCCGCACCACGGCCAGCCCGCGAACCGCCACGCCCTCCCCCACCAGCGCGGCGTTGACCCGGTCCGGCGCGTGGCCGCCCAGCTCCGCCGTGACCTCTCCGTCCGAGGCCAGCACGTCGGCGAGGCCGAGCGTGCCGAGCACCCGCGCGGCGTCGGCCACGTCCGGCGTCTCCACCCGGATGCGCGTGACGAGCCCGCCGTTCAGCGAGGCGATCGTGCCCTGCGCCACGAGCCTGCCGATACGCATGATCGCGGCGTGCGTGCACATCTGCTCCACCTCCGCCAGCAGGTGGGAGGAGACGAAGACCGTGGTGCCGTCGGCGGCGATCTCCTTGACCAGCGCGCGGACCTCGCGCGTGCCCTGCGGGTCGAGCCCGTTGGTGGGCTCGTCCAGGATGAGCAGCTCGCGCGGCCCCAGCAGGGCGGCGGCGATGGCCAGGCGCTGGCGCATGCCGAGCGAGTAGTTGCGGAAGCGCTTGCCGGCCGCGGCCGACAGGCCCACGCGGTCGAGCGCCTCGGCGATGCGCCGCTTCGCGGTCGCGCGGGGCGCGGTCGGGTCGGCGGAGTCGAAGCGCATCAGGTTGGCCGCGCCCGACAGGTACGGGTAGAAGGCCGGCCCCTCGACCAGCGCCCCCACCTTGGGCAGGGCCTGGGCCTGGGGCAGCCCGAGCACGGAGTACGCGCCCGACGTCGGCGCGACCAGGCCGAGCAGCATGCGGATCGTGGTGGTCTTGCCCGAGCCGTTCGGCCCCAGGAAGCCGAACACCGAGCCGCGCGGCACGGCCAGGTCCAGCGCGTCCACGGCGACCTGGCCGCCGCGGAAGCGCTTGGTCAGGCCCTCCGTGACGAGCGCGAACTCCCCCGGGTTCATCCCCGGGGGCAGGGCCGCCCCGAAGGGCGCCCCTGCTTCCTGCGTGACGGTGGTCACTTGGTGCCCGCCGCCTTGGTGATCTCCTCCGGGGTGACCGCGCCGACCAGGAGGCGGCCGTCGTCGGTCAGCAGGGCGGTGACGAGCTTGGTCTTGATCAGCTTGCCGGAGCCCCACGTGCCGCTCACCGGGGTGGCGGACTTCAGCACGCCGTCGATCAGCGCGCTCGGGTCACCCGTGCCCCCGCCGGGGCCCGGACCGTGGCCGGGGCCCTCGCGACCGTCCGACGGCGTCGCGGACTTCAGGTCCGACAGCGAGAACGGCACGACCGCCACGGTCGTCCAGCCCTGCCCCACGACCTTCGCCTGCTTCGCGACGTCCTTGGTGTGCTCGGCGCGATCCGCCGCCAGGTCCTGCTCCATGCCGGCGCCGATGGTCTTCTCCTCCACCTTGGCGCCCGCGGGCGGGGTGAAGGTGAAGTTCTCGGCCGCCGGCGGCGTGAACGTCACCTGCGTGAACCCGACCTGGAACGCCGGCTCGGCCGACCCCTTGGCGAACACCTGCACCTGCAGCGGGACGTACGTCTCGCCGTCGAGCGCCAGGCGGATCTCCTGGACGAGCGAGCCCGCGTCCTTGGGCGCCAGCACGAGCTGGTAGACCGGCCGGCCCGCCACCTGGGCGGTGTTGATCACGCGGACCGCCGTGTGCTGGTCGACGTTGGCCAGCAGGTGCTCGGCCACCTGCTGGGGCGTCACGTCGGTCGGCCGCGGCGTGGGCAGAGCGCGCTTGTCCTGCCCGGCCTCCGCCTTGATGGTCAGTTTGGTGGCCGTGTTGGTGGCGCTCTCCCAGTACCAGCCCGTATCGCCGTTCACGATCAGGTTGGTCTCGTTCAGCTGGGTCGGCAGGGCCACCCGGACCTTGTCGTCGCCGCCGTACCAGATCTTCACCTCATGCGAGCCGGACAGCAAGCTCAGCGGCGAGGCCTCGCCGGTCTGCGGCAGCGCCGGCAGGCCGAGCGAGGCCGTCTGCTGCACCGTGCCGGACATCGGCGCGATGCCGCCTTCCTTGCTGGTCGCCGCCACGGCGTCGGCCAGCAACTGCTGGGCCGACCGCTCCGGCAGCACGGGCTCGCCGCTCACTGCGGCTATGACGGGGCCGGCGCCGATCGCGGCTCCGATCACGGCCGCGGCCGCGATCGGGACTCCCCACCTCACGAACGTGCCTCTGCGCATCTCACTCCTTAACGGTATGTCGATGTTCAGAGCCTGCGTGATGCATCCTTAGGCGGACCTGAGACTGTCTGAGACGGCTCTCAGCCTTCTCAGCGTTGTCTCAGGGCGGGAACAGGAGAATTGCCACATGAGAGTACTTGTCGTCGAGGACGAGCGGCGGATGGCCGCCGCGCTCCAGCGGGGGCTCCAGGCTGAGGGCTTCGCCGTGGATCTCGCCCACGACGGTGAGGAGGGCCTGCACGCGGCCAGGCACGGTGACTACGACATCGTGGTGCTCGACATCATGCTGCCCAGGCTCTCGGGCTACAACGTGTGCAAGCAGCTGCGCGCGGAGGAGAACTGGGTGCCGATCCTCATGCTGTCGGCCAAGGACGGCGAGTACGACATGGCCGACGGGCTCGACCTGGGCGCCGACGACTACCTGACCAAGCCGTTCTCGTACGTGGTGCTGGTGGCCAGGCTGCGGGCGCTGCTGCGGCGCGACGCGGGGCGGCGGCCGTCGGTGCTGGTGGCCGGCGACCTGTCGCTCGACCCGGCCCGGCGCAGGGTCGAGCGGGACGGGAGCTCGATCGAGCTGACGCCGAGGGAGTTCGCGCTGCTGGAGTACCTGATCCGCCGGCGGGACGAGGTCGTGTCGAAGGTGGAGATCCTGGAGCACGTCTGGGACACCTTCGACACCGACCCGAACGTGGTCGAGGTGTACGTCGGCTACCTGCGGCGCAAGATCGACGCCCCGTTCGGCAGGAACGCGCTCCAGACCGTGCGCGGCGCGGGCTACCGGCTGGCGGGCGACGGTGGCTGACTCCCCGCTCGTCTGGTGGCGGCGGCAGGGGCTGCGGTTCAGGCTCACGGTGGCGGCCGCCGCGGTGCTCGCGCTGGCGCTGGCCGTGTCGGCGACGGTGCTGCTCAGCGCGCTGGAACGGGCGCTGATGGACACGGTGGACGAGTCCACCAGGCAGACGGCGCAGGCCGTGCGCGTGGCGGCCGACGCCGGGACGCTGACCAGCCCGATCACCACGCACGACGGCACGATCGTGCAGGTCATCGACGCCGGCGGGCGCATCACGCACGTGACGTACGGCACCGACCGGCTGGTCCCGCTGCTGGACGCCAGGGCCCGGGCCAAGGTGCTCAAGCGGGGGCAGGCCACGCTCATGGACGGGCGGCCGTACGCGGTGCCCGGGTTCCTGCGGGTGATCGTGCTCAGCGCGGACGGCGGGCAGACCGTGATCGCGGCCCGGCCCATCAGCGAGATCCAGACCAGCCTGGTCACGGCCGGACGGGTGCTGCTGGTGGGCACGCCCGCGCTGATCGTGCTGCTCGCGGTGGCGAGCTGGCTCATGATCGGCCGTACGCTGCGCCCGATCGCGGCCCTGCGCAAGGGCGCGGCGGACATCACCCACACGGCCAGGTCGCGCCGGCTGCCGGTGCCGCAGTCGCGTGACGAGGTCCACTCGCTGGCCACCACGCTCAACGGCATGCTGGCCAGGCTGGAGGAGGCCGAGCAGCGCCAGCGGGCGCTGGTCTCCGACGCCGCGCACGAGCTGCGCAGCCCGCTGGCCAGCATCAGGCTGCAGCTCGAGGTCGCGCTGGGGCATCCCGAGGGTCAGGACTGGCGGGAGACCGCCGAGGGCGTCCTGGAGGACACGATGCGGCTGTCCAGGCTGGCCGAGGACCTGCTGGCGCTGGCCAGGCTGGACGAGCGCGGCGGCGTGCCCGCCAGGCGGGAACCCGTCGAGCTGGACGAGGTGGTCCGCCAGACCGTCGACAGGTACGCCGAGGCGCGCCTGACAGTGTGCGACCCGGTCGTGGTGCGCGGGGACGCCCTCGACCTGAGCCGGGTGCTGACGAACCTGATGGACAACGCGGTACGCCACACCTCTTCCAAGGTCGAGGTGGCCTTGACCGCGGACGGAGTGCTGACGGTGACCGATGACGGGCCCGGCATCCCCGAACAGGATCGCGAGCGCGTCTTCAACCGCTTCACCAGGCTGGACTCCGGGCGCAGCCGCGATGAGGGCGGCGCCGGGCTGGGGCTGGCCATCGTGCGCGAGACCGTGCGTGCGCACGGTGGCACGGTCGTCCTGGAGGACGCCGCGCCCGGCCTGCGGGCCGTGGTGCGGTTGCCGGTCTCCCGGTAGGGGGTTCGTTAACTCTGGATCGTTCCTAATCGGGTCAGGCCGCTGTCCCCTTTTCTGCGGTGGCCAGGAAGTCCTGGGCGATCAGCGGCAGGCGGCGGCGGGCGTGCACGACGGCGATGACGCGCCGCACGGCGGGTTCGAGCGAGCGCACGATCAGGCCCGCGCGACTGGCCTGTTCCGCCAGGCCGCGGTACCAGAGCAGCGACGCCTGGCCGGCGCGGACCGCGTTGAGCCAGCCGTTGCGCTCGTCGGTTTCGAGCACGACCACAGGGCTCACCGAGTACTTGCCGAACATCGCGTCCAGCTCCCTGCGCCGCATGCTGCCGCGGGCCGGCAGCGCCAGGCGCATGCCGTGCAGCTTGCCCATCGGCACCGGGTTGGGCAGGTCGAGCCCGGGCGGGGAGATCAGCACGATCTCCTGGCGCTCGAGCGGATGGGTGATCAGGTCCGTGGGGACGGGGAGATCGGTGAGCCCGAGGTCGGCCCGCTGATCTCTGATGGCGCTGACGACGGCGTCTCTGCCGTCGCAGCGAACGATGTGCACGCGTACTCCCGGATGCTCGGCCGCGTAAGCCGGGAGCAGCCGCCCGGCCAGGCCGGGTTCGAGGCTGGGCGTGGACGCGATGCGGAGCTCCGCTTCCGTGACGCCGCCGTGGTTGGCCAGGCTCTCGATCTCGTGAACGGCATCGAGTGCCTCCCTCGCCAGCTTGACCACGCGACGGCCCTGCGCGGTGACGACCACGCCACGGCCTGAACGAGCGAAGAGCGTCATACCGAGCTCCCGCTCCAGATCGCGGATCGCGCGGGACAGCGCAGGCTGCGCGATGTAAAGCGATCTTGCCGCGTCGGTCATGGTGCGGTGCTCCGCAGTCGCGACCACATAGCGGAGCTGCTGGAGATTCATGCCAAAGAAGCTAGGGCAACGCCCGCCGCGCGGACCGGGAGATAACCGAGATCACCTCGAATGATTTCGGACCGTAACCGATCACTGCTACATCCGTGACGGGTGAGAAATCAGTATGCTTTTGCCCCAAATTTGGCAAGGGTCCGGCTAGTCGCGGCGCAAAGCCATCGATTCCAGACAACCGGGTGAACGGGGAGACACGGTGACAGGGAACGGGCAATATCCACCCCCGCCACAGGGGCCAGGGCAGCCACAGAGGCCGCCCTCGTTGCCGTGGCCGCCGCCGAACTACCGCCAGCCGCAGGCGCCGAGCCGGCAGCCGTACCCGACGCCTCCGCCGCCTCCACCGCCGCCGCCTCCCCCGCCGCAGGGGAACCCGTACCAGCAGGCGCCGGCGTACCCTCAGGGGCCCGCCTATCCGCAGCAGACCTATCCCCAGGGCGGCCCGCAGTATCCGCCACCGCCGCCACCTTACGGGCAGCAGCAGCAATACCGGCAACCGCCGCCCCCGCCTCCACCGCCGCCGCCCCCTTTGCCGCCGGCGCAGTGGGGGCCGCCGCAGCGCAGGAAGTCGGGCATGGGCGTCTTCGGCGTGATCGGCGGCGTGCTCGGGGGCATCGCCGCGCTGTTCGTGCTGATCATCATCGCGTCGGCCCTGTTCAAGAGCGCGTCGAGGTCGGAGACGACGACACCGGTCGCGATCCCGACGTACGAGCCTTCGGAGCGCGCGACCAGCGACCCGTTCCCGACCCGCACGCGGCAGCCGACCCCGGACGAGTCGGACTCGCCGACGCAGCAGCCCACCCAGGAGGACACCCAGGAGCCGGAGCCGACTCCGACGCAGCCTCCCAAGGTGACGCTGAACACGAGCCTGAAGAACAACACCATGTACCGGGCAGGCACGCTGCCCAGGCTGAGCTGCTCCGGCGGGAGCACCAACATCTTCAACCACAGCCAGCTCAAGGCGCTGATCCTGAAGACCGGCAAGTGCATGGACCGGGCGTGGGAGCCGATCCTGGAGAAGCAGGGCATCCAGTTCAGCCCGCCCAACTACGCCATCGCCGCCAAGCGGGGCAGGGGCGCGTGCGGCGACTATCCGTCGGCCGGAAGCATGGTGCCGTACTACTGCCCGCGCAACAACACGATCTACGCCTCCACCTCGGCCATGGCCCGGGGGAACGGCAACGCCCGCGGGTACGGCCAGATCATCTCCTGGCACGGCGGCATCATCAGCATGATGGCCCACGAGTACGGCCACCACATCCAGAACATCACGGGCCTGATGGACAGCTGGTGGCGCGCCACCCTCGACTCCTCCAGCCAGAGCGGCAAGCTGGCGCTCAGCAGGCGGCTCGAGCTGCAGGCGACCTGCTTCGGCGCCATGTGGATGCGGTCGGTGGCGGCGTCGTACCCGGTGAACACGTCCCTGCGCAGCCGCCTGTTCTGGTTCTACGGCCAGGTCGGCGACTATCCGGGGTGGCCGCGCGACCACGGCACGCCCGCGAACAACAACCGGTGGTTCCGGCAGGGCTGGGAGCGGGACAAGACGTACCAGTGCAACACCTGGATGGCGCCGTCCTCGACGGTTTCCTGAAAATCCTGTGAACTGCCAAAAACCCCCAAAACACGGCCCATCGTGCACGTAGTGTTCATCTCAGCTTGGGTACATGTCTCTGATGTCCAGATATGGGGACTAGAATCCTGGCAATCTTGTGCCCAACGGGGGGCAAACGACAGTTTTGCCTGGTAGGCGTGTAAGGAGCCGGGTGTGAGCAATCGCGATGGGGCAGAAACCGTGCCAGGGGGCAAGAAACGGCGACCCATTCGCCGTCCGCGCCCTGGCTCCTCATCCCCTCGCTTCGCCAAGCCCCTGACGACCGCCTCCGTACTCGGGTGGACCGCCCTGTCCGCCATCGCGCCCGGCGCCGCACATCTGCGCGCCGGGCGTCGCCGTACCGGGCTGATCCTGCTCAGCGTGTACGCGGTGCTGCTCCTGGCGGCCCTGGCCTACGGGCTGACCCGGAACATGCAGAACCTCACCGTGTTCGCCTCCGAAGGGGCGCAGATCACCGTGATCGTCGTGGCCTCGGCCCTCGCGCTGGCGTGGTTCGCGGTGCTGGTGATCTCGTACGTCGCGCTCGGGCCCAACCGCCTCAACCAGCAGGGTCAGGTGCTGACCGGCATCCTCGTCGGGGTGCTGTGCGTGGCGGTGATGTCGCCGTTCGCGCTGACGGCCAACTACGTGCTGACCGTCCGGGACACGATCGACAAGATCTTCCCCTCGGTGTCCGACCCCGAGGTCCCCGCCCCGGTCAAGGAGGGCGAGGACCCGTGGGGCGGCAAGGACCGCATGAACTTCCTGCTGATCGGCGGCGACGCGGCCGGCAACCGCACCGGCGTGCGCACCGACAGCATGAACGTGGCCAGCATCGACCTCAGGACGGGCAACACCGTGCTGTTCAGCCTGCCGCGCAACCTGCAGCACGTGCGCTTCCCGCCGACCTCGCCGCTGCACAGGCAGTTCCCGAACGGCTACATGGCCGAGCTCCCCAACGGGGGCCTGCTCAACGAGGTCTGGCAGTACGCCAACGAGAACCCGCAGCTCATGGGCGGCAAGAACAAGGGCCCCCGGGCGCTGATGGACGCCATCGGCTACACGCTGGGCCTCAAGATCGACTACTACATGCTGATGAACATGTACGGCTTCGCGGACCTCGTCGACGCCATCGGCGGCCTCAAGATCCGGGTCGAGCAGGACGTCAAGTGGGGCGGCCACTTCGGCACGGCGGGCACCATCAAGGCGGGCTACCGGAAGCTGACGGGCGAGCAGGCCCTCTGGTACGGCCGCTCCCGGGTCAACAGCGACGACTTCTCCCGCATGGCCCGCCAGCGCTGCGTCATCGGCGCCTTCGCCCAGCAGGCCACCCCCACCGTGATCCTCACCAACTTCACCAGGATCGCCGGCGCGGCCAGGCGGCTGGCCCAGACCAACATCCCGCAGCACCTGGTGCAGCCGCTGGTGGAGCTGGCCGTCAAGGTCAAGGACGCCAAGATCACGAGCATGCAGTTCGTGCCGCCGGAGTTCTGGCCGGGCTCGCCCGACTGGGCGAAGATCCGCGTGGCCTCCAGGAAGGCCATCGCCGACTCCAACCGGCCCGCCCGCCAGGCCCAGACGGCCAACGTGAGCGCGTCCCCGAGCATCACCTCCTCGGCCTCGCCGACCCGTACGCGCCCCGCGACGCCCACGCAGACGCCGACCAGGAACACCCAGAAGGGCGGCAACGCCAAGTCGCTCGAGGAGCTCTGCGGCCTGTAACCACCGCACCGGCGGCGGAACCCACCCCCGCCGCCTCGTCCACGTCTCCCTCTTCGTCGTCCCGGCGTTTCCGCCGCGTCCGATGTGCGCTATGTCTCATCCGCGCGCCGTTACACCGGACGCACGGCTGGTGTCTCAATGCCGAGTCCACAAAACGAGGGAGACACGATGAACGGGAACGTCGAGGTGGTCGTGGTCGGCGGCGGGTACGGGGGCGTGATGGCGGCCAATCGCCTGGCCCGGCGCGATGGCGTGTCGGTGACGCTGGTCAATCGACGTCCCGACTTCGTCGAGCGGATCCGCCTGCACCAGCTCGTGACCGGCTCCGATGACGCGGTCGAGGGCTTCGGTGAGGTTCTGGGCGGGAACGTCCGGCTGGTGGTCGACACCGCGACCCGGATCGACGCCACCGAGCGCCGGGTGTCGCTGGCGGGCGGTGGCACGGTCTCATACGACTACCTCATCTACGCGGTGGGCAGCGGCGCCGCCGATCCCGGCGTGCCCGGAGCAGCGGAGTTCGCTCATTCGGTGTCGGACCTCGAGGGCGCGCAACGGCTACGGTCGGCGCTGGCCGCGACGCCCGCGACGGCTCCGGTGACCGTGGTGGGAGCGGGCCCGACCGGTATGGAGACCGCCGCCGAGCTGGCTGAACTGGGCCGCAAGGTCACCCTGGTCTGCGGCGACGTGCTCGGCCCCTACCTGCATGCCCGGGGCCGCCGCCCGGTCGCCCACCGGCTGGCCGAGCTGGGTGTGACCGTCCTCGAAGGTCCCCGCGCGCGGGTGACGGGAGTGACACGCGAGGCCGTACGGCTCGACGACGGCCGCGATCTGCCCAGCGCGGTGACGATCTGGACCGCGGGATTCCGGGTCCCGGACCTGGCCGCCCGCAGCGGGCTGCGCACCGACGCCGAAGGCCGCCTGCTCACCGACGCGACGCTGACCAGCGTGGACGACGTGCGCATCGTCGCCGCCGGGGACGCGGCGGCGATGACGGACCGGCCCTTCCGGATGAGCTGCCAGGCCGCCGTGCAGCTGGGCGCGGGGGCCGCCGCCACGGTCCTGCGCCGGATCGCCGGGAAAACGCCCGCTCCCGTCCGGTTGCTGTTCGCCGGGCAGTGCATCAGCCTCGGCCGGAACGCGGGCGTCACCCAGTTCTCCTACCTGGACGACAGGGCGAACGCGCTCCACATCAGCGGGCGGCTCGGTGCCCACGTCAAGGAGTTCGCCTGCCGGTTCCCCCTCGATCAGCTGGCGTCCGGGGCCCGCAAGGCCAGTGCCTATCGCCTGGAAACGCCTCAGCCGGAACACCGCACGCCGCCGTCCGACACCCGACACGTGGCCTAGCGCCAGGTCCCTCCCTCGTAAAGAGCACCGTATGAACGACCACGTCACCGACCCCGCGACCGAGGCCTTCGTCGCCCACCGCGACCTGCTGTTCACCGTCGCCTACGAGATGCTCGGATCGGCGGCGGACGCCGAGGACGTCCTCCAGGATGCCTGGCTGCGGTGGGTCAAGGTCGACCTGGCGCAGGTGCGGGACCGGCGCGCCTACCTGGTGCGGATCACGACCCGGCAAGCACTCAACCGGCTGCGCACCCTCCAGCGGCGCAAGGAGGCCTACGTCGGCCCCTGGCTGCCCGAGCCCCTGCTCACCGCGCCGGACGTGGCCGAGGACGCCGAACTGTCCGAGAGCCTGTCGCTGGCACTCATGTTCATCCTCGAAACCCTCTCACCGGCCGAACGCGCCGTCTTCGTGCTGCACGAGGTCTTCGACATCGGCTACGACGACATCGCGGCCGCGATCGGCAGGAGCCCCGCCGCCGCACGCCAGATCGCCTACCGCGCCCGCCGGCACGTCGACGCCCGCCGGCCGCGCACCCCGGCTTCCCAGGAAGAAGCCCGGGCGGCGTTGACCTCGTTCCAGACCGCGCTCGTGACCGGGGACCTGCAGGGGCTGCTCGACGTGCTCGCACCGGACGTCGAGTTCGTCAGCGACGGCGGCGGCCTCAGGCTGGCGGCCCTGCGACCGGTCGTGGGCGCCGACAAGGTGCTCCGTTACATGGCCGGCAGTCTCGGCAAGGCCGGCGGCACCTTCACCGGTGAGTCCACGACGGTCAACGGCAACCCCGGACTCATCCTGCGCCTGGACAGCGCGATCGACGGCGTGCTGGGCTTCCGCGTGGAGAACGCCCGCGTCACCGGCCTCTACTACGTCCGCAACCCCGAAAAGCTCACCCGCGTCGAGTCCGAGACCCTGCTCACCTCCCGCTGATCGTCCTCCCGGCGGACACGCGGTGATCATCGGCGGCTCCTGCCGGCCCTCTCACGCGATGAGCTTCTTGGCCCGAGCGTCAGGCGGTGGCCAACTTGCGGGGCAGCAGCACCATCGCCCCGATGTAGAGCACCGCCGCCACGATCAGCAGCCCCTTGTAGCCGATCACCAGCGCCGCGTACTCCAGGCAGCCGCCCACCATGGCCCCCAGCAGGTTCGCGCCGAAGGAGGTGGTCGCGTCGGCCGTCTCGGCGAAGCGCTTGGCGAAGACGACGTTCGCGGCGAAGATCGGCAGGAATGCCACCACCACGGCCGCCACCGCGCGCAGGGGCAGCGGGAGGGACAGGAGCCACGTGTTCGGCACCAGCCAGGCCAGCAGCAGGCCCGCGAGCAGCACGCCGTACATGACGGGCAGCGGCGGGGTGCGGAAGTGGCGGGTGATCTCGACGGCGGCGAGGACCGCGACCAGGACTCCGGCGAAGACGATGGCGTTGACCACCCATGTGGTGCCGAACAGCAGCGCGAACCCGGTCACGCTCTTGGTCTCCAGCAGCATGAACGCCACGCCCAGCAGGAACAGGTCCGCGTACGGCCGCATCCGCTCATAGGGCCCGGCGACGACGCGTACGGCGAAGAGGCTGACGATGAGGATCAGGCCGAGCGTGATGATGTAGATCGGCGGGATCGTGGCGTCCTTGAGGTAGAGGAACGGCCGGTCGTCGCTGGCGGGCTGCGGGGTGCCGGGGGCGGCGCCGGGCCACTCGGACGCGCAGCGCTGCGCGTCGGCCGTCACGCCCGCCGTGATGACGGCCTGCTGGCCGGCGGTGCTGACGACGTCGACGCACGGCTTGTGGCCGAAGGCGTTCTGCATGGTGGCGGCGAGGCGGTCGACCAGCCAGCTCTCCCGGTAGTAGTTGTACATCGAGAAGGTGCCGCCCGGCTTGAGGTGCGCGCGGGCGGCCCTCATGGCCTCCTCGGTGAACAGGTAGCTCTCCAGGCGCAGCGAGCTCGCCCCGGAGACGAGGGTGAGCGAGTCGGGCAGGGCGAAGAGGATCAGGTCGTACTTGTCGCTCGTGCGCTCGAGGAAGGCGCGCCCGTCGGTGATGTGGGTGGTGACGCGCGGGTCGTCGTACGGCTTGTCGGGGTGGACCGAGCCGCCCAGCTCGCGCAGCTTGGGGTCGATCTCCACGGCGTCCACCCGGTTGGCGCCCTTGGACAGCGCGATGGCCACGTCGGTGCCGCTGCCCGCGCCGACGATGAGCACGTCCTTGGGCGGCTTGCCGGTCCGCTCGTACGGCAGGCCGTACTGGGCCTCCCACTGCAGCCGGGCGGCGGCGGGCACGGCCTGCTGGTGCGGGATGCCGTTCACGGCGATGTCGGTGACGAGCACGCCGAGCTGGGTGAGCTGCCGCATGGTGACCTTGTAGTACGGCGACCAGATGGCCCCGGCGGTCAGCGTCTCCATCAGCAGCAGCCCCACCACGGCCAGCGAGGGCACGGTCACCAGGCCGACGTAGAGCGAGCGCGGCCGGGGCGTGAGCAGCAGCCCGTAGCAGATGGCCGCGATCAGCCCCCAGAACACCGGCGGCGCGCTCAGGAACGACAGCGCCGTGAAGGCGGCGATCCCGCTGAGGCTGCCGATCAGGTCGTAGCGGTAGGCCTCCAGGCGCGTCAGCTCGGGGAAGCAGCGCCCGACGAGCTCGGCGGGGCCCATGAGCACCAGCGCGGCGGCACCGAAGATCACCGGCAGGATCAGCCACGCGGGCGGGCCGCTGGTGGACAGGCTCGTCCAGTACAGGACGCCCTCGGTGTTCCTGTCGACGGTCACGGGGAACGTCAGGACGACGGCGACCAGGACGGCCAGCACGACGGGCGAGTAGTACGGCTGCCGCCGCGACCGCCCCACGCGCAGGAAGCCGAGCCCGATACCGAGGAACGAGCCGAGCAGCACGAAGTTGGTGAAATAGCTGAGGTGGACGATGTTGGACCCGGTCCACCGGATCAGCGCCAGCTCGAGGAACAGCATGAAGGCGCTGGCGAGGACGAGCCTCGGCCGCACCGCCAGCCAGTGAGCCTTTTCCCCGTCGTCGACCGGCTTCTGCGCCTGGAGCGTCATGATTCGACACCGTAGTGAAGAGACCGGGAACACGGAAGCCTGACGCCCCGGAAGAAATGCCATCCAGTTCGCACTAATTGAGGCATTTGCGCAGGTCAAACCCTTGAAAGGCGCTGGACGCGGGGGCAATGGATGGAGGAATCTTGGGGAGTTCGTTCCCTCCACGAGATTCGGTGGTGACACATGCGGGTCCTGATCCAGCTCCGCCCCTCCCCCGATCTGGTCGCGGCCGTCGCCGATCCGGATCAGAGCGCCACCACGGCCGACGTGGCCGACGGGCTGCCGGGGGTCGAGCTCGACACCGCGTACGTCCCCGTGGCGGTCGCGCGGCCCGTCCCGACCGCCGGCGGCGACCCTCTCTCGCTCAACCAGCCGCTCGACTTCTCGCTGGCCGCCGAGGACGCCTCCGTGCTGGTGCGCGGCACGATCTCGGACGACGAGCTGGCCGCCAGGGTCACCCTGCTGCCCGCGCTGCGGCCCGACGTGGTCGGCGTCTTCGCCGACCCGGTGATCGAGACCACGCGCACGTGCGGGGGCGACCCGCCGGTCGGCACCTGGCACGACGTGGAGCGGCTGCTCAACGTGCCGGGCCTGAGCGCCGAGGGCCTCGACGGCAGCGGGGTGGCGCTGGCCGTGCTCGACACCGGGATCAACGCGGCCCACACCGCCAGGCAGCTCGGCAGGGGCGTCACGCTGGACGCCGAGCGGTCGTGGAGCCCGCAGGGCGTGTCGGGCAAGGCGGGCGAGTTCGAGGTCGATCACGGGACGATGTGCGCGTTCGACACGCTCATCGCCGCGCCGCAGGCGTCGCTGATCGACATCCCGGTCCTGCTGTCCACCCGGCCCGGCGGCTCGGCGCTGGACGGGCTGCTGTCGGACGCGGTGTCGGCGTTCGCCCACCTGCGCAACGTGCTCGCCGCCCAGCCCGCCGAGTCCAGGGCGCTGGTGGTGAGCAACTCGTGGGGCTCGTTCTCCCCCGACTGGGACTTCCCCGTCGGGCATCCGGGCAACTACTCCGACAACGCCGCCCACCCGTTCAACCTGATGGTGGCCGAGCTCGACCGGGCGGGCGCGGACGTGCTGTTCGCGGCGGGCAACTGCGGCACCCACTGTCCCGACGGCCGGTGCGTCTACCCCAACCGGCCCATCGTCGGCGCCAACTCCCACCCGAAGGCGCTGTCCGTCGGCGGCGTCGACATCAACGGGGAGCGGGTGGGCTACTCCTCGCAGGGCCCCGGTCGGCTGACCGCCCGCAAGCCCGACTTCTGTGCCTACACCCACTTCTCCGGGTCGAAGGCGTTCGGCGACGACGAGCCCGACTCGGGCACCTCCGCGGCGACGCCGGTGGCCGCCGGGCTCGTCGCCGCCGTCCGCACCCTGTGGCCGTCGACCCGGCTGTCGCCCACCCAGCTGCGCGCGCTGCTGCGGCGCACCGCCGAGGACCGCAGCGAGGTGGGCTTCGACTACGACTACGGCTACGGGAACGTGGACCCGGCGGGGATCATCGCCGCGCTGCGGCGGCGCGCCAGGAACGCGGCCTGAGCGACGCCCTCAGGCGTTCTCCCGGTTGAAGACCCTGGTCCCGATCGTGAGGCTGACCGCGGCGAACACCACGGTCACGGCCACTCCCAGGCCCACGGTGCCCGTCAGGTAGCGCCCCTCGAACAGGTCGCGCAGCGCCTCCAGCGTGTACCTGAACGGGCTGAGGTGCGAGATGGCGTCGAGCCAGCCCGGCGCCATCGACATCGGCAGGAACGAGCCGGACAGCAGGACCAGCGGGATCACCGCCGTGGACATCACGGGCGCGAACAGGTGCTCGTTCATCGTCAGCGCGATGGCGTACGACAGCGCGGCCAGGCTGCTCCCGAGCACGATCACCAGCACGAACCCGGCCGCCAGCCCCAGCGCGGGAGCACGCAGGCCGAGGGCGAAGGCGACCGCGAGGAGCAGCAGCGTCTGGATCGTCATGGTGAGCGCGTTGTTGAGCACGCGCCCGAGCAGCAGCGCCAGCCGGCTGGCCGGGGTGACGCGCATGCGCTCCAGCACGCCGGAACGCTTCTCGAACACCACCCCGAACCCGGCCAGCCCCATGCTCATGAGCCCGAGCTGGACGATGAGGCCGGGAACGAGCGTCTCCCACGTGCCGAACGTGGTGAAGATGGGCCCGAACAGCACCAGGAAGAGCAGCGGCTGGATCGCGCCGAAGATCATGCCGACCTTCTGCTGGAGCGTGACACGCACGCCGTGGCGGAACAGCACCCAGGTGTCGCGCAGCATCAGACGCCCGCCTCCTCGCGCAGCGACCTGCCGGTGATGTCCAGGAACACCTCGTCGAGCGTGCGCCCGCCGGTCTTGAGCTCGGCGGGCGCGCCCTCGGCCACGATGCGGCCGTGGTCGATGATCACTATCCGGTCGCAGAGCGCGTCGGCCTCGTCCAGGTAGTGGGTGGTGAGGAAGACCGTCATGCCCTGCTCGGCGCGCAGCGAGCGGATGTGGTCCCACAGGTTGGCCCGGCTCTGCGGGTCGAGGCCCGTGGTGGGCTCGTCGAGGAAGAGCAGGACCGGGTCGTGCAGCAGGGCGAACGCGATGTCGAAGCGGCGGCGCTGCCCGCCGGACAGCGCCGCGGCGGGCTTCGACTCCAGGCCCGCGAGTTCGAGCCGCTCCAGTGCCTCCCGCGTCCTGGCCTCCGCCTTCTGCCTGCTCAGGCCATACAGCATGCCTTGGAGCACGAGCTCGCCCATCAGCGGCGAGGCCGGCGACGTCCCGCCGGTCTGGGAGACGTAGCCGATGCGCCTGCGCACCTCCTTCGCGTCGCCGAGCAGGTCGTGGCCGGCCACCGTGGCGGCGCCGGACGTGGGCCGCAGCAGCGTGGTCAGCATGCGCATGGTCGTGGTCTTGCCGGCGCCGTTCGGACCGAGGAACCCGACGATCTCGCCGGGCTCGACCGATAGGTCGACGCCTTTGACGGCCTCTACGCCGCCGTCGAAGGTCTTGCTCAGACCTGACGTTCTGATCATTTTCATCGCCTCCAAAATTAGGGTAATCACAATTTTGGTGTGACTGCAAACTTGGTACGATGGAGGCATGCAAGAGGGGCTGCGGGAGCGGAAGAAGCGCGAGACCAGGCAGCGCATCGCGGACGTCGCGATGGGGCTGTTCATGGCCAAGGGGTTCGACAACGTGACCGTGGCCGAGGTGGCGCGGGCCGCCGACGTGTCGGTCAACACGGTGTTCAACTACTTCGGCACCAAGGAGGACCTGTTCGCCGACCGGCAGGACGTGGCGATCGACCTGGCGCCGCAGGTGCTGCGCGAGCGCGAGCCCGGGGAGAGCGTGGTGGGGGCGTTCCGCCGCGACTTCTTCGACGCGCTCGACACGCGCCACTGGCGCTACGGGCTCAGCCAGGGGTCCGATGTGTTCGCCCGGATCGTCGGCGAAGCGCCCTCGCTGGTGGCCAAGCTGCGCGAGATGCACGAGAAGCGGGAGGACGCGCTGACGCGGGCGCTGGCCGACGAGCTCGAGGCCGACGCCGACGACCTCACGCCCCGCCTGATCGCCACCCACATCCTCAACACGACGAGGATCCTCACCCACTCTTCGGTGCGCAGGCAGCTGGCGGGCGAGCAGTGGGAGAGCATCGAGCCCGACCTCAGGGCTCAGGCCGACAAGGCGTTCGACCTGCTGGAGTCGGGCATCGGTGACCTGCTAGCCGGAACTGGAAAGGGCGCCGGTGATCAGCATGAGCCCGAACATTAGGACGACGAAGCCGAGGGCGATCATCATGAGGATCGAGCCGACGATGCCGCAGATGCGCCCGGCCTGCACCGTGCCGCGGTTTTCGTAGTAGTAGCCGCTCTCGTCGATCTCGCGCAGCGCCCGGTTGCCCATCGACCAGGCGAAGGGGCCGATGAACGTGCAGACCACCAGGCTCAGGATGCCCAGCACCAGGATGGTGGTGCCCTGGGGGTGGGTCTGGGGTGGCGGCCCGTAGTAGGAGGGACCGTAGTTCGGATAGGACATGGTCGCTCGGCGCCCTCACCATTCGTCGCTCAGGTGCGTTTTTATACCACAGACCCCGGCTTGATCATGTTGCGTCATCATGGTGGGGCACATGACCAAGCCCTTTAGGAGCCTGCCCCCGTGCGTGAACGCACCGCCGCCTTCCTCGCCCGCGCAAGCTTTCAGCGGTTCATCGTCGGCGTCATCCTGCTCAACGCGGCCACGCTGGGTCTCGAGACCTTCCCCGCGGTTGTCGCGCGCTTCGGCCACCTGCTCACCGTGGTCGACCACATCGCGCTGTACGTCTTCGCCGTCGAGCTGATCGCCAAGATCTACGTCGAGCGCTCCAGGTTCCTGCGCGACCCGTGGAACGTCTTCGACGCCGTGATCGTCACCATCGCCTTCCTGCCCGCCACGGGCGGCCTGTCCGTGCTGCGCTCGCTGCGCATCCTGCGCGCCCTGCGGCTGCTGTCGGTCGTGCCGAGCCTGCGCCGCGTCGTGTCGGCGCTGCTGCGTGCGATGCCGGGGATGAGCTCGATCGTGGTGCTGCTCGGCCTGGTGCTCTACGTGGCCGCCGTCATGGCCACCAAGCTCTACGGGAGCACCTCCCCCGAGCGCTTCGGCAGCCTGCAGACCTCGCTGTTCACCCTTTACCAGACGATGACCGGCGACGACTGGGGCAACATCGCCAGGGAGGTGATGACCCGGCATCCGTCGGCCTGGGTCTTCTTCACCATCTTCATCCTGATCTGCACGTTCGTGATCCTGAACCTCTTCATGGCCGTGGTCGTCAGCGCCATGGACGAGGAGAACGCCGAGGAGCGAGCCGCGCTGGAGGACACCAGCGAGCACACCCAGCGGATCCTCGACGAACTGGCCGAGCTGCGCAAGGAGGTCGCCGAGCTACGCCGGCCGGGCTGAGCCCTCCAGGACCGTGCCGCCGCCGTGCCGGTAGGCCACCCGCCACAGGGCGACGACCAGCAGCAACGCGACCACGGCCCAGCCCTCGATCAATCCGGACACCGCGCCCACCGCCAGCGGCGCGGCCACGGACGGCAGCGCCCATCCCCAGATCCACCGCCGCTCGGCGCCCCCCCGCCACGCCGAGCACGGCGGAGGCGGCGAAGTAGACGGCCAGACCGGCGCCCAGCACCCAGCCGACGCCGCCGTGCGGGTGCGCGGCCGGGTCCGCGGCGACCGCACCGAGCCCCGCCGCGGTCGCGGTGATGCCCGCGGTCATCGCGAAGTGCGCCGGCAGCGCCACATACGCGCGCAGCCCCCGCTCGGCCGCGCCCGGCACCGCGCTCACCCCGTACTGCAGGGTCAGCCACCACAGCGAGACGATCAGCCCGAACCCGGCCACCGCCGCCAGACCGAGCTGCAGGTCCCAGGAATGCCCGGAGGAGGCCATCACGACCTGCATGACGGCCTCGCCGAGCACGATGATCACGAACAGGCCGAGCCGCTCCCCGAGGTGCGCCGGGTCGAGCACGGCGGCCTTGACCGCCGCCGCCGGGCGCAGCACCGCCCCGTTGCCCCTGCGCCGGTCGCGATCCTCCAGCCGCTGCGCCTGCCGCTGGGCCTGCCGCTGCAGCTCGTTGATCAGGCGCTCCGGCCTGCGGCTCTGGAGCACGGAGAAGATCAGGTCGAGTCCGGCGCCCAGCCCCCACAGAAGGTAGCGCCCCGGGCCGTGGACGCCGATGGAGGCGAACCACGGGATCAGACCCGCGCCGAGCTGGGCCGCCGGCCACGCCGTCAGGATCGTGCCGGAGCGCTGCAGGGTCTGCGAGGCGCCGACCCTGCAGGTGATGTAGGCGGCGATGAACCAGCCGTCATGCGTGTCGCCGGTCGCCTCCAGCACGTGCGCCACGTCGGGCGCGGCCGCGGCCATCACGGCGATGCCGAACATGCCGATCAGCATGCCGCGGGTGCGGGTGCGTTCGGCCTCGGCGTTCGAATAGAGCGTCAGCGTCGTCCACACGCTCCACACCGCGTAGTAGAGCACCGCGAACAACGCGACGTTCTCCCACGTCGGGTGCTCCAGACGGTGGGCCAGCTGCGCCACCGCCACGACGACCACCAGGTCGAAGAACAGCTCTAACCAACTCGCGTGACGCTCTACCGGTTCACTCACGGCTAACGAGAATAGAACTCCACGACGAGTTGCTCCTCCACGGGTACCACGATCTGCCCGCGTTCGGGGCGGTTCACCAGCGTGAACGTCAGGTTGGCGTGGTCCACGGAAAGATAGGGCGCGATGCGCTCGTCGGCGTAGACCCCTTCGGCGGCGGCCACGAACGGCTGCATCTTGCGGGAGCGCGGCCGCACCGTGACCACCTGGCCGGGCTTGACCAGGTAGCTGGGGATGTCCACCTTGCGGCCGTCCACGGCGATGTGGCCGTGGTTGATGTACTGGCGCGCCGCGTAGATGGACGGCGCCAGCCCGGCGCGCAGCACGAGCGAGGCCAGGCGGCTCTCCAGCAGTGTGACCAGCTCGGCGCCGGAGGCTCCCGACTTGCGGACGGCGAGGTCCCAGTAGCGGCGCAGCTGCCGCTCCGACACGTCGTAGTACCAGCGCAGCTTCTGCTTCTCCATCAGCCGCAGCCCGTAGTCACCGGTGGTGCGGCGGTTGGTCTTGCGGCCGTGCTCGCCCGGCGGATAGGGGCGCTGCTCGAAGTAGCGGACGGCTTTCCTGGTCAGCGGGACGCCCGCGCGACGCGACAGTCGCACCTTGGGACCGGTGTAGCGCACGTTCACCTCAATGTGATTAGGTAATCCTTACTTAGGGAAGCCTAACCTATCATTGAACGGAGGGCCCATGCTGCCGATCCCCGAGCGGGTCCGCACCCTCGCCGCGACCGCGAGCGTCGCCAAGCTGTCCGTCGACGGAGCCCCCTCGCCGGCCCGGGGAGGCGTGGACGAGCGCGGCCGGCCCGTGCTCCTGGCGCTGCCCGGTGAGCCCCTGCACCCCCTGCGCGAGGACGCCGTCGTCGCGGTGAACCTGACGGCGATGCGGCAACTGGGCGACGCCACCCATCCCCGCGGGCTGCTGGAGGTGCAGGGGTGGGCGGAGGCCGTACCGGAGAGCGAGGCGCGTGGCGCGGCGGTCGCGGTGGCCGCCCACAGCGCCGACGAGAGCCTGTTCGACGCGCTGGAACGGTTCGGGGAGCGCTCCGCGCCCCGGCTGCTGCGGCTGGACGTGGGGCAGGTCGTGTACCTGACCGGGCAGGAGTCGGGGCTGCTGGACGCCGACGACTACCTGGGCGCGACGCCGGACCCGCTGGCGGAGACGGCCGAGCGGGTGCTCGCGCACGTCAACGCCTCGCACCGGGCGCAGCTCACCGCCGGGGTGTCCCGGCAGCTCGGCGAGGAGGCCGGCGAGGTGTGGCTTTGGGAGCTGGACCGGTTCGGGGCGACCGTACGGGTGGACGAGTCGCTGATCCGCTTCCCGTGGCCGACCCCGGCCCGCTCCGACCTGTGCCTGGAGACGGCGCTGCGCGGGCTGCTCTGCTCCTGTTGATGATCACAATTGGCTCTGCGTTTTGTCCGGATCGGTCCTGGCATCGGCGGCACCTCTCTAGCATTTGAGGCGTGACTGGCACGGAGCGATCATCGGAACCCCACCAGCTCGCCGACGAGAGCGGGCGGCGGGGGCGGATACTGATGATCGTCGGCGCGCTGATCGGCACGCTCATGCTGGCCTCGGCGGGGATCCTGGTGGGCGGGGCGTCCACCGGCACGCGGCTGGACGCGGTCGACTGGCACCGCACCGGCCCCGGCGCCCGCGACGGCTCCATCCCGGTCGCCACCGAATCCCGCCTCCGCACCGCGCCCACCGCCCTCGGCCCCACCGCTCCTCTGACGCGCACCCCCTCTGCGCGCCCGACGCGCTCCACCTCCGTCGCGCGCCGCCCCACCCCGAAGCAGGCGCACCCGACCCCACGGCGAACGAACACCAGACGGCCGACCCCCGCCTCCGTTTCCCGCACGCCCACGCCTGCGCCGGCCACGGTCACCCCGGCGGTGCGGCCGACCCGCCCGTCCGTCGCGCCACCCCCCACCGCCGCCACGACGCCTGGCCGCACGCACGTTCCGCCCGGCCAGACGCGCCACCCTCGAAAGCACTGACCCCCTCCTTTACGGCTGCGCACGGCGGACCGCGCCGATCTCCAAGCCGTCTCTTATGACTGCGCACGGTGGATCGCGCTCTTCAAGCCTGTCTTTACGGCTGCGCACGGTGGGCCGCACGCGCCGACGCCCGTTGCCGTCTGTCATGGCCGGTCGTGAAGGCTCACGGGCTGCTCGCCGTGACGGCGCGCACTCTTGCCCGGCTCCGTGGTGACCCCTTGCCCCGATTGCGGCGAACAATCTTGGCCGGATTGTGGAATGAAGCATTCCGTTCTGCTATTCTGGAACAGAACAAGCCGTTCCGATTCAGGAGGCCCTGGATGACCGTCCTCGACACCCGCCCCGCGCAGACGCCCGCCGCACCCGCGCCCTACAAGTGGCGCTGGCCCGCGCTCGCGGTGGTCCTCGCCGGTTCGGTGATGGAGCTGCTCGACGCGACCGTCACCAACGTCGCGGGCCCGACGATGCGGGCCGACCTCGGCGGTGGCACCTCCCTGATCCAGTGGCTCGGCGCGGCCTACACCCTCGCCATGACCGCAGGCCTGCTGACCGGCGGGCGGCTCGGGGACATCGTGGGGCGCAAGCGCATGTTCCTCATCGGCGTCATCGGGTTCACCGTCGGGTCGCTGCTGTGCGCCCTGGCCGCCTCCCCCGAGACGATCATCGCGGCCCGGGTCGTGCAGGGGCTGTTCGGGGCGGCGATGATCCCCCAGGGCATGGGGCTGATGAAGGAGATGTTCCCGCCCAAGGAGCTGGCGGTCGCGATGGGGATGTTCGGTCCGGTCATGGGGCTGTCCGCGGTGGGCGGGCCCATCCTGGCGGGCGCGCTGACCGGCGTCGACTGGCGGCTGATCTTCCTGATCAACCTGCCGATCGGCACCGCCGCCGCGCTGGCCGCCCTGCGCTTCCTGCCCGCCTCCCGCCCGGTCAAGGGCGTGCGGCTGGATCTGCCGGGCGCCGTGCTGGCCTCCGCGGGCACCGTTCTCATGGTCTTCCCGCTGGTCCAGGGGCGCGAGAGCGGCTGGCCGGCGTGGGCGTTCGCGATGATGGCGGCCTCCGCGGCGGTGTTCGCGGTCTTCGCGGCCTACGAGAAGCGCAGGGCCCGGCGCGGCGGCGACCCGCTGGTGGCGCCCAGCCTGTTCGGCAAGCGGGCCTTCGTCTCCGGCATGGCGACCGGCACGATCTACTTCGCCGCCTTCACCGGGTTCTTCCTCGTGATCGGCCTCTACACCCAGCTCGGCCTGGGCTACTCCCCGCTCAAGGCGGCGCTGACCAGCGTGCCCTCGTCGCTGGGCATGATCGCGGGCATGGGCGTCGCGCAGGCCGCCCGCAGGCACGGCCGCAAGGTGCTGCTGGCCGGCGCGATCGTCATGGGGCTCGGCGTGATCGGTGTGATCGCCGTCGTCTCCCCCGGGGTCTCGCCCTGGCAGCTCGCCCCGGCGCTGGTGGTGGCCGGGCTGGGCAGCGGGCTGATCATGAGCCCGTACTTCAGCATCGTGATGGCCGCCGTCGAGCCGCAGGAGACCGGCTCCGCCTCCGGCGCGCTGACCGCGCTCCAGCAGGTGGGCGGGGCGCTGGGCCTGGCCGTGCTGGGCACCCTCTACTTCGGCACCGGGAGCGTCACGATCACGCTGTGGGTGGCCGCCGGGATGATCGCCACGACGTTCGTGGTCGGCCTGATGCTGCCGAAGCAGGCCCGCGAGGACTGACGATCCGCGAAGAAGGCCGGCTCACCCGAGCCGGCCTTCTTCGCGTCCGCGCGCCTGCTCCATGCCGTCCAGCAGGTAGCCGAGGCCCTCGTCGAACGTGGCGTCCCACGCGTGGTCGAGGCCGTGCTCGGCGAGAGCCGGGTAGCGGTCGGCGCGCTCCTTGAGGAACTCGCCGGTGTCGTCCCGGTCGCGGTCCTGCCAGGTCACCTGCATGACGACCGAGCCCATGACGTAGTTGGACAGGCTGTAGGCGGCGGGCTTGGGTGCGGCGAAGCCGGCGGCGGCCAGGGTCGCGTAGAGGAACTCGGTGCGCTCCAGCGCGTTCGGGCCCATGAGGGGGCGATCGAGGATGGTGGCCGACCACGGGTGCCGCAGCAGGGCCGCGCGCCAGCCGCCGATGAGCTCGCGTACGGCGCCCTCCCACCCGGAGCCGCCCGCCGGCAGGGACACCTCCCCGAAGACCGCGTCCAGGGCCAGGTCGAGGACGTCGTCCTTGGTCTTGACGTGCCAGTAGAGGGTGGTCGAGCCGGTGTCGAGCCGCTCGGCCAGGCGGCGCATGGTCAGCCGGCCCACGCCTTCCTCGTCGAGCAGGGCGAGCGCCTCGGCCACGATCCGATCGAGCGTCAGCGTCTGCCTCGGCGCCTTCTGGGGGCGCGACCACACGGTTTCCATCCCGGGATAATACGTTGTTCGGGAGACCGGATCGATGGTCTAGTTAATTGAACAACGATCGAGCGGAGGTGGCCGTCATGGGGCACATCGAGGTGAGCGGGCTGACGTACCTGCTGCCGGACGGGCGGCCGCTGCTGCTGGAGACGTCCTTCAAAGTGGGCGCCGGCGCCAAGGCGGCGCTCGTCGGGCCGAACGGCGCGGGCAAGACCACGCTGCTGCGGCTGATCGCGGGCGAGCTGGCCCCGTCGGACGGCCGCGTCGCGAGTGGCGGCGGGATCGGGGTGATGCGGCAGTTCCTCGGCGCGGGCACCGTGCGCGACCTGCTGATCGGTGTCGCCCCGAGGCGCGTCCGCGACGCCGCCGCCGCGCTGGAGGCGACCGAGGCGGCGATCTCCCGCAGCGACGACGAGCCCGCCCAGCTCGCCTACGCCCAGGCCATCGCCGACTACGGCGACGCGGGTGGCTACGAGCTGGAGGTGGTGTGGGACGTGTGCGCCACCGAGGCCCTGGGGCTGGCGTACGAACGGATCAAGGACAGGGAGCTGGGCACGCTGTCCGGCGGCGAGCAGAAGCGGCTCATGCTGGAGGCGCTGCTGCGCGGGCCGGACGAGGTGCTGCTGCTGGACGAGCCCGACAACTACCTGGACGTGCGGGCCAAGCAGTGGCTGGAGCGGGCGATCAGGGGCTCGGCCAAGACCGTGCTGCTCGTCTCGCACGACCGGCAGCTGCTGGCCGAGACCGCCGACCGGATCATCACCGTGGAGGGGCGCGGGGTGTGGGTGCACGGCGGCGGGTTCGCGACGTACGACGAGGCCCGCAGGCGGCGCAAGGAGCGCCTCGAAGAGCTGCGCCGGCGCTGGGAGGACGAGCGGGCCAGGCTGCGCCGGCTGGTCCACCTGCTGCGCCAGCGCTCGGCGAACAACGACGCGCTGGCGGGGGCCTACCAGTCGGCGGTCACGCGGCTGGAGCGGTTCGAGCGGGCGGGGCCGCCGCAGCGCGCGCCGAAGGAGCAGAACGTCCGGATGCGGCTGCGCGGCGGGCGCACCGGGAAGCGGGTGGTGACCTGCGAGAACCTCGAGCTCACCGGCCTGCTGCGGCCGTTCTCCACCGAGGTCCGGTACGGCGAGCGGGTCGGCGTGCTGGGCCTGAACGGCACCGGCAAGTCCCATTTCCTGCGCCTGCTGGCCGGCGAGCCGATCGCGCACACCGGCGTGGCCCGCCTGGGCGCCAGGGTGTCGGCCGGGCATTTCACGCAGACCCACGCACGGCCCGACCTGATCGGGCGGGCCGCCGCCGACGTGGTGATGCGGGAGTACGCGCTGACCCGCAACGAGGCGATGGCGGCACTGGCCCGCTACGAGCTGGCGCCGGCGGGCGGGCAGCCGTTCGAGACGCTGTCGGGCGGGCAGCAGGCCCGGCTGCAGATCCTGCTGCTGGAGCTGTCGGGGGCCACGCTGCTGCTGCTCGACGAGCCGACGGACAACCTCGACCTGGCCGGCGCGGAGGCGCTCCAGCAGGGGCTCGCGGGGTTCGAGGGGACGGTGCTGGCGGTCACGCACGACCGCTGGTTCGCCGCCGACCTCGACCGCCATCTGGTCTTCGGCGCGGACGAGCTCGTACGGGAGAGCGACGTCCCCCGCTGGGACCTCTGACGCTACTGGGCGGCGACGCGCTCGCGGCGCAGGGACGTGATCGTCATCGTCTCGTCCACGGCATCCGGCGAGAGCACGTGGTCGAGCACCATCACCGCGCACCCGCTGATGCCCGCGCCCGCCCCCAGCCGGCTCGGCTCGATGCGCAGCCGCCGGGTGGCCAGGGCCGTGGAGCGGCGGTAGACGACCTCGCGGATGCTCGACACCAGCGGCCCGAACGCCTCGGCCACGTCGCCGCCCAGCACCACCACCGACGGGTTGAGGATGTTGACCGCCCCGGCCAGCACCTCGCCGATCCGGCGTCCGGCCTCGCGCACCGTGGCCATCGTCTCGGCGTCGCCCGCGCGCACCAGCGCGGTCACGTCCGCGATCGTCTTGACGTCCTTGCCCTGCGCCCGCAGGTCGCGCAGCAGCGCGGTGCCGCTGGCCACGGAGTCGACGCAGCCGGTGTTGCCGCAGCGGCACAGCACGTCGCCGCCGTCGAGCACGGGGATGTGGCCGATCTCGCCCGCCGCGCCCAGCGCGCCGCGCAGGATGCCGCCCCCGGCGATCACGCCCGCGCCGATCCGCGTCGAGATCTTCACGAACATCAGGTCGTCCAGGTCGGGGTAGGCGCCGCGGTGCTCGCCGATGGCCAGCACGTTGACGTCGTTGTCCACGAGCACGGGGACGGGGAAGCGCTCGCGGATGATCGGCGGGATCACCACGCCGGTCCACGAGGCCATCACGCGGGCGCTCTCGGCGCGCCCCTGCGCGAACTCGACCGTGGCCGGCACGCCCATACCGACGCCCCTGAGCATCGAGCGGGGCCGGTCGCCGAGCAGCTCGTCCCAGGAGTCCATGATCACCGGGAGCACGACGTCGGGCCCCTGCTCCACGTCCATCGCGAACTCGCGCCCGGCCAGCTCCTGCCCGGCCAGGTCGCAGACGGCCACCCGGGTGCGGCTGGCGCCGAGCGCCGCCACCAGCACCACGCCGCCCGCGGCGTTGAACTCCAGCCGGACCGGCGGCCGCCCGCCCGTGGACGGGGCGTCGTCGCGCTCCACGACCAGGCCGCGTTCCAGCAGCTCACCCACGCGCAGTTGCACCGCGGGGCGCGACAGGCCGGTCACCCGGCCCAAATCGGCGCGCGTCACGGCCTCTCCGGTGCGGATGAGGCGGAGCACCTCGCCACTCGTGGCAAGGGTCGCGGCGGTACGTCGAGGCATCGGCTAAGTGAATCACATGGGGTTAGGTCATGAAAAGTCCAGACTTTTTTATCTCAAATACAAAAACTCCGCTTGTGTGGGACCCAAACTCTCGTTAGTGTCCGTTCTGTCCCTGCTTGGTAGATCATCGGAGCCCGTAACCGTGTCCCCCGTGTCGACAACCAGCCCCGCCCACACCGCCGACCTCGTCGTCTTCGGCGGGACCGGCGACCTGTCCATGCGCAAGTTGCTCCCGGCGCTCTACCACAGCGACAGGGACGGCCGGCTCTCCCCGGAGACCCGCGTCATCGCCATGTCCAGGGGTGGCCTGACCGACGCCGACTTCCGCGGCAAGGTGGACGCCGAGGTACGCGACCGGGTCCCGATCGACGACCCCGCCATGTGGCAGCGCTTCCTCGGCCGCCTGCACCACGTGTCGGTCGACGTCGGCGGGGCCGACAAGTCCGGCTGGGGGGCGCTGACCCGGCTGCTGGCCGGGCACGAGCAGCGCGACCGGGTCTTCTACCTGGCCAGCCCGCCCCGGACGTTCGGCCCCTTCTGCCGCGAGCTGGAGGAGGCCGGGCTGGTGACGCCGCACTCGCGCGTGGTGCTGGAGAAGCCGCTGGGCCACGACCTGCCGAGCGCGCAGCGGATCAACGACGAGGTCGGCGCGATCTTCGACGAGCGCCAGATCTTCCGCATCGACCACTACCTGGGCAAGGAGACCGTCCAGAACCTGCTGGTCCTGCGCTTCGCCAACGCCTTCCTCGAGCCGATCTGGAACTCCCTGTGGATCGACCACGTCCAGATCACCGCCGCCGAGACCGTCGGCACGCCGGGCCGGCGCGGCTACTACGACCACGCGGGCGCGCTGCGCGACATGGTGCAGAACCACCTGCTCCAGCTCCTGACGCTGACCGCGATGGAGCCGCCGGCCCGTAACGACCGCGAGGCCATCCGCGACGAGAAGGTCAAGGTCCTGCAGGCGCTGCGCCCGATCACGGGCACAGAGGTCGACCGCTTCACCGTGCGCGGCCAGTACACCGAGGCCGACGGGATGCCGGGCTACCTCGACGAGCCCGCCTCCACGCCGCCGACGGACGCCTCGCGGCGAGTGGAGACCTTCACCGCGATCCGGGCCGAGATCAAGAACTGGCGATGGGCGGGAGTGCCGTTCTACCTGCGGACCGGCAAGCGGATGCCGTACCGCAGGTCGGAGATCGTGGTGCAGTTCAAGGACGTGCCGCACTCCATCTTCCCCGGCGGCACGCCGAACCGCCTGGTGCTGCGCCTGCAGCCCGAAGAGGGCATCGAGCTGCACATCATGGCCAAGGAGCCGGGCGCGGGCGAGGTGACGCTGAAGCCGGTGCCGATGTCGCTGAGCTTCGGCGAGACGTTCACCGCGCGGGTGCCGGAGGCGTACGAGCGGCTGCTGACGGACGTGCTGGCCGGGAACCCGACGCTGTTCATGCGGCGTGACGAAGTGGAGGCGGCCTGGCGCTGGATCGACCCGATCCTGTCGACCTGGGAGTCGTCCGGGGACTTGCCCGAGCCCTACCCCGCCGGGACCACCGGCCCCGCCGGAGCCCACGAACTGCTCGGCCGCAGCGGTCGCGAGTGGCACGAGGAGGACGCGTGAACAATCGATTCCGGGTTCATGGACCCGACGAAGGAGGCACCGTGAACCCCGTCATCCAGGACGTCACCGACCGCATCGCCGAGCGGAGCGCCACCAGCCGGGCCGCGTACCTGGCGCGCATCCGGCGCGACGGCGAGGCCGCCCGGGCGAAGGGCCCGGCCCGCGCCCACCTCGGCTGCGCGAACCTGGCGCACGGCTTCGCGGCCGCGCCGGCCGACGACAAACTCGCGCTGCGCGGCGCGGCGAAGCCGGGCGTGGCGATCGTGACCAGCTACAACGACATGCTCTCGGCGCACCAGCCGTACGAGACGTACCCGCCGGAGCTGAAGGCCGCGGTGCGCAAGGCCGGCGGCGTGGCGCAGGTGGCGGGCGGCGTGCCCGCGATGTGCGACGGCATCACGCAGGGGCGGCCCGGCATGGAGCTGTCCCTCTACAGCCGCGACGTGATCGCGATGGCCACGGCGATCGCGCTGTCGCACGACATGTTCGACGCGACGCTGCTGCTGGGCGTGTGCGACAAGATCGTGCCCGGCCTGTTCATCGGGGCGCTGCACTTCGGGCACCTGCCGGCGATCTTCGTCCCGGCCGGGCCGATGGCCTCGGGCCTGCCGAACAAGGTCAAGGCGCGCACCCGCCAGCTCTTCGCCGAGGGCAAGGTGGGCCGCCAGGAGCTGCTCGACGCCGAGTCGAAGTCGTACCACTCCCCCGGCACCTGCACCTTCTACGGCACCGCCAACTCCAACCAGGCGCTGATGGAGGTCATGGGCCTGCACCTGCCCGGCTCGACCTTCGTCAACCCGCACACCGAGCTGCGCCACGCCCTCACCGAGGCGGCCGGGCGCCGCGCGGTGGAGATCACCGCGCACGGCTCGGAGTACACGCCGATCGGCGAGCTGGTCGACGAGAAGGCCATCGTGAACGCCTGCGTCGCCCTGCTGGCCACGGGCGGGTCCACGAACCACACCATCCACCTGGTCGCCATGGCCGCCGCCGCGGGCATCGTGCTGACCTGGGACGACTTCGCCCGCCTGTCGGGGGTCGTGCCGTCCCTCACCAAGATCTACCCGAACGGCCAGGCGGACGTGAACCACTTCCGCGACGCCGGCGGCATGCAGGTCCTCATCGGCGACCTGCTGGACGAGGGCCTGCTGCACGGGGACGTCCTGACCGTGGCCGGGCGCGGCCTCGACCGCTACCGAGAGGCTCCCGAGCTGGTGGACGGCGAGCCGGTGTGGGCGCCGGTCACCGGCGGCAGCTCCGACCTGGACGTGCTGCGCCCGGTCGCGGCGCCGTTCTCGCCGGACGGCGGCATCCACATGCTGTCGGGCAACCTGGGCCGAGCCGTCTCCAAGGTCTCGGCGGTCAAGCCGGAGCACCTGGTGATCGAGGCGCCGGCCAAGGTGTTCGACGACCAGCTGGAGCTGCTGCGGGCGTTCGAGGCGGGCGAGCTGGACGGGCAGGACTTCGTGGCGGTCATCCGCTACCAGGGGCCGAGCGCGAACGGCATGCCCGAGCTGCACAAGCTCACCCCGCCGCTGGCCGTGCTGCTCGACAGGGGGCAGCGGGTGGCGATCGTCACGGACGGCCGCATGTCGGGCGCGTCCGGCAAGGTGCCCGCGGCCATCCACCTGTCGCCCGAGGCCGCCGACGGCGGGCCGATCGCCCTGGTGCGCGACGGCGACCTCATCAGGCTGGACTCGGCGGCGGGGACGCTGGAGCTGCAGGTGCCCGCCGAGGAGCTGGCCCGGCGCGTGCCGGAGGGCCGCCCGCTGAGCGACGCGCAGTGGGTGGGGACCGGGCGTGAGCTGTTCGCGGCCTTCCGCCGGATGGCGGGGCACGCCGAGCAGGGCGCCGGGATCTTCGGCGTCAGCGGCGCCGAGTCGCCCGACCACGGCCCCGGCCTGGGCTTCCTCGCCGAGGCCGGCGCCTCCCACCTGGAGACGGGCGCCCCGGTCGGCGCCCAGCACGCCGGGCTGGCGAGGTGACGTCTCGGAGACCGATGGCTCACCGCCCCGTCTGGGGCGGCGTGAGCGTTCGTGGGATCCTTCGGTATATGGCGAGCGATCTTGACGCCGCCCTGGATGCCGGAGGTATGCGGTGAGTGCCTTTGACCTTCCGTGGCTGGTCGCCGACATCGGCGGGACCAACGCCCGGTTCGGCCTGGTCACCTCGTTGGGAGCGCGGCCGGCAAACGTCGCGGTCCTGGCCGGGGCCGACTACGAGACCCTCCCCGAAGCCGTAGCCGCCTATCTCGCGCAACACGCGGGCGGAGTGCGACCGGGGGCGGCGTGCCTGGCCGTGGCCGGGCCGATCGACGGCGACCGCTACCGGCTCACGAACTCCGCGTGGGCCGGGTCCGTACGGGATCTCGACGTGCCGTACGCGGTGCTGCTCAACGACTTCGAGGCGCTGGCGGTGTCGCTGCCGCACCTGGAGGGCGACGACCTGGTCTCGCTGGGCGGCCCCGAGCCGGGTCACGGGGTCAAGGCCGTGCTGGGGCCGGGGACCGGCCTCGGCGTGGGCGGGCTGGTGCCGGCCGAGCACGGCTGGACGCCGATCCCGGGCGAGGGCGGGCACGTCACGGTGCCCGTGGTGGACCGGCGCGAGCTGGAGATCGTCCAGGTCCTGCAGTCGCAGGGGTTGCCGCACGTGGTGGCCGAGCACGTGCTGTCCGGGCCTGGGCTGGTCCGGCTGCACCGGGCGCTCGCCCAGGTGAACGGCGTCGCCGCCCCCGACCTGACCGCCTCGGACATCGTGGCGCGGCTGGACGACTCGCTGTGCGCGGAGACGGTGGAGGTGTTCTGCGGGATGCTGGGCAGCTTCGCCGGGAACGTGGCCCTGACCCTCGGGGCGAGGGGCGGGGTGTATGTGGGCGGCGGAGTGCTCCCCCGTATCGTGGAACGCGTGCGCACCAGCAGCTTCCGGACGCGCTTCGCCGCAAATCCGGACATGGCCCACTACCTGGAGGCCATCGGCACCGCGCTGATCGTCGCCCCGCAGCCCGCCCTGACGGGCGCGGCGGCCTGGCTGGCGCAGCGCGCCCGCCGGGAACTGGTGGGGTGACCGTGCGGACTTGTCTGGGCGGACCTGTACGTGACTAGACGGCCGTCAACGGGCCGACGAGGAGAAGAAAACTCATGAGCCTGCTCGATCTCGCCCCGGTGATCCCCGTCGTGGTGATCGACGACGTGGAGAGCGCCGTGCCGATGGCCAGGGCGCTGGTCGCCGGCGGCCTGCCGGTCATCGAGGTGACCCTGCGGACCCCGGCCGCGCGCGAGGCCATCGCCAGGATCGCGGCCGAGGTGCCCGAGGCGACCGTGGGTGCGGGGACCATCCGCAGCTCGGAGGACATCTCGGCGTCGGTGGCCGCCGGGGCGAGGTTCCTGGTGTCGCCCGGCACGACCCTGTCGCTGGTCGAGGCGATGGATTCGAGCGGCGTCCCCTACCTGCCGGGGGCGGCGACCGTGTCCGAGGTGATGGCGCTGGTCGAGCGGGGGGTCAAGGAGCTGAAGTTCTTCCCCGCCGAGGCCGCGGGCGGCATCCCCTACCTCAAGGCGCTGGCCGGGCCGCTGCCGGACGTGCGGTTCTGCCCGACGGGCGGGATCCGGGTGAACACGGCGCCCGACTATCTCGCGCTGCCGAACGTCGGCTGTGTCGGCGGCACCTGGCTGACCCCGGCCGACGCGCTGGCCTCCGGCGACTGGGGCCGCGTCGAGAAGCTCGCCTCGGAGGCCGCGGCGCTCTCCAGCTGATGAACGCCGTTCCAGGTCCCGATCTCGCGCCGCCGGCGGGAAATCGGCGGCTGGAGGTGCGGGTCCGGGCCGGGCAGGACGTGCGCGACGGTCACCTGCCGGGCGAGCGGCTCTAACGAGTGCGGTAGGGCTCAGCTCCAGATCGACACGTGGATCGGGGGGCGGAAGCGGCTGCGGGGGATGCCGTCGGCCGGGGTGCGCATGATCTGGGTGGCGGCCGGGGCGGTGAGGAAGTCCAGGAAGGTGCCCGCGGCCACCGAACGGTTCGGCGGCTCCAGGGTCGTGGCGTACCAGTACGCGGCCAGCGGGGTGGCGGCGGTCTCGATGGCCACCAGCTCACCCCTGCGTAACTGGGAGGCCACCAGGTGGGCCGTGGCGGGCGCCACGCCCGAGCCCTCGGCGGCGGCCTTCCAGGCGGCCGTCTGGTTCGCGAAGACCCGTACCTGGGACTCCGGGACCCGCAGCAGCCGCAGCAGCCGGCTCGTGTCGCTCAGCGGGTCCGTCCCGGAGGGGCCGACCAGCCATTGGTCACGGCGGCCGCGGGGCGAGCCGACCACGATGAGGCGGCAGCGCAGGACCGGGCGGCTCACCAGGCCCTCGCCCGTCACCTGGGCCCCGAGGGCGACGTCGGCCAGGCGGCTGGACAGCAGGAGCGGGATCTCGGTCGTGGCCGCCACGCCGGTGGTGGCCTCCACCGACTTGCGCTGCGTGAAGAGGCAGACGAGCGGCCCGGCCACGTACTCGGCGAGCCCGGCGTCCATGACCACGTGCAGCCCGGCGACGCGGCCCGGCTGGACGGCGGCGACCGCCTCCGCTCCGAGCGCGACGATCTGGGCGGCGATCCCGAGCAGCCGCCGCCCGCCCTCGGTCAGCACCATCCGGTCGCCGGTACGGGTCAGCAGCGGGTCGCCGAGGTGCCTGCGGAGCTGGGCCAGCGACTGGGAGACCGCGGGCTCGCTCACGCCCAGCGCCCGTGCCGCCGCCTTGACAGATCCCAGACGCGCGACGAAAACGAACGCCCCGAGCTGGCTGAGTGTCATGCCCCCTTCATAGTTCTCCGGCGCTCATTAAGGAATCCCTTATTTGCGGATTGTCGGGACAAATCGGTGCCAGCAATGTGCAGTCATGCAGGTTCCCGCGAGATTCGAATACGAGAGAGCGGACAGCGTGCCGCACGCGCTCGAACTGCTGGCGCGCTACGGCCCCGAGGCCAGGATCGTCGCAGGTGGGCACAGCCTCATCCCCATGATGAAGCTGCGCCTGGCCCAGCCGGAGGCGTTGATCGACATCAACGGGCTGGCCGAGCTGGGGCGGATCGCCGTGGAGGGTGACGAGCTGGCCATTGGCGCGCTGGTACGCCACGCAGAGCTGCTGGACAGCACCACCGCCACCGACCTTTTCCCGATATTTCGGGATGCGGAGCGAGTTATTGCCGACCCGATAGTGAGAAATCGGGGGACCGTTGGCGGGTCGTTGTGCCAGGGCGACCCTTCCGAGGATTTGTCCGCCGTGTTCTCGGCGCTGCGGGCGCGGGCGGTCATCCAGGGCGCGGGCGGTCAGCGTACGGTGCCGATCAGGGACTTCCACCACGGCCCGTACGAGACCGCCGTCGCGCCGGGCGAGCTGCTGGTGCAGCTCCGCGTGCCGATCATGGCGGGCACGGGCAGCGCGTACGAGAAGGTCGAGCGGCGCGTGGGCGACTGGCCGGTCGCCGCGGCCGGAGCGGTCGTCACCGTGCGGGACGGCCTGATCGCGCGGGCGGGCATCGGGCTGACCGCGGTCGGCGCCGAGCACTTCTGCGCACCCGAGGCCGAGAGCTACCTCGAAGGCAGGCAGCCCGGCGGGGAGGCGTTCGCGGAGGCGGGCCGGATCGCCGCCGAGCACTGCGACCCCCACGCCGACCAGCGCGGCCCCGCCGACTACAAGCGCCACCTGGCCGCCGAGCTGACCCGGCGCGCGCTGGCCAGAGCCGCAGGGAGGATCTGACATGCGCATCACGGTCTCGGTGAACGGACAGCCGTACACCAGAGAGGTCGAGCCCAGGCTGCTCCTCGTGCACTTCCTGCGCGACGAGCTGGGCCTGACCGGCACCCACTGGGGCTGCGACACCTCCAACTGCGGTGTCTGCACGGTGCAGCTCGACGGCGTGCCGGTCAAGTCGTGCACGGTGCTGGCGGTGATGGCCGACGGCCACGAGGTCACCACCGTGGAGGGACTGGAACGGGACGGGGAGCTGGACGCGGTGCAGAAGGGGTTCGTGGAGTGCCACGGGCTGCAGTGCGGGTTCTGCACGCCCGGCATGCTGCTCACCGCCCGCGCGCTGCTCGACCGCGTGCCCGACCCCGACGAGGGCCAGATCCGCGAGGCGATCTCGGGGCAGCTGTGCCGCTGCACCGGCTACGAGAACATCGTCCGATCCATCCGGTGGGCCGCGGAGGCGAAGCAATGAGTTACGGACGCATGCACCGCAAGGAGGACGCCCGCTTCATCAGGGGCCGCGGCACCTACACCGACGACGTACGGCTGCCCGGCATGCTGTACGGCGCCGTGCTGCGCAGCCCGCACGCCCACGCCAGGATCGTCTCCATCGACACGAGCGCCGCCGAGGCCCATCCGAAGGTCAAGGCCGTCATCACCGGGCAGACCCTGGCCGGGCTCGGCCTCGCCTGGATGCCGACGCTCTCGCAGGACACCCAGGCGGTGCTGGCCACGGACAAGGTGCGTTTCCAGGGTCAGGAGGTCGCGTTCGTGGTGGCCGAGGACGCCTACTCGGCCCGCGACGCGCTGGAGCTGATCGACGTCGAGTACGACCCCCTCGACGCCGTCATCGACGCCAGGAAGGCCCTCGATCCGGACGCCCCGGTCATCCGGGACGATCTCGAAGGGCGTACCGGAAACCACATCTTCGACTGGGAGGCCGGCGACCGCGACCGCACCGACGCCCTCTTCGAGCAGGCGGAGGTGACGGTCGCCCAGGACCTGCTCTACCCGCGCGTGCACCCGGCGCCGCTGGAGACGTGCGGCGCGCTCGCGGACTTCGACAAGGTCACCGGCAAGCTGACCGTCTGGTGCCCCACGCAGGCCCCGCACGCCCACAGGACGCTGTACGCGATGGTGGCCGGGCTGCCCGAGCACAAGATCCGGGTGATCTCGCCGGACATCGGCGGCGGTTTCGGCGGAAAAGTCGGGATTTATCCTGGCTATGTGTGCGCGATCGTTGGCTCGATCGTCACCGGCAAGCCGGTCAAATGGATGGAGGACCGCTCCGAGAACCTCATGAGCACCGCCTTCGCCCGCGACTACCACATGCGCGGCGAAGTGGCGGCGACGCGCGACGGCCGGATCCAGGCGATCAGGGTCAAGGTGCTGGCCGACCACGGCGCGTTCAACGGCACGGCCCAGCCGACCAAGTTCCCGGCCGGCTTCTTCCACGTCTTTTCCGGCTCGTACGACATCGAGGCCGCGCACTGCGAGGTCACCGGCGTCTACACGAACAAGGCCCCCGGCGGCGTCGCCTACGCCTGCTCCTTCCGCGTCACCGAGGCCGTCTACCTGGTCGAGCGCATGATCGACGTCCTGGCCGCCGAGCTGGACCTCGACCCGGCCGAGCTGCGGCTGCGTAACCTGCTCAGACCCGAGCAGTTCCCCTACCACTCCCCCACCGGGTGGGAGTACGACTCCGGCGACTACCCCAGGGCGCTGCGCCTGGCCATGGACATGGCCGGCTACGACAAGCTCCGCGCCGAGCAGGCCGACAAGCGGGCCAGGGGCGAGCTGATGGGCATCGGCGTCAGCTTCTTCACCGAGGCCGTCGGGGCGGGCCCGCGCAAGCACATGGACATCCTCGGCCTGGGCATGGCCGACGGCGCCGAGCTGCGCGTGCACCCGACGGGCAAGGCCGTGCTGCGGGTCTCGTGCCAGTCGCAGGGCCAGGGGCACGAGACCACGTTCGCCCAGATCGTCGGGCAGGAGCTGGGCATCCCGGCCGACGACGTGGAGGTGGTGCACGGCGACACCGACCAGACGCCGTTCGGGCTGGGCACGTACGGCTCGCGCTCCACCCCCGTCTCCGGCGCGGCCACCGCCCTCGTGGCCAGGAAGGTGCGCGACCGCGCCAAGATCGTGGCGGCGGCCATGCTGGAGGCCGCGCCGGACGACCTGGAGTGGGCCGACGGCAGGTGGTCGGTGGTGGGCGACCCGTCCACCGGCAAGTCGATGGCCGAGATCGCGCTGGCCGCGCACTCCAACCTGGAGCTGCCGGAAGGCGTCGAAGGCCACCTGGACGCGGTCACCGTCTACAACCCGCCCAACCTCACGTACCCGTTCGGCGCCTACATCTGCGTCGTCGACGTCGATCCGGGGACGGGGCAGGTGAAGGTGCGCAGGTTCGTCGCGGTGGACGACTGCGGCGTGCGGATCAACCCCATGATCGTTGAGGGGCAGATCCACGGCGGGCTGGCCGACGGGGTGGGAATGGCGCTCATGCAGGTGATGGCGTTCGACGAGGACGGCAACCACCTGGGGGCGTCGTTCATGGACTACCTGCTGCCGACCTCGATGGAGTGCCCGTCGTGGGAGCTGGGCGAGACCGTGACGCCCTCGCCGACGCACCCGATCGGGGCCAAGGGCGTGGGCGAGTCGGCCACCGTCGGCTCTCCCCCGGCCGTGGTCAACGCCGTGGTGGACGCGCTCAAACCGTACGGTGTGCGCCACGCCGACATGCCGCTCACCCCGGCGAACGTCTGGCGCGTCGTCAACGGCGACCCGTTCCGCACTGACCTGGCCATCCCGTGAGTGAATTTCTCGGTATGCCGACGCCCCGGCCGCGGCCGGCCGCCGACCTGGACGCCCGGGTCGCGCGGCTGCGGTCGGGGCGGGAGCCGTACGTGCTGGCCACGGTCGTGCGGGCGCAGCGGCCGACCAGCGCGAAGGCGGGCGACCGCGCGCTGGTGCTGCCGGACGGGACGATCGAGGGCTTCGTCGGCGGGGTCTGCGCCACCGACACCGTCCGGGCCCAGGGCCTGCGGCTGCTCGAACTCCGGCGCGCGGCACGCACCACGCTGCTGCGGATCACGCCGGAGGCGGGCGAGCCGCACGAGGAGGAGGGCCTGGTCGCCGTGGGCCAGCCGTGCCTGTCCGGCGGCACGCTGGAGATCTTCCTGGAGGCCGTGCTGCCTCCCGTGCTGATCCACGTGTACGGCGACAGCCCCATCGCCCGGGCCTTCGCCGCGGTCGGCCAGGCGCTCGGGTACCAGATCGAGACCGGCCCGGGGCTCGCCGCCGACGCCGACGCCGTGCTGGTGGCCTCGCACGGGGTCGGCGAGGAGCCGGTCCTGCGTGACGCGCTGGCCAAGGGCGTCCCGTACATCGGGCTGATCGCCAGCCGCAAGCGCGGCACGGCGGTCCTGGCGCGCGTGGAGGGAGGAGAGCGCGTGCGGGTTCCGGCGGGTCTGGACATAGGTGCCAGAACGCCCGGTGAAGTGGCGGTTTCCGTGTACGCCGAGATCATCAGCCTGCGTTAACGGGCGGCAGCCGGGTACGCCAAGGAAAGGACAACCGCAGCCCCCGGGAAGCCCCTTTCGCTCTCCGGAGAGCGAAAGGACATCAATGCCGACGGAACTGATCCGCCAAGTGCAGAGGATGGCGGACGACCGCCCCGCGGCCCAGCCGGGCAGCCTGGAGCGGGGCATCGACATCCTGCTGGCGCTCAGCACCGTCTCCCACCCGGTCAGCCTCTCGCAGCTGTGCCGCAGCACGGGCCTGCCCAAGTCGACCGCCCACCGCATCCTGGGGGTGCTGTGCTCGCGCGAGCTGGCCCGGCGGGTGGGCAACGGCTACCTGCCGGGCGAGCTGCTGGAGACGATGGCCGGCATCACCCGGGCCCGCGTGCCCGGCACCCGCAAGGTCGTGCTGCCGTACCTGCTCTACCTGTACGAGACCACCAGGCAGACGGTCAACCTGGCCGTCCCCTCCGGCCTCGAGGCCCGCTACGTCGAGCGCCTCTACAGCCACAACCGCGTCGACTCCCGCTCCGACGGCATGGACCGCGCGCCGCTGCACTGCACGGCGACCGGCAAGGCGCTGCTGGCCTTCGACCCGAGGCTGCGCCAGGAGCTGCTGGCGCGCGGCTCGTTCGAGCGGATGACGCGCCGCACGATCACCACGCTGGCCGGCCTCGAACGCGAGCTGGCCCGGGTCCGCCGCCACGGCGTGGCGTACTCGCAGGAGGAGTTCACCGAGGGCGTGTCGTGCGTGGCCGCGCCGGTGTTCGGCCCGGGCGGGCGGATCTGCATGGCACTCGGCGTGGCCGCCCCCGCGGGCGCGGCGCCGCTCGCCAAGCTCGGCATCTCCGTACGCGGCGCCGCCCAGGCCATCTCGGCAGCCCTCCTCGGCGCGTAGGCGTTCCGGCCATCGGAACATCTCCGCGGCCTCCGCCCGGAAGTGTTCCGGTGGCCGAAACCCCCGATTGCGACGCGGCGCCACGGGAGATCACATCGGCATATGGACTTCCTTCCTGCTCCGGCCACCCAGGAGGCGCCCGCGGTCCGAAAGGTCAGAGCCCGCACGGCCACGGATCCGCGGGCGCCGGTCGGAACAGGAAAGGCCGCGCGTGCCTAGGGGACTCCCCCGGGCCACCGTGCTGGAGAGCCTGCGCCTGGCCGCCGTGATCGTCCCGCCGGGCGCGCCGCATCTGATGCCCGGGCGCGACCCGCTGCGCTCCCGCGCGCTGCTGGCCGAGCTCGAGGCCAGGTACGGCGGCCGCCCCGTCCTGGTGCGCGGCCTGCGCGGCCCCGCGCTGCTGATCATCTCCAAGCGGGACGCCCTGCGCGTGCTGTCGGAGGAGGGCGAATACGCGCAGGGCGTCGAACAGCGCCCCTTCGGCCTGCCGACGGACGTGCTGCGCCCGACGTTCATCGACATCGCCCGGGAGGAGGCCGGGGAGCTCACCTCCGGCGTGGTGGACCACGACCGGCTCAACGCCCGGTGGCAGCGGGTGGCCAGGCGCTGCGTCTACGGCGACGGCGCGGCCGACGACGTGGAGCTCACCCGCCTGCTGGCGGGTCTCACGCGGGCCGGCAGGTGGCGCGACAGGCGGCGCCAGGACCTGCTCTCGGGCCGGTACGACGCCCGCATCCTCGACCACCTGCGCCGCGCCGAACCCGGCAGCCTGGCCGGCCTGATCGCGGAGAGGCCGGGGGTGGGGCGCTCGCGCGGGCTCATGCAGGCGGCGTTCTGGCTGATGGGCCTCGGCGTGCTGTCGGCGGGGCTGATGCAGACGCTGGCGCTGCTGGCCGCCCACCCGGCCCAGCGCAAGTCGGCCCGCCGCGACGCCGACTACCTGCGGGCCTGCCTGCGCGAGGGGCTGCGCCTGTGGCCGCCGGTGCCGGCGCTGTCGCGGGTCACCGCCACCAGGACCGACTGGTACGGCACCACCGTGCCCGCCGGCACCACCGTGCTCGTGCCGATCGCCGCGCACCAGCGCAGCCCGCGCCTGCCGTACGCGAACACCTTCGCCCCCGAGATCTGGCTGGACGGCACCGCGGCGAACGAGTGGTGGGCGCAGTCGTTCAAGGGGCCGGGCTGCGACGGCGTGCACCTCACGCTCGCGGTCGGGACCGCCTTCCTGGCCGGCATCGTCCGCGCCGCCCGCCCCAAGCCGGTCGGGCGGCTGCTGTCCCCGCACCGCCCCCTCCCCCACAGCCTCAACCTCTCGCGCCTGCGGGTGACGATGCGCCCCTTGCGCATCCACGGCGCCCCCTCGCCTGCTCAGAACTAGTCGCCACCGGGCAGGCACTTCCTCCGTTAGAGTCTTGGGTACAAAATGACGTGCCGGGCGGAGGAACGGTTCGGGTTGAGACGGGATGACGACGGCGAGAGGACGGCGACATTGGGGCGCTCCGCAGGCACTCCGCTGGAGCCGGAAGATCCGCCGGCGATCGGCCCCTACGAGCTGATCAGCCGTCTCGGCTCCGGTGGCATGGGCGTGGTCTACCTCGCCAAGGCGGCCGACGGGCAGCGGGTGGCGCTCAAGGCGATCCGGCGCGACTACACGGCCGACCCCGTCTACCGGGCGCGTTTCCACGAAGAGGTGTCCAACGCGCGCAAGGTGGCCTCGTTCTGCACGGCGCGCGTGCTCGACCACGGCGAGGACCGGGGCGTCCTCTACCTCGTCACCGAGTACATCGACGGCATCTCGCTCGAGGACCACCTGATCGAGCACGGCGCGCTGTCGCCGTCCGTGCTCCACTCCGCGGCCGTCGGCGTGGCCGCCGCGCTGACCGCGATCCACGCGGCCGGGCTGGTGCACCGTGACCTCAAGCCGGCCAACGTGATGCTGACGCTGGCCGGGCCCCGGGTGATCGACTTCGGGCTGGCGCGCTCGACGCACGTCAGCTCCCGGCACACCAACGCCGGCATGGTGATGGGCACGCCCGGATGGATCGCTCCCGAGCAGGTCTTCGAGGGGCGCACCAGCCCGGCGGGCGACGTGTTCGCCTGGGGATCGCTGATCGCCTACGCGGGGCTGGGCGGGCATCCGTTCGGCGAGGGAGACGCGTACGTGATGGCGGCCCGGGCCCGCAGCGCGCCGCCCGACCTGCGAGGGCTGCCCGCGCCCCTGGACCGGCTGGTGGCGGCGGCCATCCACCCCGACCCGGCCCGCCGGCCCGCGGCCAAGCAGCTGCTGCTGGAGCTGGTGGGGGCGGCCGACGAGCCCGCGGCGCAGCTCGCCGCCACCAAGCACCTGACCAACTCGTGGAACCCGTCGGACTTCCCGATGATGCCGCGGCCGCCGCGCCCGATGCCGCCCGACCGGACGGGCCAGGTGCCGGGCGCGGGCCGCCCGCCCCGCCGCCCCGAGAGTCCTGCCCGCCATGCCGAGCCCCGTGGCCCGCAGCCTCCGCCGCCCGCCGAGCGCACCGGCCCCACGCGGGGGGCGGCGAGCCACGTGCCACCCGCCGAGCGGACCGGCCCCACACCCGGCATGATGCAGCCACCGCCCGCCGAGCGTACGGGGCCCAAGCCGGGTCAGATGCCGCCGCCTGCCGAGCGCACCGGTCCCAAACCCGGGCAGATGCCGCCACCCGTCGAGCGCACCGGCCCCGTGCCGCAGACCGGGCTGGGGCCTCAGGGGCCGCGGGGGCCGCACCCGGATCTCACCGGGCCGGTCCCTCACCACCAGACCGGGCAGGGGCCGATGCCCCACCACTCCGCCACCGGCCAGGGGCCGCTGCCGGGCTACCCGCCCGCCAAGCCCAAGCGAGGCGTGTTCGCGGGCTGCATGACCGCCCTGATCATCGCGTTCGTGCTGGTGGTGGGGCTGATCGTGGCACTGATGTGGGTGCTGCGCTCCCCGGCGGCCGGCGAGGACGGGCCCGTGCAGGACGGCAAGCTGCGCTTCGCCGTCACCAGCACGAAGTGCCCCAAGCCGGCGAAGGCGGCGCAAACCCGCACGTGCCAGATCGGGGTACGCGTCAGCAACGTCGGCCAGGAGGCCAGGGTGCTCTACCCGGGCCAGCAGAAGCTGGTCGACGAGGACCACGAGTTACACGGCGGCACCAAGCTGCTCGACAAGGACGGCAAGGAGATCACGCCGATCCGCATCGAGGCGGGCCAGTCGTTCGTCGGCGCGCTCGTGTTCGAGTTTCCGAAGGAGCTCGCCCCGGCCGCGCTCGAGGTGCACGACTCGGGGCTGAGCGGCGGGGCCCGCCTCAATCTCGGCTGAGGCGCCTTCAGAAACCTTCGGACGGGGAGACCACGCCCTCCAGCGGAGCGCCCTCGCCGTAGCGCCGCACGTTGGAGGTGACGCGTTCGGTCAGGCCGCGCCAGTAGGAGGAGGGCGGGTTGGCGGAGTGCGGCGTGATGAGCACGTTGTCCAGGCTCCACAGCGGATGCCCGTCGGGCAGCGGCTCCGGGTCCGTGACGTCGAGCGCCGCGCCGCCGATGCGGCCCCCGCGCAGCGCGTCCACCAGCTCGTCGGTCACGACGAGGCTGCCCCGGGCGACGTTGACCAGCCAGGCGTCCTCGCGCATGAGCTCGAACTCCCGCTTGCCGAACATCCCTCTCGTCTCCGGCGTGGCCGGCGCCAGGACGACCACGTAGTCGGCCTCGGGCAGCACCTCGCGGTAGCGGGCGCGCGGCAGCACGAGGTCCGCGCCGGGCGCCTCGCCGCTGTCGGTGACCGCCAGGACCCGGCAGCCGAACGGCTCCAGCATCCGCATGAGCACCCGCCCGATGCCGCCGTAGCCGACGATCGCGACCGTCGAGCCCGCGAACTCCCTGGACGTCTTCGGCTCCCACGTCCTGACCCTGGCCGACCGGTACAGCCGGCGTGCGGCCGCCAGCATCATGGCCAGCGAGTGCTCGGCCACCGGCAGGCCGTAGGAGCCGGTGGCGGCGGTGAAGACCGGGTGCTCGGAGATGATCCCGGCGTCGGCGAACCGTTCGATGCCCGCGCTCGGCAGTTGCACCCAGCGGATGCCCTCGTGGAGCATCGGCCGCAGCTCCTCGGGGCCGCCGCCGTAGAAGACGATCGCCTCGGCCTCCTCCAGGGGCACGACCCGGCCGCCCGCCCGGTGCACCGCCTCGATGAGCACGGGCACCGGCTCTGGTCCGACATGGACGGCGACGGTCATGCTGGGGCCTCCTTCTCGCCACGAGATCACCAGCGTATCGGTGCCTCAGCACGACGTTCTCCGGTGCCAGCATCTCTTCAGCCTTCGTGGGTAGGTTGGGCCGGGTGTCCGCCGTCGCCGCCCAGCCCGTGACCGCCCCCGTCCCCGGCGCCGCCGCCAGGCTCGCATGGCTGGACGCGCTGCGGGGGATCGGCGCGCTGGCCGTGGTGGCCGAGCATCTGCTGCCGTGGTTCCTGCCCCAGCTCAGGCCGTACTGGTTCAGCCTCGGCGTCTATGGCATCCTCGTGTTCTTCCTGGTCAGCGGCTACATCATCCCCACCTCCCTGGAACGCCACGGCGACGTGCGCAAGTTCTGGATCAGCCGGTTCTTCCGGCTCTATCCCCTCTACCTCGGCGTGATCGTTGTGGTGCTGGGCCTGGCCTGGTGGGTGCCGGTCCGGCCGGAGGTGCCCAGGGACGGCAGCGCGGTGGCGGCGCACGCGACCATGCTGCTCGACGTCGTGAGCGTGGGCGGCGTGGCCGACACGATGTGGACGCTGTCGTACGAGATGGTCTTCTATCTCCTGGTCACCGCGCTGTTCCTGATCGGGGGGCACGGCCGGAGCGGGCTGCTGTCGGTGTCGTTCGCGGCGGGGGCCGTGGTGGTGGGGCTGGTGTCGTCGGGGGCGGTGCTGGTGGGCGGGTGGCCCGCCTACGTCTCCGCCGCGGTGTTCGCGGCCGGGCTGACCTGCGTCGTGTGGGGGCGCTTCCGTACGGCCGCGGCCTGCGTGCTGGGGCTGATGGCGCTGGCGCTGCTGCCGCTGAGCAGCCGGGTGCCGTGGCTCGGGGTGGCGGTGCTGGCGGTGATGTTCGCGGGGACGGCCATCCACCGGTGGGAACGGGGCCGGGGCCGGCTGTGGCCGGTGGCGGTGGCGGCGGCGCTGGTGGGGATCGCGCCCCTGTGGGCCGTCGAGGGCGGCTGGTGGTGGGTTCAGCCCGACGTGTGGCTGACGACGCTGGCGCTGGCCGGGGCCACGTTCGCGGCGGGGATGGCGCTGCGGGGGCGGCGGCTGCCCAGGGTGCTGGCCTGGCTCGGGCTGATCAGCTACTCGCTCTACCTGGTGCATCACCCGCTGCTGAAGTATTTCGTGGCGATTACGGGTGACCTGCGGCGGGCGGAGCCGCCGTACCAGCTCATGATGGCGGCGCTGGCCCTGGCCGTGGTGCTGGCCGTCAGCGCGCTCACCTACAGATACGTCGAACGGCCCATGCAGGCGCTGGGCCGCCGCTTCTCAGGCCGGCGCGACCGCCGGCTCCAGGGCGAGGGCGATCGCCGGGTGGCCGGACAGGACGCGCGACACGACGGGGTCCTCGGCCATGAGGAACCCGAGGTGCCTGACCGCGTGCGCGACCACGTTGGCCGGGGCGACGCGCTCAGGTGACGGGGTCGCGGGCGCCTCACCCCTGGCGATCTCCAGCTCGGGCACCTCGACCGCGGGCAGCCACGGCGCCGGGTCCGGACAAATCGCATATGTCAGGATGACCCCGCTGTCCGGCTCGTATCGCCAGCTCGTGGAGTGCACGACGGTCCCGGGGTCCTGGGCGGCGACCCCGCCGAGCCGGCGGGCCGCCTCGTCGGGGCTTTCCCCTCGGCGCGGCTGGGTAAGGGCATGCCGGTAGGACCAGCCATTGCCGGTGCCCACCCGTAGCATGAACGTCTCAACCAGGATCACGTGTCTTCCCGTCACCGCCGACAACTTACTGCCAATCATATGCAAGTACGTCCTATACGCATTGTCTGAACGCTCTTGAAAGCTGTGGCGGGCCCGGATGTAGTCGATGGCATGCGAGAGAGGGGCCGACAGCCATGCCGGGTTTGCTGGTGTTGATGGGGTCGGGCGAGACGAGCCCGACCATGGTCGAGATCCACCGCGCGGCGGCGCGTTCGCTGCGCGCCGGGGCGCGGGCCGTGCTGCTCGACACTCCCTACGCCTTCCAGGAAAACTCCGCCGACATCTCCACCCGCGCCCGCCGCTACTTCGCGCGCAGCGTCGGCCTGGAGGTCGAGGTGGCGACCGGGATCACGGGCGCCGACTGGGTCTTTTCGGGTCCCGGCAGCCCCACCTACGCGCTCGACCGATGGGCCGACTCGGGCGTGGCCGGCGACCTGCGTGCCCGGATCCGCGCGCGTGAGGGGGTGACGGTGCTGGCCTCGGCCGCCGCCTGCACGGCGGGCCTGGCCACCGTGCCGGTCTACGAGATCTACAAGGTGGGCGCGGATCCCCATTGGCGCGAGGGCGTCGACCTGCTGGAGCCGCTCGGGCTGCGGGCCGTGCTGATCCCCCATTTCGACAACGCCGAGGGCGGCACCCACGACACCCGCTACTGCTATCTGGGCGAGCGCCGGCTGTCCCGCATGGAGTGCGAACTGCCGCCCGGCACCGCCGTCCTGGGCCTCGACGAGCACACCGCCCTGGTGATCGACCTCGAGACCGAGTCGGTGCGGGTGGCGGGCCGGGGCGGCCTGACCGTCCGCCGGTCCGGCTCCGCGACGGTCCTGCCCACGGGCACCCACACCGACCTGGCCGAACTCCGGCGCCTGGCCGAGGGCGGGCCCGGCACGGGCACCGTCGCCCCGCCGCCCCCGGCGGACCCCGCTCCCGCCGAGGTGACGCTGGAGGAGACGATCCACACGTGCGAGGAGCTGTTCAAGGCGGCGGTGGACCGGCCGGACATGGTGGCGGCGGCCCAGGCGGTGCTCGACCTCGAGGCCGAGATCGTCAAGTGGGCGGCCGACACGGAGGAGGACGCCGGCGGGGTCGACCAGGCCAGGGAGCTGATGCGGCTGCTCATCGCCCGCCTCGGCGAGCTCGCCTCCACCGCCCGCCTCCGCTCCCAGAGCCTGCCTTCCCTGGTGGAGCCCCTGCTGGTGCTCCGCTCACGGCTGCGCGAGCAGGGCCGCTACGACGTGGCGGACGCGGTACGGGCGGCGATGCAGGAGGGCGGCATCCTCGTGGAGGACACCCCGGACGGCCCCCGCTGGACCCGCGCCTCCTGAGACCTCCGGGGACGCCCGACGGGATCGGCAAAGAGGCGGTAACGGGATCCCGTCACTCGGCGTGCTCACACGAATACGCTTGGCCCTATGTCGTCGTGCGTGCAAGACTCGAATCCATGGAAGGCGATGAGGCGATGAGTGCTGCGCCGGATGAAGGCTGGCTGGTTGCCCATCCGCCACCACGGCGTGTCCGGCTTTTCGCCTTGCCGCCGACCAGCAGCGACTACACCGTCGAGGACTGGCTCAAGCTGCCCGAAACCGGGGAACGCATCGAGTTGATCGACGGGAGTTTCGTAGTGAGCCCCATACCTGCCTATGCCCACGCGCTTGCGGCAAAACGTCTCGTCCGCATCCTGGATGACGCGCGCCCTCGGGACTACGAGGTGGTCGAGACAGGCAATCTCAAAGTCGGTGAGGATGGCCTCATTCCCGACATTGTGGTCGGACATGCCGAGGCGATGATAGCCGGTATCACCATGCTCTCCGCCGCAGATACGGTCAACCTGAGCGGCCGGGGCTACGAGCTCGTGGCGGAGGGGAAGGCGGGGAACGTCCTCTCATTTGACCAGCCCTTCCCCGTGTCCTTCGACCCGGCCGTGCCGGCGGGCCTCGATCGATGATCCGGCGCTAGAAGGTTCTGGCGATCTGGCGGGCGCGTTCGTCGGCCTGCTTGCGTTCGGCCTCGTACGAGCCCGTCAGCGTGGGGTGGTGGCGGATCTCCTGGATGTCGGTGACGCCCGCCCAGCGGAGCCAGTCGTCGAAGTACGTCGACTGGAAGTCGGCGCCGAACTCCGGCCCCAGGCCGGGACCCCAGACGGCGCTGGTGTAGACGACGGCGGCGCGCTTGCCGGTCAGCAGGGCGCGGTATCCGGTCTCCGGGTGCACGTCGAAGATCATCGCCGGCTGGCTGACCACGTCGATGAACTGCTTCAGCTTGTAGGGCACGCCCCCGTTCCACATCGGCACGCTGAAGAGGTAACGGTCGTAGGAGTCGAAGCGCTCGAACGTCCGCACGGCCGCCGCCCACGCCTCCGCCTGCTCACCCTCGGGCACGCCGCCACCGAACACGGTCATCTTCGCGCCCGCGGCGGCGGGGCCGAACTCGGGGAGCGTGCCGTCCCACAGGTCGAAGTGATCGACTGTCGCACCGGGCCGGGCGGCGCGGTATTCGTCGGCGAACGTCCGCGCGATGCCCAGGGAGATCGACTCCTCGCCGCGGGGAGAGGCGGAGATGTGCAGCAGTCTGCTCATGATTTGCACGTCCTTTCCGGACTGCGGTCCGATTAATATGCTCAAAGATACGGACCATAGTCCGTTTAGTCAAGCGGGCGGCATGTTCGCCTCCACGTTGATCCTTGGCAGCGACGCCACCGTCATCGGCGGCTTGTTCGGCACCGGTCTCGCCTCCGCGCGGCGGCTGGGCGCGCCGGAGGCGATCGGCGACCGTACCCCGCGACTTCCCCCGTACGAGGTGAACCGGGCCGGACGCCACACCGTCGGCATGAGCCTGGCCAACCTGCCCGGCAAGCCGCGGGTGGTGCTGCGCTGCGCGACACCGTCTCGGACTCCACCTTCACCGAGCGCTTCGACCTGGTGGTGGGCGCCGACGGGATGCGCTCGACCGTACGCGGGCCGGCCTTCGGCCCCGAGGAGCACCTGCATCCGCTGAACTACATGATCGGCGCCACCGTGCTGGACAGGCCGGTCGAGGGCCTCGGCCAGGCTGCTGGCCTTCATGGACGAGATCATCACCCGCGTCAGCGCCGACCCCGCCACCGTGCTGCCGCACCGCCTGGCCCCGCTGCTGATCCGCACCGGGCTGAACCCCCTGGCACGCCGGGTGCAGAGCGGCGACGCCGACCTGCTGCGGCTGCTCACCCAGCAGGCCGGCGACCGCGAGCTGTTCGCCCGCACCACGCCCGGCGCCCTGTGCGAGACGGGCATGCCGATCCATCACCGCCACGGGCTGATCCGCCACGACCGCCCCTTGCCCGAGCTGACCTACGCCGTGCACGCCGTGCTCACGGGGTTCGGCGCCGCCCTGTCCGACCCGGCCACCGCCTCTCTCGGCGTCGACCCCGACCAGGTCCTCGCCGACACCGTGGCCCGGCTGCTCGAACGGCCGCTCGCCCCCAGCGACGCGGCCGTCGCCGCGGCCGCCGAGGAGGTCCTGGTCTTCCTGCGCCAGATCCAGGAGGCGATGCTGGACGTCATCGGACGCAGCCAGACCCTCCAGCAATGAAACCGCCGCTCGGGGAGCATGACCGCGTCCACGACGTGCAGGCGGTCCTGGTCGAGCGGGCGGCTATCGGCGCGGGGGGTCGATGCGGGCGCCGTCGAGGGTGAAGATCATGATGCGGGAAAGGTCGACCGCGACCTTGGCGGCGTCGCCCGTGCGCCAGACGGGGCGGTTGCCCAGGCGGACGATCAGGTCGGAGCGGCGGTGGATGCCGCTGTTGAGGTGCTGGCCGACCTGCTCCTGCTGCTGGTGCTCCTCCTCCTGCTGCGAGGAGAAGATCCGCCGTACGAGCCCGGACAGCTTCCCCGAGCCGTTCTTGTTCCCGTTGATCCGCTGGCGCGGGTCCGGCGGCTCCGGCACCGGTACGGCGGGCGCCCCGCACTCCAGGTACGCCAGCCACTCGTGTCCGTGATACTCCAGCGCCCGCACCCGCCCGAAGAACGACGGCCCGTCGTACGACTCCTGCACCGGGGCCAGCCCGTCCGGGCGCATGCCCACCAGCACCTGACCGCCCGTGTGCTGCGAGATCGCGTACGCCCTCGGATCGCTCCACGGCATCGTGAGCCGGTGCGGGCCGAAGTCGAGCATGACGTACTGGTTCTGCGGCGTCCTGACATTGGCCGCCAACAGGTTCAACTGCTGGGAGTTGAGGAACGCCGCCACGAACGCGGTGGCTGGATCGTTGTAAATCTGCGCGGGCGTGCCGACGTCCTGGAGCACCCCTCGGTTCAGAATGGCGATCCGGTCGGCCAGCGTCAGCGCCTCCACCTGGTCGTGCGTCACGTAGATCGTGGTGACGCCGAGCGACCTGACCAGCGCCGAGATCTCCATGCGCAGCTCGGTACGCATGCCCGCGTCCAGGTTCGACAGCGGCTCGTCCATGAGGAACAGCTTGGGCTGCCGGACGATGGCCCGCCCCATGGCCACGCGCTGCCGCTGGCCGCCGGAGAGCGTGCCGGGGCGGCGGTCCAGCGTCTCGTCGATGTGCAGGGCCTTCGACAGCTCGGTGACCCGCTCGCGCACCATCGCCGGGTCCGACTTGGCGATCTCCAAGGGGAAGGCGATGTTCCCGCGCACCGTCCGGTGCGGATACAGCGCGCCGTTCTGGAACACCATGGCGACATCACGGTCGCGCGGGGCAAGATGGTTGGCGATCTCGCCATCCAGCCACAGGTCACCGTCGGTGATCTCCTCCAGACCCGCGATCATGCGAAGCAGCGTGGACTTGCCGCAGCCGGAGGGGCCGAGGAGGACGAGGAACTCGCCGTCCTCGGCCCGAAGGCTCAACCGGTCGACTGCGAGGTAGTCGCCCGGATACACCTTGGTCACTTTGTCGAGAACGACCGAGCTCATGGGCCTACACCTTGCGCGCGTGTCACCTGTGACGAGGCTGATAGAAGAGGTAGTACATCGCGCCTTAACGCTAGATGTCCACCCTTGACATAAAGAATCTCCTGCGCAGGCGGTTAGGTCGAGGGCTTTGGTAGTTCTTACGCCGAAATTTCCGTATTGGAGGGGTATGTAAGGGCTTGCGTAAACTTGCGGCAAGGGATTTCATAGTCGAGACCGTCAGGGGGAGACTATGACCGAGTGGTGGCGAGACGCCGCGATTTACCAGGTGTACGTGCGTAGCTTCGCCGACGGCGACGGCGACGGCGTGGGCGACCTGATCGGCGTTCGCGATCGCCTGGCCTACCTGGCCGGGCTCGGCGTCGACGCCATCTGGCTGACGCCCTTCTACACCTCCCCCATGGCCGACTTCGGGTACGACGTCGCGGACTACCGGGACGTGGACCCGCTCTTCGGGTCGCTCGCCGACGCCAAGGCACTCATCGACGAGGCGCACGCCCTCGACCTGCGTGTGATCGTGGACATCGTCCCCAACCACACCTCCTCGGCCCACCCCTGGTTCCAGGAGGCGTTGCGCGGCGAGCACCGTGATCGCTACATCTTCCGCGACCAGCCGAACGACTGGGAGTCGATCTTCGGCGGCCCGGCGTGGACGCAGGTCGAGGACGGGCAGTGGTACCTCCATCTGTTCGACTCCGCGCAGCCGGACCTCAACTGGGACAACGACGAGGTGCGCGGCGAGTTCGAGTCGATCCTGCGGTTCTGGCTCGACCTGGGCGTCGACGGCTTCCGCGTGGACGTGGCGCACGGCATGGTCAAGCCGCGCGACCTGCCCGACATCGGCCACCCCAACCAGACCGGGCTGATCGGCAGGGAGCCGGTGCCGTACTTCGACAACGACGCCGTGCACGACATCCACCGCGCGTGGCGGCGCGTGCTGGACTCCTATCCCGGCGAGCGCATCGGCGTGGCCGAGGCGTGGGCGCCGACGGCCGAGCGGCTGGCGATGTACGTCCGCCCGGACGAGCTGCACCAGGCGTTCAACTTCCACTACCTGTTCACCCCGTGGGACGCCGCCGAGCTCAGGGCGGTGATCGACTCCTCGCTCGCCACGGCCGGCTCCGTGGGCGCCCCGACCACCTGGGTGCTGTCGAACCACGACGTCAAGCGGCACGTCACCCGCTACGGCGGCCTGTCCAGGGCCCGCGCGGCGGCGCTGCTGACGCTCGCGCTGCCCGGCTCGGTCTACGTCTACCAGGGCGAGGAGCTGGGCCTGCCCGAGGTGCTCGACCTGCCGGCCGAGGTGTGCCAGGACCCGCAGCGGCTGCGCGACCCCGACAGCGGCCGGGACGGCTGCCGCGTCCCGCTGCCGTGGACGCGAGAGTCCGGCTGGCAGGACCCGTGGCTGCCGATCCCGTCCGAGTGGGCCGAGCTGAGCGTGGAGGCGCAGGAAGGGGTGCCCGGCTCGACGCTGGAGCTGTACCGGAAGGCGCTGGAGCTGCGGCGCGAGCTCGGCGGGGACCTCGTCTGGCACGAGTCGCCCGAGGGCACGCTCGTCTTCTCCAGGGGGCGGTTCGTCTGTGCCGTCAACCTCACCGCGACGCCGGTGGACTTCGGGATCGACGGCGAGCTCCTGATCGCGTCGGATGTCCCTGGAGCAGGGGATTCGGCGGCCTGGTGGAAAGTAAAGTGAGTGGCATGAACGGTCACGCTCGCCTAGCCGACATCGCCGCCCAGGCCGGGGTGAGTGAGGCCACGGTCAGCAGGGTGCTCAACGGCAAACCCGGCGTCTCGGCCGCCACCCGCCAGGCGGTGATGGCCGCGCTCGACCTCATGGGCTACGAGCGCCCGCCCCGGCTGCGCCAGCGCAGCAACGGGCTGGTCGGTCTGGTGACGCCGGAGCTGGACAACCCGATCTTCCCCGCCTTCGCGCAGGCCATCGAGAAGGCGCTGACCCAGCACGGCTACACGCCGGTGCTGTGCACCCAGCTGCCCGGCGGCGCGCCGGAGGACGAGTTCACCGAGCTGCTGGTCGACCGCGGGGTGAGCGGCATCGTGTTCGTCTCCGGGCTGCACGCCGACACCACCGCCCGGATGGACCGCTACACCCGCCTGACCGACCGCGGGCTGCCGATCGTGCTGGTCGACGGCTACAGCGAGCACATCGACGCGCCCTTCATCTCGCCCGACGACCGCCTCGCGGCCCGGCTGTCCGTCCAGCACCTGGTCGACCTCGGCCACGAGCGGATCGGGATCGCGCTGGGGCCGCGCAGGTTCGTGCCGGTGATCAGGAAGATCGAGGGCTACAAGCAGGCCATGGCGCAGTTGCTCGGCGCGACCGACGTCGACGAGCTGATCGCCCACTCGCTGTTCTCCGTCGAGGGCGGGCAGGCGGCCGCCGCACAGCTGCTGGCCCGCGGCTGCACCGGCATCGTGTGCGCGAGCGACCTGATGGCGCTGGGCGCGATCCGCGCCTGCCGGGAGAAGGGGCTGTCGGTCCCGGGAGAGGTGTCCGTGGTGGGGTTCGACGACTCGCCGCTGATCGCGTTCACCGACCCGCCGCTGACCACCGTACGCAAGCCGATCGGCGCGATGGCCTCGGCGGCCGTGCAGACGCTGCTCGAAGAGGTGAACGGCGCCCCCGCCAAGCACGTAGAGCTGATCTTCCAGCCGGAGCTCGTCGTCCGCGGCTCCACCGGCTCCGGCCCGCTGGTCAACCGGTGAGGGAGCGCCGTTGCCTGGACTGAGGAGCGGCGGGAGCGCAGCGACCAGAGCGACGAGGGAAGGCGACGGCTCCCAGGCGACCGAACCCGCCGCAACGGAGTGGAGGCCATGAACACCACCCGCGACGGCTCCAAGGCGACCGGGCCCGCCTCCACGGAGTGGAGGCCGTGAATATCGACATTCTGGTCCTCGGCGGGGCCGGCGTGGATACGACGGTGTACGTGCCGGAGCTGCCGCTGCCGTACCGGGACACCTACCACGTGCCGCCGGTCGTCGACCGGATCGGCAACACGGGCGCGGGCGTGGCGCTGGGCTGCCACGCGCTCGGGCTTGCCGTCGCCTTCGCCGACCTGATCGGCGACGACCCGCAGGGCGCCCTGGTCCGCCAAGCGCTGCGCGAGGTCGACTGCTCATTCGGGCCCGCCGCGGCGGGCACCCGGCGCAGCGTCCTGCTCGTGGGGCCGGACGGCCGCCGCACCTCGCTGCACGACCCGAAGGTCACGCCGGACGAGCGCCTGCCGCGCGAGCTGTACGCGAACGTGCGCCCCAGGCACGTCCACCTGTCGATCATGGACTTCTGCCGCCACGTCTACCCCGACCTCGACGGCACGCCGATCTCCACCGACCTGCACGACTGGGACGGCGCCAACGACTATCACAAGGACTTCGCCTACCGCTCCGACCTGGTGTTCCTGTCGGCCACCGCGCTGGCCGACCCGGCCGCCACGATGCGCGACATCCTGGAGCGCGGCCGCGCCCACACCGTCGTCTGCACGCGCGGGGCCGACGGCTGCCTCGTCCTGACGCGCGGCTCCGGCGTGCGCGCCTTCCCGGCCGCGCCGCTGCCCGGGCCGGTGGCCGACAGCAACGGCGCGGGCGACGCGTTCGTCTCCGGCTTCCTGTACGGCACCCTGCGTGGCCGGCCGCTGGAGGAGTGCGTACGGCTGGGCGCGACGGCCGGGGCGCACGCGTGCACGGTCGCCGGCACCCACGAGTCCCCGATCACGGAGGCCGCGCTGCTGGCTACGTTTTCGCGGTGGACGGCTGATCCAGCTCCCGCCAGGCCCGGCAGACGAACGGCGGGATGGACGTGATCAGGTAGAGGCAGGTGAACGCGTAAAGCGTGGTCCGCAGGCCGGTCAGCTCGGTGAGCGAGCCGGCCAGCAGCCCGCCGGCCGGCATGGCCGCGTACGCGGCGGCCGTCATGGTGCCGAGCGCCCGCGCTCTCATGGGCGCGGGGATGCGGCCGAACTGCAGGATGCCGAGGATCGGGTTGATCGCGCCGGCCGCGAACCCGGACAGCGCGGCCGTGGCGAGCGCCACGGGGAACGGCACGCCGAGCGCCAGGACCAGTACGCGCGGGACGCCGGCGATGAGGAAGCACACCCCGTAGGTCAGCCTCATGGGTAATCGCTCGCCGGCGGCCCCGTACACGATCGTCCCCGCCACGGCGCCCGCCCCGAGCGCCCCGGTGAGCAGGCCGAACGCGCGAGGGTCGCCTGCCACGTCGCGGGCGTACAGGGCCAGCAGCACCTGGGTCACGCCCGTGTCGAGCATGTTGACGACCACGATCATGCTGGTGGCGCTCAGCTGCAGGCGGTCGTGCCAGAGGAAGGTCAGGCCGTCGCGCAGGTCGCCCAGGTAGCCGCCGGATTCGCGGCCGGCGTTCTCGATGCGCGGGACTCCGCCGGCGATGAGCAGCGCCGACAGCAGGAAGGTGACGCCGTCGACGATGAGCAGCGTGCTCGGTCCCGCCCAGAGGATCAGGATTCCGGCCAGCGGGGCGCCCACCATGGTCGCGCCGCGGCTGGCACCGTCGTATCCCGCCGTCGCGTGTTCGATGCGGACGCGGCCGAGGGCCGACAGGTCGGGCAGCATGGCCTTGCGCGCCGTCTCCCCCGGCGTGGCGGCCAGCCACCGTACGAACAGCAGGAGCAGCAGGAGCGGATACGACAGCCCCGTCGTCAGGATCAGCGCGGGGACGGCGAGGACGACGACCCCGCTCACCAGGTCGGACACCACGCTCGCCCCCCGGAACCCCAGCCAGTCCACCAGCGTGGCGCCGAACGCGGCGGAGATGACGATGGGGAACGTGGTGGCGAAGGCGGCCAGCCCCGTGAGCCCGGCGCTTCCCGTGGTCTCCAGGACGAACCAGGGGACGGCGAGCATGGAGAGCACGTTTCCGGTGACGGACAAAGCGTTGGCGGACAGCAAGGTGATGAATGGACGCCTCACGCGTAATGCCCCCGGCATCGTCTCCCGCTTCAGCGTTCCTCACGGTCGGCGTGCGGTCAAGGGAGGGTTCCGGACGGCACCGCCACGGGTTTCGCGGCCGGGGCCGGTTGCCCGAGGCGCGGCGGCGGGCTCAGCTCGACCGGTGGGTGGACAGGCTGGCGTGGTGGTCGGCGCCCGCGGGGCCGTGCGGGTCGGTGTGTACGGTGGCCGCTCTCAGCCGCGGCAGCTCGTGGATGAGCCGGTGCTCGGCCTCCACCGCCACCGCGTGGGCGTCGACCACCGACATGTCATGATCCACCAGGATCTCCACCTCGGCGTGCAGGGCGTGGCCGATCCAGCGCAGGCGTACGGAGCCGACGCGGTGAACCCCGTCCACCGCGTCCAGGATGCGCTCGGCGTGGTCCACGAGGGCGGGGTCCACGGCGTCCATGAGCCGGTGGTAGATCTCGCGGGCGGCGTCCCGCAGCACGAAGCAGATGGCGAACGTGATCAGCAGGCCCACGATCGGGTCCGCCAGGGGGAAGCCGAGCGCGGCGCCGCCCGCGCCCAGGAGGACGGCCAGCGAGGTGAAGCCGTCGGTCCTGGCGTGCAGCCCGTCGGCCACCAGGGCGGCCGAGCCGATCTCCCTGCCCACCTTGATCCGGTAGCGGGCCACCCACTCGTTCCCCGCGAACCCCACCACGGCAGCCGCCGCCACCCATCCGACGGCCCGCAGGTCCTGGGGGTGCAGCAGCCGGGTGACGGCCTCGTATCCGGCCAGGCCCGCCGAGGCGGCGATCAGCAGGACGATGACGATGCCCGCGAGGTCCTCGGCCCTGCCGTACCCGTAGGTGAAGCGCCGGGTGGCGGCGCGGCGGCCGAGCGAGAACGCGATCGCCAGCGGGACGGCGGTGAGCGCGTCGGCGAGGTTGTGCAGGGTGTCGCCGAGCAGCGCGACCGACCCGGAGGCCATGACGATCACCGCCTGAACGGCGGCGGTGACCATCAGGACGGCGAACGAGATCGCCAGCACGCGCATGCCGCGACTGCTGGTCTCCAGGGCGGCATCGGTCTTGTCGGCGCTGTCGTGGGTGTGACCGCTGAGGGGATTGTGAGCCGCAACAGCGTGGAGCGCACGGGGCAACCACCCGCGCCCCTTCCCGAGATCCCCGTGCCCGTGCCCATGCCCGTGTCCGTGCCCGTGTGGCGCATGCTCCCGCTGGTCAGTCATGGCATTCCTCGCTTGCGCAATTCGACCCTTTTGACCAGGATATGTAGTCATGTACGCACGCGACAACACCTCAGGTGCCAACCAGTCGCAAGAGCAACCCACTCCCGCCCAGGTGAACGCGGCCGTGGACGCCTTCCGCATGCTCAGCGACGGCACCCGGCTGAGGCTGATGTGGTTGTTGTCATCCGGCGAGAAGGATGTGAACTCCCTTGCCGAGGCCATCGGCGTGCCACGCCCGTCCGTGTCGCAGCACCTCGCCAAGCTCCGGCTGGCGGGGCTGGTGGACACCCGCAGGGACGGGCGTCGCGTGCTCTACCGGGCACGCGACTCCCACGTACGTGCTCTCATAGCGGAGGCCCTGTTCCACGCCGACCACGAGGTGTCCGGCCTGCCCCGCCACGACTAGCCGGATCCCTGCCCCGGGGTCAGGCGCGGGCGGCCAGCTTGGCGACCACGTCCACGATGCGGGCGGCGCGTTCCAGCTCGGCGCGGTGGAACACCGGCCCGTCCGCCCTGGCGACCACCAGGTGCAGCCCCTGCGCCACCACCGGCAGCAACATCAGGCGCAGCTCGTCGGCGTCCATGGCGGCGGCCCGCGGCGGGGGTTCCGGCAGGTTCAGCTCGAACTTCTCGGGAGCGGCCAGCGAGGCGTGCCGTACGGCGCCGTCGGCCAGCGCCACCGACCACTCCGCCCCGCACAATCCCGGCAGCGCGTCCACCAGCGCGGCGAACCCCCGGGCGGGCTGGGACACGACGTGCATGAGAAGGTCGTAGTCCAGCGCCGAGCCCGGCACCTCCTTGGTCGCCCAGGCGCCCTCCACCCGCACACCCGGCATGGCCGACAATCGATCGCGAGCCTCTGAGGCGGTCACCGGCCCCGGCCAGGAAACAGTGAAATCGTCCACGGCCCGTCCGGCCTCACGTTCGAGCACGGTGACCTGCAGGATGTCCGCGCCCAGCGCTCCAAGAGACTTGGCGACCTGGCCAAGGCCGCCCGGCCGGTCCGGCAGCGACACCCTCAGTCGCAGCAGCATTGCCGCCCCCTTTCAGAGGCTCTCACAGTGCCGTGGAAAAGTTTCGAGCATGTTCCACGGACATGTCGCGCATGCTGCGGTTATATCCCAGCATGCAGTGTTAAGTCCGGAATGTCGATAAAGGGCTGGCGCGGGTTTCCGCAGGTCATGGTACGCCCCTCCCCCGCGCTCCCCGCCACCCCCCGAGGGCTCCAAACCCCCGCCCAGCCGAGCTCCTGCGGGCCTCTCGCCGGCACGCCGCCCGCGCCGGGCACTCGCCATGACGACCGCCCTGCAACAGCTCCGGACCCCGCCGCACGACCCCCCGCCGGCGCGGCGCCCGGAGGCCACCGCTGTGATCTCCGAAGGGGGAGCGGGCGGGCGGGGGCGGTGCCGGCCGGCCGCGGCGGGGGCGACGGTCGCGTGGCCGCGGCGAGGGCGAGGGTCGGGTGGCCGCGGCGGGGGCGACGGGCGGGCGGCTGCGGCGGGGGAGGGCCGGAAGGGGCGGGGGAGGGCCGGAAGGGGCGGGGATCAGGCGAAGACGTCCTGCTGGTAGCGGCCGGAGGACTCCAGCTCGGCCAGCCACCTGGCCCCGTCCTCCCCCGTCCGCGACCGGTAGATGTCCAGCAGCGTCTGCCGCACCGCCGGAGCCATCCGCAGCCCGTCCCCGCAGACGTACACGTACGCCCCCTGGGAGAGCAGCTCCCACACCTCGTCGGCGTGCGCCGCGATGGCGTCCTGGACGAACCGGTGCGGATACCCCGGCACGGCGGAGTACGCGGCGTGCGCGGGCACGCCCCAGCGGGCCAGGTCGTCGGCGTACAGCTCGTCGTGCCGGGGGTGGCGGCAGCCGGTGAAGACGGCGGCGCGCCCGGGGGCCCCGGCCAGCAGGCGCTCCTCTATGAAGCCGCGCAGCGGCGCGAAGCCGGTGCCGGGGCCGACGAGGATCACCGGCGTGGCCGGGTCGTCCGGCAGCCGGAACGGCGGCGCGGGCACGCGGATGTAGCCGTAGAACACCTCGCCCTCCTTCAGGGCGGCGAGGTAGGCCGAGCACATGCCCTGGTAGGTGCCCGTGCCGGACCAGGCGGGCCCCTCGACGAGGCCGACGGTGAGGCGCACGAGCGAGGGGTCGGCCAGCGGCGAGGAGGAGACCGAGTAGTAGCGCGGCTTGATCGGCCCGGCCAGCTCCAGGAACACCGGCAGCGGCAGCTCGATCGCCGGGAAGCGGTCGAGCAGGGCCACCGGGGAGACGCGCTTGGCGAGGATCTCGTCGGCGTAGTTCGCGGTCAGCTCGGCGAGCTGGCCCCTGGTCCAGGGGCAGGCGGTGTGCGCGGCCAGCGCCTCCAGGTCGGACCTGGTGGCGACCTCCTGCAGCTCGGCGAACTCGCTCAGCAGCAGGCCCGCCGTGACCGCCGTGTCCACGGGCAGGTGGGTGGAGCCGGCGGCGCGCAGCCGTACCACCTGCTCGCGGGGGACGCGCAGGCAGCGCAGCGCCCACTCCACCAGCTCGGGGTCGTTCTTGGCGAAGACGGCCACGTGGTCACCTGCCGAGTAGGTGACGCCTTCGGGCAGCCGGGCCACGATGGAGCGCACGCCGGGGCGCGGCGCCTCCGTCGAGAAGTCCCAGAGGCCGGTCGGGTCGGAGGTCAGCTCCTCGTTGGAGACGACGGTCAGCGGGAACGAGCGCGAGGAGACGACCGAGGGCCTGACCTCGGCCTCGCTGAGCACCTCCATCTCGTAGCGTGGCCCGGCGCTCTCGGCCGAAGCCGAGTACTCCTCGGCCAGCGCCGCCCACAGCCCGGCCGTCCAGGCGGTCACGTCGCCGTCGAAGTCGCCGTCCGCGTCGGCCTCCCCGCGCTCGACCAGCGGCACCGCTCCGGCGGCCGCCAGCTTCTCGTACGCCCGCTTCGGGAACTCCTGGTAGGTGGGCCACTGCGTGTTCCCGCAGCCCAGCACGGCCAGCCGGACCCCGGACAGGTCGGGCAGCGCCTCCAGGGCGTCGAAGCGCTGGGCGTTGTCGGGGGCCTTGCCGTTGTAGGAGGAGGCGATCACGATCAGCAGGCCCTCGCTCGGCGGCGTCATGTCGTCGAGCGTGGTCAGCGTCGTGGCGAAGCCCGCGCGCCCGGCCCGCTCGGCCAGGCGTTCGGCGAGGTCGGAGCTGGTGCCGAGGTTGGAGCCGTAGGCGACGGTGAGCGGCACGCCGGTGACGGCGATCTCCTGCTGCGCGCTCTCCTCGGCCTCCTGGGCCACGACCACGGTCCGCTCGTGCGCCCGCCGCTCGCGGACCCTGAGCGTGAACCCGTCGGGTTTGAGGGTGAGGGTCTGCTTGATCTTCATGCGGTAGACGTTCGGGTCGGAGATCGCGAACCGCCGCAGGATCATCGCCAGCGCCAGCCTGGCCTCGGTCAGCGCGAACTGGCGGCCGATGCAGGCCCGCTCGCCGTTGCCGAACGGCTTGTACGCCCCGGGGTGGTGGCTCTTCTTGTTCTCCGGCAGCCAGCGGTCGATGTCGAACTCCTCCGGCCGCTCCCACGCCTTGGGGCTGCGGTGCAGCACCGGCAGCAGCACGGCGACGCCCTGGTCCCTGGCGATGGGGTAACCGCCGATCGTGGTGTCCTCGAGCGCGCTGACGCTGAAGGCCGGGATCGGCGACCAGTGCCGCAGCGTCTCCTCCAGGACGCGCGCGATGACGTCGAGCTTCATGATCGTCTCGTACGTGGGCGGCTCGTCGCCCGGCAGCAGCCGATCCACCTCCTCGTAGGCGCGCGCCAGGGTGTGCGGCTCGCGCAGCAGGTTGTACAGGGCGAAGGAGAGCAGGCCGCTGGTGGTCTCGTGGCCCGCGATGAGGAAGGTGAGGACCTGGTTGCGGATGTTCTCGTCGGACAGGCGGGCGCCGCTCTGCGGGTCGGACGCCTCCAGCATGAGGCCGAGCAGGTCCTTGGAGCCGGTGGCGCCCTCGGCGCGGCGCTGCCTGATCACGTCGTCGACCAGCGACTGCATGGTGGCGATGTCGCGCCGGTACGTCTCCTCGTGCCCGCGCTTGAGCTTGGTGACGAACGGCAGCTGCTGGTTGCGCAGCATGGCCTCGGTGAGCGCGCCGCCCATGGCCTGCAGGAACGGGTGCAACTCGGGCGAGTCGAAGGAGTGGAAGCGGTAGCCGAACCCGGTGAGCGAGATCGTGTCCAGTGTCAGCCTGGTCATGTCGTCGGCGACGGGCAGGTCCTCCCCCTGGCGGGCTGCCCATGACTCGACGAGCTGCTCGGCGACCTCGAGCATCTGCCCGTAGTACGCCTTCATGGCCCGCTGGCTGAAGGCGGGCATCAGGATGCGGTGCGCGTGCCCCCACACCGGCTCGTCGGGGTCGGCCGTGAACAGCCCGTCACCGGCGAAGTCGCGCACGATCGACAGCGGCGGCTTGATCCGCTTGACGAACCTGCTCTCGTCGCACACCTCCGCGACCAGGTCGGGGTCGTACACCAGCACGATCGTGCGGCCGGCGACCTCCAGCCGGAAGATGCCCTCGTCGTACTGGGAGGCGACCTGGATGAAGTGCTCCACCGGCGAGTGAGAGGGAATCTGCAGCGTGTTGCCGAGGATGGGCAGGCCCTGCGGGGCCGGGATCTCCGCCATGATTGCTCCCTTCGAGTAGCCATACACCGTATGGCTGACGCTACCATACGGTGTATGGCAGTGAGCGCACGCAGGGGTGCCCCTTTGACCCTCGACGAGATCAGCTCCACGGCGATCCGCCTGATGGACGCGAGCGGAGTGGACGGACTGTCCATGCGCAAGCTGGCAGCCGAGCTGAACGTCAACCCGATGTCGCTCTATCACCACGTGGAGAGCAAGGACGCGCTGCTGGCGCTGATCTGCGCCACGACGGCCGAACGCATGCACGTCCCGCCGGACGACGGCGCCCCATGGGAGGAGCAGCTCATGGCGCTGGCGCTGGACTATCACCGGCACGCGAAAGAACACCCCGCCATATGGGGATATGTCCACATCCATCCGTCGCTTGTCGCCGACCGGCGGCTGCCCATCTGGCAGACGCTCTACCGCATCCTGCGGCTGGCGGGGGTGCCGGAGTCGGAGCTGCGGCGGACGAGCGACATCCTGCACGCGTTCGTCTCGGGTTTCATCCTGGCCGAGACCCAGGGGCACATGTCGGACGACCCCGAGGAGGTCAACCGCACCTTCGACGCGGCCATCCAGCTGATCATCGACGGCCTGGCGCGCTCCACCTCCTGATCAGCTGTCCGTTGGAAAATCCAACCCACTGGGTCTACAGTGGGTTCAGTTTTCCAACTGATGAGGAGGGCGCTGTGCGTGATGCCGTCATCGTGCGAGCCGTACGTACTCCGATCGGCAAGGGCAAACCGGGCGGCGGCCTGTCCGCGATCCACCCGGTGGACCTGCTCGCGCACACGCTGCGCGCCCTGATCGAGCGCAGCGGGGTGGACCCGACCCTGGTGGACGACGTGATCGGCGGCTGCGTCGACCAGGTGGGCGAGCAGGCCATGAACACCACCCGCAACGCCTGGCTGGCCGCCGGCCTCCCGGAGTCGGTGCCCGCGGTCACGGTGGACCGGCAGTGCGGTTCGTCACAGCAGGCCGTGCACTTCGCCGCGCAAGGGGTGATGTCGGGCGCGTACGACCTGGTGGTGGCGTGCGGCGTGGAGTCGATGAGCCGGGTGCCGATGTGGGCCAACGTGCCCGCGGGCGCCGACCCGTTCGGCCCGGAGCTGGCCGCGCGCTTTCCCGGCGGGCTGGTGCCGCAGGGCATCAGCGCGGAGCTCATCGCGGCCAAGTGGTCGCTCAGCCGCGAGCAGCTCGACGAGTTCTCCGCCGGCTCGCACCGCAAGGCCGCCGTCTCCTCCTTCGCCGGCGAGCTCGCGCCCGTCGGCGGGCTCGACCGGGACGAGTCGGTACGCCCGAGCACGACGCCGGAGATCCTGGCCGGGCTCAAGCCCGCCTTCGCCGACCCCGGCTACGCCGAGCGGTTCCCGCAGATCGACTGGTCGGTGACCGCGGGCAACAGCAGCCCGATCAACGACGGGGCGGCGGCCGTACTGGTCACCACCTCGGAGACGGCGGCCCGCCTGGGCCTGCGGCCTCTGGCCCGTCTGCACAGCTTCGCCGTCGTCGGCTCGGACCCGATCCTCATGCTCACCGGCGTCATCCCGGCCACGGAGAAGGTCCTGCGCCGCGCGGGCCTGAGTCTCGCCGACATCGACCTGTTCGAGGTCAACGAGGCGTTCGCGAGCGTCGTGCTGGCCTGGCTGCAGGAGACCGGCGCCGACCCGGCCAGGGTCAACGTCAAGGGCGGCGCCATCGCCCTCGGCCACCCGCTGGGCGCCAGCGGCGCCCGCATCGCCACGACCCTGGTCCACGCCATGGCCGAGCGCGGCGCCCGCTACGCGCTGCAGACCATGTGCGAGGCAGGCGGCCTCGCCAACGCCCTCATCCTCGAACGTCCCTGACCACACCTTTGGAGCAGTCCTCATGAAGATCTCCGGCAGCGTCGCACTCGTCACCGGCGCCAACCGCGGCCTGGGCGCCGCCTTCGCCCAGGCCCTCCTGGACCGGGGAGCCCGCACGGTCTACGCGGCCGTCAGGAACCCCGCCACGATCATCGACACCAACCTCACCCCGATCGAGCTCGACGTCACCGACGCGGCCGCCGTCGCGGCCGCTGCCGAGCTCTGCGGCGATGTGAACGTGCTCGTCAACAACGCCGGCATCTCGCGTTCCGGCGGTTCGGACCTGGACTCGGCGCGCGCCGAGATGGAGACCAACTACTTCGGCACGCTGTCCATGAGCCGCGCCTTCGCCCCCGTCCTGGCCCGCAACGGCGGCGGGGCGCTGGTGAACGTCCTGTCGGTGCTGTCGTTCATCACGCTGCCCCAGGCGAGCGGCTACGCCGCGTCGAAGGCGGCGGCGTGGTCCCTGACCAACGCCCTGCGGCTGGAGCTGAAGGAGCAGGGCACCCACGTCCTGGGGGTGCACGCGGGCTACATCGACACCGACATGGCCGCCCACGTCACCGGACCCAAGATCACTCCCGCGGAGGTCGTCGCGCAGACCCTCGACGCCCTGGAGAGCGGGGCCTACGAGGTGCTGGCCGACGCCATCAGCCGGCAGTCGAAGGCCGGGCTCTCGGGCGAGCTGGAGCGCCTCTACCCGGCGCTGGCCGGCGCCAGCTGACGCCTCACTCGCTCGCCTCCCAGACGGCCTCGAACGCCTGCTCCGTGATCTCGGTCAGCTCCCAGACCTCCAGCGGCTGGTCGGTGAGGAAACCGTGCTCGTCCTGCAGGTGGCGCCACCAGTAGCGATGGGCGTTCCGGTCGGCGCCCACCAGCACCTGCCTGATCGCCCAGTGTTCGAGGCCGTCGCCCTCGACGCTCTCGAACAGCCAGGCCCGCCCGTCCTCGTCGCCCAGGTGCCAGTAGTGCCGGGGGGCGTCGGACTCGGCGAGCTGCCGCACCAGCGGCTGGCGAAGATCTGGAAGCACCCGTCCACTCTAGAGCGAGCCCGGCCCGCCGATGGCGATCCCGGGACGTGGGGGCCCCAGGAGGCCCCGGGAGGCCACGTGCCGGTGTGGGAAGGGCCGTCGTCAGTGCTGGTAGGCGCCCGCGTCGGGGGCGCCTGCCAGCGGCTTGCCGGCCATGTCCTTGCCGAGCGCCCTGCCGCCGTACCACGTGGGGCCGAGGGGCAGGCCGCGGCCGAGCGCCGGCGAGCCGGGCCGCAGCCGCAGGTCGGTACGGGAGACGAACTTCGGGTCGGCCACGATCGACTTCGGCCCCAGCTTGAACTTCACGCGGCCCCGGTAGACGCTGCCGCCCTCGTCGGCCCCCTTGCCGTCCTCCCAGCCGGCCTCGCCGCCCACCACGATCACGTTGTTGCGCAGCTTCAGGATCGACGGGGCGCAGCCGTCGTGGCAGGACCAGCCGATGGTGTCCTTGGCCGGCAGGTAGACGGAGTTCTGGACGGCGATCGTGCCCATGACAGGCCCGACGATGTGGCGCGGGCCGCGGGTGATGAGGAACGAGCCGCGGCTGCGGGAGGAGGTCACGACGTTGAAGGCGAACACGTTGCCGGTCGCGGTCTTGCCCTTCTTGGCGCCGAGCTCGGTGAACGTCTCGTTGTTCCTGGCGATGTTGTGGGTGACGCGGTTGCGGTCGCCGTCGAAGATCTCGACGGCGGCCCCGTCGGTGCCGTAGTCGGCGCTCTTGGCGAAGCTGCCGGTGATGGTGTTGCCGGTCACGAGGTTGTCGTCGCCGTTGAGCAGCACGCCGAAGGCGCCGGAGTCGTTGTCGCCGCCCTCGTCGTTGACGCTCATCCGGTTGTTGTCGGTCAGCACGCTGTCGCGGATGACGTTGCGCGAGCCGGACGGGGTGACGTAGACGCCCGCGATGTTGCGGTCGGCCTGCACGCCGGACAGCTCGTTGCCGTCGCCGGCGACCTGGAAGCCGGCCCAGCGGCAGCCGGAGGCCCGCAGGCCGCCGACCCGCCAGTGGTTGCCGCTGAGCACGACGCAGTCGTCGTCCGTGCCGCTGATCCTGGCCAGCGGGCCGGTGCCGTACGCCTGGATGACGATGGGCTTGGCCGCGGTGCCATTGGCCTCCAGCTTGAGCGGGCCGGTGAAGGAGCTGCCGCGCTTGAAGCTGACGGCGTCGCCCGGCTTGAGGTCGGCGGAGTTGACCTTGTCGAGGGACTTCCACGGCGCGGTGGCGCTGGTGCCCGCCGCGCCGTCGTCACCCGACTTGGAGTCCACGTAGTACGTGGTGCCCGCCAGCGCGTACGCCGGGGCCGCAGGCGAGAAAGCAGGCAGGAGAGCCGCCATGACGGCTACGGGCAGCAACCTCATACGAGCACACCACTATCGAGTTGGAGCGGAGGGGGGAAGCCTAACGTAGCGTGATCAGCGCGCGAGACGCCAGAGGCGCACCGAAGGCCCGTCACCGGGCAGCACGTCCCCGTCCTCGGCGTTGTAGAGGCCGCGGGCGTGGACGCCGAGGCGGAGCGGCGCTCCGGCCGCCCGCCGCACGCACACCAGGACCGACTCCGCGTACGTCTCCCGCGCGAAGACCAGGCAGTCGGCGTCGGCGTGCAGCCAGCGCAGGCCGCCGTGGCGCAGCGCGGGCTCGGCGCGGCGCAGCCCGAACAGCTCCCGGTAGGCCGCCAGCGTCGGGAGGTCCTGGTCGGCGGGCCGGTTCCAGGGCATCGGGGTGCGGGAGTGCTCGCCGTTCACCCCGGTCAGGCCGAACTCACTGCCCGCGAACACCATCGGCGTGCCCGGCAGCGTGGCCTGCAGGGCGAGCGCGAGCAGGTGGCGCTCGCGCGAGCCGGTGACGGTGCGGATGCGGGGCGAGTCGTGCGAGTCGAGCAGCTGCCAGGAGTGGACGAGCGAGCGCCACGACATGTGGGACGCGAACGACCGGAAGGTGGCCAGCGCGGCCGTCCCGTCGCCCCCCCCCCCTCCCCCCCACCGCCCGGCACGCCGAGGAAGTGGTCGAGGTCCAGCTCGGGCCCGCGCAGCCAGGCCCAGACGGGGCGGGTGAAGCCGCCGTAGTTCATGGTGCCGTGCCAGCCTTCGCGGTCGAGGTCGGCCGAGGCGTCGTGGTTGTGCTCGGCGATGAACGCGGCCTCGTGGCCCAGCTCGGCCCGCAGCAGGGCGGCGACCTCGTGGTTGTGGTCGTCGGCGGCGCGCCTGCCGGTCATGTTGGCCACGTCCACGCGCCAGCCGTCCAGCGGCCCGAGCCACTTCTTCAGCACGGCCCGCATGCGGGCGCGGACCAGCTCGCTGCCCCAGTTGAGCTTGGGCAGCGTCTTGACGCCCCACCAGGACTCGTAGTCGCCGGTGTCGCGGTCGAAGTAGAACATCTCGCGCTCGACCGCGTTCACGTCGGAGACGGCCGCGGTGAACCATTCGTGCGTGTCGCCGCAGTGGTTGGTGGTGATGTCGCCGAGCAGCCGCATGCCGCGCGCGTGCAGGGCGCCGGACAGGCGGTGCAGCGCCTCGTCGCCGCCGAGCAGCGGGTCGACGTGCTCGAAGGTGGAGGCGTTGTAGCGGTGGTTGGAGCGGGCGGGGAAGATCGGCGTCAGGTAGACGGTGTCGGCGCCGAGGCTCTGGATGTGGTCGAGCCGCTGGGCGACGCCGTCGAGGTCGCCGCCGTAGAACTGCCCCGAGGTGCCGGGGCCGGCGGGGATGACCGGGTCGAGGTCCCAGTCGCGCGGCAGCGCCCAGTCGGGCAGGTCGCGCATGGGCCGGGAGCGGTCGAAGCGGTCGGGGAAGATCTGGTAGACGATCGCGTCCGACATCCAGGAGGGCGGCGGCCGGTGGCACACGAGGCGGAAGTCGCCCGCGTCGGTCACGTCGTGGGTGACGAGCCCGGCCGCGGTCAGCCACGCCTGGCCGCCCCGCGTGGCGAGCAGGAACCGGTACGGGGTGACCGGGTTGACCGCGGTGATCTCGGCCCGCCACCACACGTCCGTGCCGCCGTACCCGCCGGCCTCCCGCCGCGACGGGTCCGGCGCCGCCTCGGCGTAACGCGGCTCGCCGTCGTGCACGGTACGCACGTGCACGCCCGTGATCCCGGCGGCCAGCGGCGCCCGCAGCCACAGCGTCACCCGCGAGCCGAGGGCGGGCTCCTGGTCGGAGACGTACAGAGCTGAGCCGTCGTGATGCGGCTCCCCCATGAAGCGCAAATGCACCTATCCCTTGACAGCCCCGGCGGTGAGCCCGGAGACGATGTACTTCTGCAACCAGAGGAACACACTCACCGTCGGAATCGCGGTAAGCAGCGTCGCCGCGGCGAACATGCCGAAGTTCGCGTTGCGGTGGTCGCCGGCGATCATCCCGTACATGCCGACGGCGAGGGTCTTGCTCTCGGGGTCGCGCAGGAACACGTTCGCCATGAGGAACTCGCTCATGGTGCCGATGAACGCCAGCAGCGCCGTGACCGCCAGGATCGGCGTGACCAGCGGCATGATGACCCGCCAGAAGATCTGCGCGTGCGTGGCCCCGTCCACGGTGGCGGCCTCGTCCAGCTCCTTCGGCACGGTGTCGAGGAAGCCCTTCATCAGCCAGGTGTTCACGCCGAGCGCGCCGCCGAGGTAGAGCAGCAGCAGCCCCCACGCGGTGTTGAACCCGAAGGGCGGATACAGCTCGGTCACCCTGGTGAAGATCATGAAGATCGTCACGATGGCCAGGAACTGCGGGAACATCTGGATCAGCAGCAGCGCCAGCAGCCCGACCCGGCGGCCCGCGAAGCGCATGCGGCTAAAGGCGTACGCGGCCAGCATCGACAGCAGCAGGCTCGCGAACGACGACACCAGCGCGATGAACACCGAGTTGAAGAACCACCGGCCGAAGGGGTAGCTGTCGGAGGTCAGCAGGTTGGCGAAGTTGGTCAGGCTGGCCCCGGTCGGCAGCAGGTCGGTGGAGGCCAGCGTGCCCATGGGGTTGATCGCGGCCGAGACCACGAACAGGATCGGGAAGAGCGCGAACGCGCACACGATCAGCACGAACACGTGCCGCAGGGCGAGCTTCACGCGTAGACCTCCTCCTGCTTGCGGGTACGGCGGAACGCCACGGCCGAGATGACGGCCACGATCGCGAAGATGAACACCGAGACCGCCGCCGCGAAGCCGAACTGCGCGCCGCCCGCGCCGAACGCCAGCCTGAAGGTGTAGGTGATCAGCAGGTCGGTGCCGCCCACCTGCGGGTTGTCGGCCGGGAACGGCCCGCCCTCGGTGGTGAGCGCGATCGCGTTGAAGTTGTTGAAGTTGTAGGCGAACGACGAGATCAGCAGCGGCGTGAGCGCGACCAGCAGCAGCGGCAGCGTCACCCGCCGGAACGCCTTCCACGGCGTGGCCCCGTCGATGGCCGCCGCCTCCGTCAGCTCGCGCGGGATGGCCTGCAGCGCGCCGGTGGTGACGAGGAACATGTACGGGAAGCCGAGCCAGAGGTTGACCAGGATCACCCCGAACCGGGCGGTCCCGGTCTCGCCCAGCCAGTCGACGTTGGCGCCGAGGAGCTGGTTGATCAGGCCGAAGTCGCGGTTGAACATGTCACGCCAGACCAGCAGCATGGCGAAGGCGGGCATCGCGTACGGCAGGATCAGCGCGATCCGGTAGAACCGGGTGCCGCGCATCCGCGGGTGGTGCAGCGCCAGCGCGACCGACATGCCGAGCGCGAACGTGCCGAGCACGGAGGCCAGCGCGAAGACCAGGTTCCAGCCGAACACCCCCGCGAAATATCCCGAGATAGTCGGATTTGTCAGCACTCGGGCGAAGTTGTCGAGCCCGACGCCGACCTGCCAGCCCTGCGCCAGGTGCTCGCCCTTGGCGTTGACGAAGAAGCCCTCGCTCTCGTCGGCCGTCCAGGTGTCACCGTTGCCGCGTACGCAGTCGCAGCCGGCGTCGTACACGAGCGCCGCCTTGCCCTCGACGGCCCGGCTGAGCCCGTTCGCCTTGATCACGCCGCCGCCGGTCGGCACGGCCAGCGCCGAGATCTGCTGCCCGCGGGCGGCGGCCTCGGGCGCCTTGAGCACGGTCAGCCCGGGGGCCGCCAGCACCTTGCCGGTGACCCCGACCTGGGCGCCCGCCAGCGGCGAGAGCCCCTTGGAGTCGCCCAGCCGCACCTGCTTGGTCTTCGGGTCGACCAGCAGGAACACCAGCTCGTCACCGCGCAGCGCGGCCGTCATGGCGTACTCGGGGGAGCCGGGCGTCTGCCGCACCGAGCCGGTCTCGATGGCGGTGACGGCGGCGGCCTTGTCGCCGCGGTGCCCGTCACCGAAGTTCGTGAACGCGGTGGTGACCGTGTAGACGACGGGGAACACCTGGAACGCGATCAGGAATACGGTGCCTGGGACCAGGTACTTGGCCGGGATGAAGCGGCGGGTCAGGTACAGGTAGGCGATGGCCGCGCTGACGGCGCACAGCAGCGCCAGCGAGACCCACGATTCGGCGGCGACCAGCGGCGGCACGGCGTAGACCAGGATCGCGGCGGCCACGGCCAGCACCGCGATCCTGCTCACCACGAACGCCGTGGTGATCTCCCGGCGGGGCCGTGGAGCAGCCTTGGGCTCCACGGCTTCGCGCACGTCGAGCGCCATGATCAGTGCTTGAGCGAGCCGTCGATGGCCTTCTGCGCCGCCGCGGCGGCCTTGGCCGCGTCGCCGCCCTTGACGACGGCGGTCTCGGCGATGCCGAACGGCTCCCAGATGGCCGCCATCTCGGGGATGGCCGGCATCGGCAGGCCGTCCTTGCCCGCCTCCATGAACTTGGCCGCGTCCGGGTCGCTCGCCTGGACCTCCTGGAGGGCGGCGGTCAGCGCCGGGGGCCGCGGGTCGGCCTCGTACAGCGCCTTCGCGACGTCCTTGTTGGTCACGTAGTTGGCGACGAACTCCTGGGCCAGGGCCTTGTTCTTGCCCTTGGAGGCCACGAAGAACGTCTGCACGCCGACGAACGGGGTGGCGGGCTTGCCGCCCTTGAACGGCGGGACGGCCGTGATGTCGTAGGTGATGCCGCCCTTCTTGACCTCGCTCATCGCCCACGGGCCGGAGATCAGGTAGGCGCACTTGCCGCCGGCGAAGTTCACGATGTAGTTCTCGTTGGTGATCGACGTGCGCAGCGCGCCGTCGCCCTTCTCGCCCAGGTCCTTGAGCTTGCCGAACGCCTTGACCGAGTCGGGCGAGCCGACCAGCACCTGCTTGGGGTCGGGGTCGCCGGTGGAGGTGGCGCCGAACAGCGCGCCGCCCGCGGAGGCGAAGATCGGGTAGACGTGGAAGGCGTCGCCCTTCTGGCCGACGGGGATGCAGAGCACCTCCTTGACCTTGCCGGCCGCCTTGAGCTCCTTGCCCTTGGCGATCATGTCCTCGATCGAGGCGGGCGCGTCGGGGGCGAGCTTGGTGTTGCGGATCAGGGCGATGTTCTCCACCGCGTACGGGGCGCCGTAGACCTGACCGTTGAACGTCACGGCCTGCATCGCCTTGGCCGAGAAGGCGGCCTTCTGCTCGTCGGTCAGCGTGACGGGGTCGATGGCGCCGTTCTGCACGAGGTTGCCGATCCAGTCGTGCGCGCCGATCATGATGTCGGGACCGCTGCCCTGCTGGGAGGCGGTGAGGAAGGTCGTCTGGTTGTCCTTGCTGATCTCCTTCACCTCGACGGTCACGCCGTTCTCGGTGCCGAACTGGTCGGCGAACGGCTTGAGCGGCTTGACGCGGCTGGGGTCGGCCCAGATCACGAGCGTGCCGCCGCTCTTGGCCGCCGGGGCAGAGGCGGACGCACCGGGTGCCGCCGGAGAAGCCGACTGGGAAGCCGGCTGGGATTCGCCGCACGCCGTGGCGGCGAACGCGAGGGTCGCAAGAGCGGCCACACCCAGAGCCCGCATGCGCATGGGACCTCCTGAGGTCACGCAGGAACGGCGACGCCACGCGAGCGCCGCCGGAAGAAAGCTCCAACGTTTCCGGGACGTTAGCGGCTCTTTGCAAGAATTGGAAGAACTTGCGAAAGAGCGTTACGTGATCCTCACTGAAGCCCGGGGGACGGGGTCCCGTCGAGGGAGGCCAGGTGAAGTACGGGCGGGTCAGGGTGACGTATGCAACTTTCCGCAAGTTGCGCTTGACCCTCGCCGAACGATCGCGACATCCTTCACCACAACATCAGTGGACATCTCGGGCATCCAGGGAAGGACAGCCATGCTGGGCAACGACGACTGGTGGCGTGACGCCGTCGTGTACCAGGTCTACCCGCGCAGCTTCGCCGACTCCGACGGCGACGGCATGGGCGACCTCGCCGGCGTGCGCGACCGCCTCGGCTATCTGGCCGATCTGGGCGTGGACGCCATCTGGCTGAGCCCCTTCTACACCTCCCCCATGGCCGACGGCGGCTACGACGTGGCCGACTACCGGGACGTGGACCCCATGTTCGGCAAGCTCGCCGACTTCGACGCCCTCGTCGCCGACGCCCACGACAAGGACATCAGGGTTATCGTGGACCTGGTGCCGAACCACTCCTCCGACCGGCACCCGTGGTTCCAGGCCGGGCTGCGCGAGCGCTACATCTTCCGCGACGAGCCCAACGACTGGGAGTCCATCTTCGGCGGCTCCGCCTGGACGCAGGTGGCGGACGGGCAGTGGTACCTGCACCTGTTCGCCCCCGAGCAGCCGGACCTCAACTGGGAGAACCCGGACGTGCGCGCCGAGTTCCGCGACATCCTGCGCTTCTGGCTCGACCGGGGCGTGGACGGCTTCAGGATCGACGTGGCGCACGGCATGATCAAGGCCGCCGGGCTGCCCGATGTGGGGCCGAAGGAGGGCCGCCAGGCCGAGATGCTCGGCGACGAGCAGCTGCCGTACTTCGACCAGGACGGCGTGCACGAGATCTACCGCGAGTGGCGGCCGATCCTCGACTCCTACCCCGGCGGCCGGATGGCGGTGGCCGAGGCGTGGGTGTCCTCCCCCGAGCGGCTGGCCCGCTACGTCGGGCCCGACGAGCTGCACCAGGCGTTCTCGTTCGAGTTCATGATGGCCGACTTCCACGCCAAGTCGTTCCGTACCGTCATCGAGAAGGCGCTGAAAGAGTCGGAGCTGGTCGGCGCGCCCACCACGTGGGTGCTGTCGAACCACGACAAGCCCCGCCACGTCACCCGCCACGGCGGGCTGGCCCGCGCCCGGGCGGCCACGCTGCTCATGCTGGCCCTGCCCGGCTCGGCCTACCTCTACAACGGCGAGGAGCTGGGCCTGCCCGAGGTGCTCGACCTGCCGGACGAGCTGCGCCAGGACCCGGCCTTCCGGCGCACCGGCGAGAGCCGCGACGGCTGCCGGGTGCCGATCCCGTGGACGGCCTCCGGCGACTTCGGCTGGCGCGACCCCTGGCTGCCGATCCCCGCCTCATGGGGGCCGCTGTCGGCCGAGGCCCAGGAGCACGACCCCGCCTCCACCCTGAACCTCTACCGCGCCGCGCTGAAGCTCCGCAAGGAGCACCCGGCGCTCGGCGGCGGCACCGTGACGTGGCTCGACTCCCCCAAGGACGTGCTGGCCATCGAGCGCGACCCGGGGCTGGTCGTGGTGCTCAACACGGGCGAGGAGCCGGTGCGGCTCGACCTGGGCGGCGAGGTGCTGCTGTCCAGCGGCCCGCTGGCCGAGGACGGGACCCTCCCGCCGGACACCGCGGTCTGGATCCAGCGCTGACCGGGTCCGACCCCGGGTTGGGGGAATCTTTCCCTTAACGCGGCAAATGTCGGTAATCACGCTCGGTAACCTCACAGGGTGCCACCCTGGTGGGCCAGATCCCTTCGCGGACGCGTCACCCTCATCGCGACGGCTGTAGCCGCCCTCGTGCTCATCCCCGTGGCCGTCGCCGGGGTGATCACCGCCAGGTCGCTGATGACGGCCAGCGTGTTCCGCGACACCAGGGACACGGCCGAGCGGATCGCGTACGAGATGCGCGGCGGCGCGCTGCCCATGGGCGCCGCCATCCCGGTGCCCAACCCGCCGGTGGACCTGATCCAGGTCGTCGGCCCCAACGGCCAGATCCTGGCCAGCAGCGACGCGGCCAGGAACCTGCCGCCGCTCACTGACATCCGCCCCACGCCCGAGAACCGGGTGGTCAGCGTGATGAACTGCCTGCCGACCGAGTGCATCCACGTCACGGCCGTCCGGGTGAGCCTGTTCGCCGACTCCCCCGTGGTCTACGCCGGTCGCAGCACGCCCGACCTGCTGGCCAACCGCGGCCTGGAGGTGGTGGTGTTCATCGAGGTCGGGATCCTGATCGGGCTGGCGTCGTGGGCCACGTGGCTGGTCACGGGGCGCGCGCTGCGGCCGGTGGCGACCATGCGGGCCGAACTGGACGCCGTCCACGCGGGCGACCTCAGCCGGCGCGTCACGCAGCCGCCGGGCGCGGACGAGGTGGCCCAGCTGGCCAAATCCGTCAACGGGACGCTGGCCCGGCTGGAGCGCTCGGCCCAGCAGCAGCGCCAGTTCGCCTCCGACGCCTCGCACGAGCTGCGCACCCCCATCGCGGGCCTGCGCGCCCAGCTGGAGAGCGCCCAGCTCTATCCCGACGACACCGACGTCGAGGCGCTGGTGGACAGCGCGCTGCGCGACACCGACCGCCTGGAGGCCATCATCACCGACCTGCTGCTGCTGGCCAGGATCGGCTCCCGGGTGGACGTGGTCAAGGAGCGGGTGGACCTCGCCGAGCTGGTACGCCAGGAGCTGTCCGTGCGCTGCGACAAGGTGCCCGTCCACGTGGACCTGGCCGAGGGGGTGGCGGTCGAGGGCGTACGGCTCCAGCTGGCCAGGGTGCTGACGAACCTGCTGGACAACGCCCAGCGCCACGCCGAGCACACGGTCCTGGTCGAGGTCCGCAGGGAGGGCGAGCACACGGCGCTGCTGGCGGTCGAGAACGACGGCGTGGAGATCGCCGAGGAGGACCGCGAGCGCATCTTCCAGCGCTTCACCCGCCTGGACGCCGCCCGCAGCCGCGACGCCGGCGGAACGGGTCTGGGCCTGGCCATCGCGCGCGACGTCGCGGTGGCCCACGGGGGGCAGATCACCGTCGAGGACCGCGTGGGCGGCGCGCGATTTGTGTTGAGACTTCCGGCCGTTTGACCACTTTTCGTAGATTTCCGGTGCTCAAGTCATAGATCATGGTGTCATGACGGAACAAGCGCCGCAGGGCGTCGACCCGCATATCCCTAACGCGGCGCGCATGTACGACTACTTCCTGGGTGGCAAGGACAATTTCCAAGCCGACAGGGATCTTGCCGAACTGGTCCTGAGGGCGGTCCCCGAGACCCGCGACGGCACCAGGGAGAACCGGGCGCTCATCGGCCGGTTCGTGCGTTACCTGTGCGAACAGGGCATCACGCAGTTCCTCGACCTCGGATCCGGGCTGCCGGCGCAGGAGAACGTGCACGAGGTCGCGCTCCGCCACACCCCCGACGCCCGCGTGGTCTACGTGGACAACGACCCGGTGGTGGCCGCGCACGGCAGGGCCCTGCTGGCCGATCCGGAACGGGTGGCCATGGTGCTGGGCGACGTGCGCCGGCCGGAGGAGATCCTGGCCAACCCCGAAGTGCGCGCGCTCCTTGACTTCGAGCGGCCGGTGGCCGTGTTGATGATGTTCATCCTGCATCTGGTCCCCGACGAGGACGACCCGAGCACCTTCGTGGCCGCCTACCGCGAGGCGATGGCGCCGGGCAGCTATCTGGCCATCTCCCACGTGGGCAGCGACGCCCACTCGGAGCTGACGGACCGGGTGGTCGAGTTCTACCAGCGGGCCAACATGCCGTTCAGGCCGCGACCCGGCAAGGAGATCGCGGCCTTCTTCGGTGATTTCGAGTTCATCCCGCCCGGCTACCTCGCCAACGGCATCGGGCCGGAGCTCGGGTGGCCGTACATCGATCGCGACATCCCGATCTTCCTCGACGCGGACATGTCGCGGATGGGCTACGCGGGCATCGCCCGCAAGCTCTAGACCTTCGACAGCTCCCGGTCGCCCGACTCGTCGGGTCCGGGGCGGTCGTCGCCCTCCTCCTCGTCCAGCAGCGTTGCCTCGTCGAACGGCGCGTTCCCGGCGAGCACCTGGTTGGCGCGCTCCCGGTCGAAGTCACCGGTCCAGACGGCGACGAGCACGGTGGCGACGGAGTTGCCGGCGAAGTTCGTCAGCGCCCTGGCCTCGGACATGAAGCGGTCGATGCCCACGATGAGGCCGACGCCGTCGACGAGCGCGGGCCGGTGCGCCTGCAGCCCGCCGGCCAGCGTGGCCAGACCGGCCCCGGTCACGCCCGCGGCGCCCTTGGAGGCGATCATCATGAACAGCAGCAGCGCGATCTGCTCGCCGAACTGCAGCGGCGCCCCGGTGGCCTCGGCGATGAACAGCGTGGCCATGGTCAGGTAGATCGCGGTGCCGTCGAGGTTGAAGGAGTAGCCGGTCGGCACCGTGATGCCCGCGACGGTCTTGCTCACGCCCAGGTGCTCCATCTTGGCGATGAGCCGGGGCAGCGCCGTCTCCGAGGAGGAGGTGGACAGGATGAGTAGGAACTCGCGGCCCAGGTACTTCAGCAGCGACCACAGGTTGATCCGGGCGACCAGCCACAGGATCGAGCCGAGCACGACGCCGACGAACAGCAGGCAGGTGATGTAGAAGGCGATCATGATGATCGCCAGGCTCTTGAGCGCCTCCAGCCCGGTCTCCCCCACGACCGCGGCGATCGCGCCGAACGCGCCGACGGGCGCGGCCCACATGATCATGGCGAGGATGCGGAACGTCAGCCGCTGGAAGTGCTCGATGGTGCGCAGGATCGGCTCGCCCTTGGCGCCCATGGCCTGGATCGCGAACCCGGCCAGCAGCGCCACGAGCAGCGCCTGCAGCACCGAGCCGCTGGTGAGCGAGGACACCAGCGTCTTCGGGATGATGCCGAGCAGGAAGTCGACCGTGGTGGACTCGCCGCCCTTGGCCGCCTGCGCCTCCGCGGCCTGCTTGGCCGCGTCGCTGAGGTGCAGCCCCGAGCCCGGATCGATGACGTTGCCGACCAGCAGGCCGATGAGCAGGGCTACCGTGGACATGACGATGAAGTAGCCGAGCGCGAGGCCGCCGACCTTGCCGACCTTGGCCGCCTGGCGCACCGAGCCGATACCCAGCACGATCGTGCAGAAAATGATCGGCCCGATCACCATCTGGATGAGCGCCACGAAGCCGGTGCCGAGCGGTTTGAGCTCCTTGCCCACGTCCGGCCAGACGAATCCGACCAGGATGCCGAGTAGGACCGCCCCGATGACGGCCAGGTAGAGGTAGCGAGTGCGATCACGCATGGGAGGCTCTCCAGCGAGGATGGAATGACCTTCTAGACGCCCGAGTATGCCCCTCACAGTGACATAGGTCACCATTGAGTAAGTTTCGTTCACAGGGGTGATGTCAGATGCGGCGCTGGAGCCTGGCGGGCCAGATGCTGGTCCTGCAGCTGCTCGTGGTCGCCGTCACGGTGGCGGGCCTGGCGGTGCTCGCGCTCGTGCAGGCGCATGAGCTGCTCACCGACGAGGCGAGCAGCAAGGCCAGGGCCGTCGCGGTGAGCGTGGCGGCCTCGCCCAGCGTGCTGGAGGCCCTCGACGGCCCCGACCCGTCCGCGCGGCTGCAGCCGTACGCCGAGCAGGTACGCCACCAGACGGGCGTCGACTTCATCACCATCATGAAACCGGACGGCACCCGCTACACCCACCCGAACCCCGCCGAGATCGGCAAGCACTACCTCGGCCACACCGAGCGGGCGCTGGCGGGCGAGACGTTCACCGAGACCTACACCGGCACGCTCGGCGAGTCCAGGCGGGTGGTCACCCCCGTCATGTCGGGCGGCCGGGTTCGGGCGCTGGTCAGTGCCGGCATCAAGATCGAGAAGATCAGCGCCAGGGTGCGCGACCAGTTCGCCTGGGGCGGCCTCATCGTCGCGCTCGCGCTCTCGCTGGGCGCCGCCGGCACGTGGCTGGTCACCGCGCGGCTGCGCCGCCAGACGCACGGCCTCGGCCCGGTGGAGCTCGGCCGCATCCACGAGCACCACGACGCCGTCCTGCACGCCGTCCGGGAGGGCCTGCTGCTGGTGGGCAAGGACGGCACGCTGACCCTGTGCAACGACGCCGCCAGAATGCTGCTCGGCCTGCCCCCCGACGCCGAAGGGCGGCACGTGGACGAACTCGGCCTCTCGGCGATGCTGGCCGGCGACGACGAGCGCGTCCACCTGGTCGGCGACCGCGTCCTCGCGGTCAACAGCGCCGCCAGCCGGCTCGGCACCGTCGTGACCGTGCGCGACCACACCGAGCTCCAGGCGCTGACCGGGCAGCTCGACGCCGAGCGCGACTTCGCCGACTCGCTGCGCTCGGCCGCCCACGAGGCCGCCAACCGGCTGCACACCGTCATCACGCTGGTGGAGCTGGGCCGTACCGAACAGGCCGTGGCACTCGGCACGGCGGAGCTGCGCGCCGCGCAGGAGCTGACCGACCGGGTGGTCGGCGCGGTGCGCGAGCCGGTGCTCGCCGCGCTGCTGCTCGGCAAGAGCGCCGAGGCGGCCGAACGCGGCGCCGAACTCGTGATCAGCCAGGACAGCGAGCTCGACGACCTGGGCCTCGACCCGCGCGAGCTCGTCACGATCGTGGGCAACCTGATCGACAACGCCATCGACGCGGCCTCCCGGGTGGAGGTCCACCTCAGCGCCGGCGGCGGCGAGGTCCTCATCAGGGTCGCCGACAACGGCCCCGGGCTCGCCGACCCGCAGGCGTTCGCGAAAGGCTGGACCACCAAGGGCGACGGGCGCGGGCTGGGCCTGGCGCTCGTGGGGCAGGCGGTGCGGCGGCTGGGCGGCACCATCGACGTGGAGGGCTCGGTGTTCACCGTGCGGCTGCCGGTGCCGGAGCGGGTGCGATGACCATTTCCGTGCTCGTCGTGGAGGACGAGGAGATCACGGCCGAGGCCAACCGCATCTACATCGAGCGGACGCCGGGCTTCGAGGTGGCCGGGGTGGTCAGGTCCGGCGGCGAGGCCCTGCGGTTCCTGCGCGGCAAGCCCGTGGACCTCGTCCTGCTCGACCTGTACCTGCCGGACATGCACGGGCTGGAGGTGTGCCGGGCGATCCGCGCGGGCGGGCTCATGTGCGACGTGATCGCCGTCACCTCGGCCCGCGACCTGGCCATGGTGCGCACGGCGGTCTCCCTCGGCATCTCCCAGTACCTGCTCAAACCGTTCACCTACGCGACACTCTCCGAAAAGCTGACGCGTTACGCCCGGTTCAAGGACGAGGCGGGCCTGGCCGTCGGGCAGGGCGACGTGGACCGGGTCCTCGGCACCCTCAGAGGCAGCTCGGAGCTGCCGAAGGGCATGGCGCGCGACACCCTCGACACGGTCGCCGCCAAGCTGCGCGACAGCCCCGAGGGCATGGCGGCCCAAGCCGTCGCCGACGCGATCGGAGTGTCCCGCGTGACGGCCCGCCGCTACCTGGAATACCTGGTCGAGCTGGGAGTGGCGGCCCGCATCCCGCAATACGGCGGAGTCGGCCGGCCAGAACTCCTCTACCGGATCCCCATGGAAAGTTAATGACGGTGACGCTGGCCGTTCAATCCGGACCTCTAGCTTCTGGGTGCAGTCCGATGCACTGAGGAGACAGATCTTGCGAGTCCTGGCCGTAGTTCCCGCCCGCGGAGGTTCGGCGGGCGTACCCCTGAAGAACCTCGCCCTGGTCGGCGGCGTCCCGCTGGTCACCCGAGCGGTACGGGCCTGCCTGCGGGCCGAGCTCGTGGACCAGGTCGTGGTCAGCACCGACCACGCGGGCATCGCCGAGACCGCCCGCGAGGCGGGGGCGACCGTCGTGGACCGGCCCGAGGAGCTGAGCGGCGCGACCGCCTCCAGCGAGTCCGCGGTCCTGCACGCGCTCGACACGCTCGGCGCGGACCCCGAGGTCGTCGTGCTGGTGCAGTGCACCAGCGCGTTCATCGACCCGAAGGACCTGTCGGAGGCGGTGCGCAAGGTGCTGGACGGCGAGGCCGACTCGGTGGTGTCGGGGCTGCCGACGCACGAGTTCCTGTGGACCGCCGCCGGAGCCGGCATCAACCACGACCCGGCCGTCCGGCCCCGCCGGCAGGACCGCGAGGCCCAGTTCCGCGAGAACGGCGCCTTCTACGTCATGCGCGCCTCCGGCCTGCGCGAGCACGGCCACCGCTTCTTCGGCCAGGTCGCCGTCCAGCCGGTGCCGCCGCGGCACGCCGTCGAGATCGACAACCCGGAGGACCTGGAGCTGGTGCGCGCGCTCGCCCCGTTCATCGACGAGCCCGAGCCGATCGACGTGGACGCCGTCATCACCGACTTCGACGGAGTCCACACCGACGACCGCGCCTACGTCGACTCCGACGGCCGCGAGATGGTGCTCGTCAGCCGCTCCGACGGGATGGGCATCTCGCTGCTGAAGCGGTCCGGGGTGAAGGTGCTGGTCATGTCCACCGAGCACAACCCGGTGGTGGCCGCCCGCGCCCGCAAGCTCGGCGTCCCCGTGCTGCAGGGCCTGGCCGAGAAGCGGATCGTGCTGCGCGACTGGCTGACCATCGAGGGCCTCGACCCCGCCCGCGTCGCCTACGTCGGCAACGACGTCAACGACCTGGGCCCGATGGCCGAGGTCGGCTGGCCCATCGCCACCCCCGACGCCCACCCGCGCGTGCGCGCCGCCGCCAGGGTCGTGCTGACCAGGGCCGGCGGGTCCGGCGCCGTGCGCGAGCTGTGCGACCGCGTCGTGGCCGCCCGGCCCGAGGCTCCGGTGATCGAGGTGAAGGAGCGCCCCAAGCTCGGCCCCGTCGCCATCGGCGACGTCCTGGTCGGCGACGGCGAGCCCGTGTACGTGATCGGCGAGATCGGCATCAACCACAACGGCGACCTCGACATCGCCCGCCGCCTCATCGACGTGGCGGCCGACGCCGGCTGCCAGGCGGTCAAGTTCCAGAAGCGCACCCCCGCGATCTGCGTGCCCGAGGAGCAGAAGGGCCAGATCAGGCAGACGCCGTGGGGCGAGATGACGTACCTGGAGTACAAGGAGCGGACCGAGTTCGGCTACGACGAGTACCGGCAGATCGCGAAATACTGCGACGAGCGCGGCCTGCACTGGTTCGCCTCGCCGTGGGACGTGCCCTCCGTGGAGTTCCTGGAGGAGATGGACGTCCTGGTCCACAAGGTGGCCTCGGCCAGCGTCGCCGACCACGAGCTGCTGCGGGTCCTGGCCGCCACCGGCAAGCCGATCATCCTGTCCACCGGCATGTCCACGCTGTCAGAGATCGACGCGGCCGTCGAGATCCTCGGCACCGACAAGCTGATCATGATGCACGCGACGTCCACGTACCCGCTGCCGCCGGAAGAGGCGAACCTGCGCACGATCACCACGCTCAAGGAGCGCTACGGCGTGCCCGTCGGCTACTCCGGCCACGAGCGCGGCCTGCAGATCTCCCTGGCCGCGGTCACGCTCGGCGCGGTCACCGTGGAGCGGCACATCACGCTCGACCGGACCATGTGGGGCTCCGACCACGCCGCCTCGCTGGAGCCGGCCGGCCTCGAGCACCTCGTCCGTGACATCCGCATCATCGAGCAGGCCATGGGCGACGGCGTCAAGCGCGTCTTCCCCGGCGAGGAGGCCCCCAAGGCCCGCCTGCGCCGGGTGACCGTCTGACCTCGTCCGCACTCTGGAGAAACCACTCTTGATCACTCTCTCGGTCGTCGTGCCGGTGCTGAACGGCGAGCGGTACATCGCCGACGCGCTGTCCTCGCTCTGCCGCAACGCACGGCACGACTTCGAGTTCATCGTCGTGAACGACGGGTCCGTGGACGCCACCGGGGACATCGTCGAGGACTTCACCCGCGACCTGCCCGGGCTGACCATGCTGCGCAACCCGGCCCCCGCCGGGCTGGCCGACGCCCGCAACACGGGCCTGTCGGCCGCCTCCGGCCGGTACGTCACGTTCATGGACGCCGACGACTGGCTCGCCCCCGGCTACCTGGCACGGCTCGTCGAGGCCATCGACGGGCTCGGCTGCGACTTCGTACGCGCCGACCACGTGCAGGTCGAGGGCCGCAAACGGGTCGTGCACCGCGCCCCCATGGCACGACGGGGCGTGGTGCTCGACCCACGGGAGGCGATCCTGCCAGCCGGCACGCGGACCATGGTCGACTACCCGTACGCGTGGGCCGGGATCTACCGGCGCTCCCTGCGCGACCTGCTGCACTTCCCCGGCTCCCTGCACACCGCCGAGGACCGGCCGTGGATCTGGCGCCTGCACCGGGAGGCCGCCACGTTCGCGGTGGTGTCGCTGGCCGGGGTGTTCTACCGCCGCCTGGTGTCCGGGTCGCTGACCCAGGTCGGCGACGAGCGCCAGCTGCACTTCTTCGACGCGTTCGACCTGGTGTTCAAGGATCTCGAGCCGGAGTTCCTGCCCAAGGCGGTGCGGAACTTCTGCGCGCTGCTCGCCCACCACCTGGAGATCGCCGACCGGTTCACCCCGGCGCTGCGCTCCCGCTTCGAGGAGCGCGGCGCCCACATGGTGCGCGCCCTGCCCGCCGAGCTGGTGTCGGAGTCGGTGGCGCGCATGTCCGTCGAACGCGAGACCACGCTGCGGGCCCTCGTGCCCGACCTGCCGCCCAGCCCGCACGTCCGGGTCCGCCGCGACCGGGAGGAGACGTCGTGAAGGTCTTCTACGCCTCGACGCTGTTCGGCGCGATGTCGCTGGCCGCCGCCATCGACGACGGCCGCTTCGGCGACGGGCGCCGCGTCCTGATCGTGTCGAACAACGCGGCCATCCCCGAGGTGACGGCGCCGCTCGACAGGTCGCCCGGCTTCGCCGTCCTGCGCTCGCGCTTCGACGCGGTGCACTCCTGGAACGACCTCATCGCGCCGCTGCACCCCTCCGACTGGCGCGCCCGCGTCATCGAGGTGCCGATGACGGAGCGTCTCATCCGCTCCGTCTGGGGGCTGGACGGGGTCGAGGAGCTGGTGCTGGAGTCCATCGCCGTGCCCCCGGCGCGGACCATCGCCGGGCTGGTGCGCGACTGCCCGATCACCGTCTACTCCGACGGCCTGATGAGCTACGGCCCCACCCGCGACCCGTTGCCGGCCGAGATCTTCCGCCGCATCGGGCGCCTGTTCCACCTGGACCTCGTGCCGGGCCTGACCCCGCTGCTGCTCAGCGAGTACGACGTCGCGCCCTCGATCCTGCCGGACGAGCGGTTCATGTCGATCGTGCACGAGGTCACCGCCACCGCTCCCGACATGATGCCCGGGCAGGCGATGATCCTCGGCCAGTACCTGTCGGCCCTGGAGATCGTCACCCCGGAGGAGGAGGCGGCGCTGCACGAGACGATGCTCAAGGCCCTGGCCGCCCGCGGCCACACCGACATCGTCTTCAAGCCGCACCCGGCCGCCGGGCGGCGCCACGCCCAGCTCCTGCGGGCCGCGGCCGAGCCCCTGGGCGTGCGGCTGTCGGTGGCCTCGGAGAGCGTGCCCGCCGAGGTGTGCTTCGCGGCGCTGCGGCCCGAGCTGGTCGTCAGCTGCTTCTCGACCGGGCTGCTGACCGCGCAGCGCTACTTCGGGCTCCAGGTGGCCTCGTACGGCACGGAGCTGGTGCTCGACCGGCTGGCGCCGTACGAGAACAGCAACCGGATCCCGGTCACGATCGTGGACGCGCTGCTGCCCCGGCTGTCGCCGGACGGCGGCATCGAGCACCCGGTGGCGGTGGACCTGCGCGGGCTCGTCCGGGCCGTGGGCTACTGCATGCAGGCCGAGACGTATCCGGAGCTGCGGCCGGCGAGCATCGAGTTCGACGCCCGCTACTTCAAGCGCAAGCGCCTGGAGACCCTCGGCCTGGTCGCCCGCCCCACGGCGCTCACCCGGCTGCGCCGGAAGATCCGCTCGGCGATCTGACACCCGCTCCCCCTGACGGCCGCAACCCCGAATCCGGGGTTGCGGCCATTCGGCGCGGGGTGCCGGCGGTGCCACCCCACCCAACGCCCGCCACGGCACCCCCGCCATCGCGCCGCGCCCCCGCGCCCTTACCAAGGGAAAGGGGGCTCCAGGAACGTGGGCGAGGGCGAGCGTGCCCTCAGCGGCTCAGGTGGGGCGGCGGTCAGCCGAGGGCCTTGAGGTAGCGGCGCATGCGGCGCTTGGCCCGGTAGCCGGCCCGCAGCATCGAGGGATGCACCTCCACCCGCAGCCGGGCCCGCCGCCGCGCCGCCGCGTGCTCCGGCCCGTCAAGCAGCGATCGGGCCGGTACGCGCGACCCGGCCGCCACCAGCCCGGCCAGCCGCCCGGCCCAGTCGTTGCGGGCCGGCGGGTGGAAGTAGTTGGCCTCGCACCACTCGGGAGAGGCCGTCCGGAAGCCGCCCTTCGCCAGGTCGTCGAGCGTGCCCAGCAGCCCGCTGCCCTCGAACACCAGGTTGATCATCTCGGCGCTGACGCCGAAGTCCTCCAGCACCAGCGACGGCACGCCCAGCGCGATCGCCTCCAGCGCCGCCGTCGAGCTCACCGTGACGAACCCGGCCGACCGCTCGAGCTGGTCGTGCATCGACCCCGCCGCGAACTCCAGCCGCCCCGGTTCCCCCATCTCCCGCCACAGCCGCTGGTAGTGGTGACGCTCGTTGTGCGTCTGCCGCTCGTCCTCGAGAGCCCGCAGCTTGACCACCACGTCCAGCTCGGGCCGCAGCCGGGCCAGCTCCGCCAGGGCCAGCAGGATCCGCTCGCGGTCCGGGCGCTCCCGCGGCACCTTGGCCTGGGTGGCGAACACGACCCGGTTCCCGCCCCCGGCGACCACGCCGGAGCGCAGGAACGGCAGCCTGGCCAGCCCCACCGCCCCGCCCCCGCCGAGCCGGCCGGCGATCTCGGAGAACTCGGCCACCTCACGCTCGCTGTGCACCACGAACAGGTCGCACCCGCTGCGGAACAGCCACGCCTTCTCCGTCGCCGGCACCGAGATGCCCGGCAGCCCGCTCACGAACACCGGTCGCGGCCGCAGGTCGCCGAGCACGTCGGCCACCAGCACGTCCACCACCGGGCCCGTGCAGGCCACGAGCACCACGTCCGGGCGCGTGCGCTCGGCCAGCCGCCGCACGGACCGCGCCGACACCACCGGCGGCGGCTCCAGGCCGCCCACGGCGGCGGCGATCTGCTCCGGCGAGGGCGCGATCGGCGTGCGCACCACCACCAGCTCCGCCGTTCCGCCGGGGGGAAGGTCGCCGAGTAGGCAGGCCGCCCACTTCAGATACGAGTCGGAGTCGGCGACCGCCAACACTTTCAACCGGACACTCCTGTCAGATGCGAGCGAAGGGCGGGGGCCGCCCTGCTGGTCCACCAGTCGTCAGGAACGTCCACGGGCTCCACGGCGACACCGCGCGGGCTGAGCAGCACCCGCAGCGAGGTGATCGCGGTCGAGGGCAGGCTGAGCACCCGCTGGCCCGGGTCCAGGCCGCGCAGCGTCAGCTCGGCCGGCGCGCCCACGTCGTGCACGGTGATGCCGGGGCGCTCCCGGATCAGGGCCACGTCCACGGGGTCCTCTCGGCGGTGCGGGTAGTACGCGAGCGGCTCCTGGGCCGCCAGGTCCGTCAGCCAGCGCAGGTAGTGGTCGCGGTGCACGAGCCCGTTCCGGACGAGCGAGGTGCCGAGGACGACCGTGCGCTCGGCGGGCCCCTCCGCGCTGGGCGGCTGGGCGCGCAGCCAGGCGAACTGGTGGCGTACCACGTCGATCCCGGCCCGCCGTACCCCGTCCTCCAGGGCCTCGTCCACGGGCAGGGCGGTGAAGACCGACACGTCGCTCAGGCGCAGCCGCAGCGCGGCCGCCAGGCCCAGCGCCGAGCGGAGCCGGGTCGACCGGGCCCTGGCCCGCAGCAGCGGCCGGTACGGCCCCGCGGCCAGCAGTTCCAGCAGCCGGAGCGTGGCCAGCCCGTCGTCCACGATCACGATGCGGCCGGGACGCGAGGTGAGCCAGCGCAGCTGCACCCTGCCGGAGAAGGCGTCGCCGACGGCCTGCACGCGCCTGGGCATGCGCTCACGCGGCTCTGCCAGCTCAAGGCCGTCGGGCAGCCCGAGAGACCTCAGCTCCCGGCGCGTGGCCTTCAACGGTCGCAGGCCTGCGCGCGGCACGACCACCGTCTCGGGGCCGAGCACGCCCGCGTAATGGGCCTCGACGGCGCACAGCATCTGGAGCGGTGACTCCACCCAGGCCGACGCCTGTTCGACCACTCCTGTCCTCCCAGCCGGGTGATGGCCCGTTCACGACCGCTTCAAGCTAGCCCCGCCGCCTTAAGCCACCAGAAACGCGACGTGAACAATGGAGGGTATGAACTCGCTCATGCTCAACACCGACGGCGTGCAGATCCCGCAGCTCGGCTACGGCGTCTGGCAGGTCCCCGCCGACGAGGCCGCACAGGCCGTCGCCACCGCGCTCAAAGCCGGTTACCGGCACGTGGACACCGCCTCCGCGTACGGCAACGAAGAGGGCGTGGGGCAGGCCGTGCGCGAAGCTGAGCTGCCGCGCCGGAAGCTGTTCGTGACCACCAAGCTGTGGAATGCCGACCACGGCCGCGCGGAGGCGGCCTTCGACGAGTCCCTGGCCCGGCTCGGCCTCGACTACATCGATCTCTTCCTCATCCACTGGCCGGTGCCGCAGCAGGACAAGTACGTGCAGGCGTGGAAGGCGCTCGAGAAGATCTACCGTGACGGGCGCGTCAAGGCCATCGGCACCTCCAACTTCGGCATCGCCCACCTCACCCGCCTCATGAACGAGACCGACATCGTGCCCTCGATCAACCAGATCGAGCTGCACCCGTACCTCCAGCAGCGCGAGATGCGCGCCTTCCATGAGGCCAACGGCATCCTCACCGAGGCGTGGAGCCCGCTCGGCCAGGGCCAGGGCCTGCTGAACGACCCGGCGCTGGCCAAGCTGTCGGACAAGTGCGGCAAGACGCCCGCGCAGATCGTGCTGCGCTGGCACCTGCAGCTCGGCCACGTCGCGATCCCCAAGTCGGTCACCCCGGCGCGCATCGCCGAGAACATCGGCGTCTTCGACTTCATCCTCGACGCCGAGGACATGGCCGCCATCGGCGCGATGAACAGGGGCCAGCGGATCGGACCCGACCCCGACACGTTCAACATGACCTGACTCGTCTACGATCTCCCGCGTGCGGGATTTTGCGTGGGGTATAGCAGCGACAGGGAATATCGCGCGGACGGTCGGGGCGGCCATCGCGGCCGAACCGGGCATGCGGGTGGCCGCCGTCGGGTCGAGGAACTTGGGGCGGGCGCAGGCGCTGGCCGCGACGCTGGGGGCGGAGTCCGCGTACGACTCCTATGAGCGGCTCTGCGCCGACCCGGCCGTGGACGCGATCTACGTGGCGACGCCGCACGCCCAGCACCTGGAGGTGGCCGAGGTCGCCATCGCCGCGGGCAAGGCCGTGCTGTGCGAGAAGCCGCTGGCCGCCACCGTGGACGACGCGGAGAAGATGGTACGCCTGGCCCGCGAGGCGGGCGTGTTCCTGATGGAAGCGATGTGGATGCGGTTCAACCCGCTCATCCAGAAGATCGCGGCCGAGGAGCGCTTCGGCGACCTCCGCTCGGTGCACGCCTCCTTCGGCTTCGCCAAGGCCTACGACCCGCAGCACCGGCTGTGGGCGCCGGAGCTCGGCGGCGGGGCGCTCCTGGACCTCGGGATCTACCCGTTCGGCCTGGCACAGCTGTTCTTCGGCATGCCCTCCGAGCTGCGGATCACCGGCACTCTGGCGCCCAACGGCGTCGACGCGGAGGCCGGCGGCGTCCTGCTCTACGCCGGCGGGAGGAAGGCTCTCGTGGAGACTTCGTTGCTCGGGAATTACCCGAACCATGCCTGCGTTGTAGGGACTCAGATGCGGGCGGACCTCCAGGCGCCGTTCTGGGCGACGCCGCGGATTCTGCTCTCCGGGCCCTCCATGGAGCCGGAGGAGCATGTGCTCGATCCGGCTGACAACGGGTACGCCGGAGAGCTCCGCGAGGTCCGTGCCGCGACGGCCGAAGGCAGGACCGAAAGTTCGATCATGCCGCTTGACGAATCCCTTGCCATGATGGGGCTTCTGGCCGAGGCTCGCAGGCAGGTCGCCTAGCTGGGCCTTTATCGATTTGTAACCCTCTTGCCTTATGCATTACGTTTGAGGCATTCTTGAGACATACGTCCGGTTTGTCCGGACTTGTCTGACCATCGCACGACACATCACAGGACCGTCCTGTGACCGCTGAATCCGCCCTCGGGCGGAACCGGGGACCCACGTCCTTTGGGGTGAATCGGCACTTCGGTGCCGTAGGGCAGCTTCCACGCCCGAACCCGTCAGCTAACCCGGTAAGCGGTATGGAAGCAAGGAGCAAACCCCCTCGATGGCCAACTTCCGCTTTACCTCTGCTGCGAAGACCAACATCGCCCGCGCCCTTCTCGGCGCCACCGTCCTCGGATCCGCGTTCGGCGCCCACATGACCAGCGCCACCGCAGCGGAGAAGCAGCCGATCGACACGGCCACCATCGCCGACCACGCCGATCGCTCGCGCGAGACCAAGGTCAGCGTCACCGCCGACCAGGTCCTGGCGCTCGCCAAGGCCCAGGTCGGCATCTCCGAGAACGCGGCCGGCGGCGGCACCAAGTTCCAGCGGTGGTACGCCAACTCGCAGCGCGCCGCGGAGACCATCGCCCGTGACGGCGGCAGCCGCGCCCACTACCTGAACGCCGCCTGGTGCGCGATGTTCGTCTCCTGGGTGGGCGAGCAGACCGGCGCCCGCTCGCAGATCGGCTGGGACGCCTGGACCGTCGCCCACGCCAAGTGGTTCGCGGCCAACCACCGCTTCGGCACCGAGGCCAAGCCCGGCGCCGTCGTGTACTTCTCGTGGAGCGGCAGCAAGAACCTCAACGACATCAACCACGTCGGGTTCGTCGAGAAGGACAACGGCGACGGCACCATCTCGACCATCGAGGGCAACACCGGCAACGGCAAGGTCGAGGAGCGCATTCGTCCCAAGTCCCAGGTCGTCGGCTACGGCTACCCCCAGTACCGTTCCTGACCTGACTTCCCCCAGGCGCTCCATCCCCCGCGCCGCCCAACGAGCGCGCGTCCCGCAACGGGACGCGCGCTCGTCGCGTTCACCCGCGCGAGTGCGGCGGCCCGCCACCGGGGAGGACCCGAGGCGAGCCGCCCGCCACCGGGGAAGACCCCAGACGAGCCGCCCGCCACCGGGGAAGACCCCAGACGAGCCGCCCGCCACCGGGGAAGACCCCAGACGAGCAGCCCGCCACCGGGGAAGACCCCAGACGAGCCGCCCGCCACCTCGCCAAGGAGCCGCCCGCCATGCCAGCCGCGCGCAGACGCCCCGGAAGGCTGGTGCGCAGCGGGCTGCGGTGGGTCGCCGACGGGCTCTTCCCGGGCGGCGCCAACCCGCACGGCGTCCTGCCCGCCCTGCTGATCCTCCTGGCCCTCGTCACCGGCCTCGTGGACGCCGTCAGCTTCCTCGGCCTGGGCCGCGTCTTCGTCGCCAACATGACCGGCAACATCGTCTTCCTCGGCTTCGCCCTGGCCGGGGACGCGCAAATGTCCAAATGGGCCTCACCGGCGGCCCTCGCCGCCTTCGCAGCCGGCGCCTGGAGCGCCGGCCGGGCGATCAGGCGGGTTCCGAACCCGCGACGGGCGTTCGCCGCCGCCACCGCCGTACACGCGCTCCTCGTCGCCGCCGCCCTCGCCGTCGCCCTCACGGCCGGACATCGCGCGACCTGGCCCCACGCGACCCTCATCGTGCTGCTCGCCTGCGGCATGGGATTGCAGAACGCCTCCGTACGCGCGCTCGGCGTACCCGACCTGGTCACCAACGTCCTCACCACGACCCTCACGGGCCTGGCCGCCGACACCCCCGGCCGCGCCGCCCTGCGCCGGTCCGCCTCCGTGGCCGCGATGTTCCTCGGCGCCCTGGCCGGCGCCGCCCTCCACCTCACCACCGGCCCCGCCCCCGCCCTGACAGCCGCCCTGACCCTGCTCACCGCCGTCGCGCTCATCGCCCGCAGCGGTCTGAGCCGAGAAAGAACTCCGCCAGCGCCCGGGTGACCCCGGCCGGATCGTTCTCCATCGGGATGTGCCCCGCCCCGGGAACGCGCACCAGCGTCGTGTTCGGCACCTCGGCGGCGAAGCGCTCGGCGTACCGGACCTCCTGGAACGTGTCCTCCTCCCCCCACACCAGCAGCTTCGGCGTCTCATCGGCCTTGAGCGCGGGCACCAGGTCCAGCGTGTAACGGCTGTCGGCCGCGCCCGCCAGCGCCATCCACGACCGGCCCACCCGAGGGTCGTTCCACGGATCCAGGTACTCGGCCAGTTCCGCCTCGGCGGCCGGCCGGGCGAGCGCGGTGGTGACCGCCTTGCGGCGGGCGGCCAGCAGCTCCTCCACGGTCGTGGCCGCCACCACGGCCGGATCCCGGTAACGGGCCACGCCGGGCACCGGCCAGGAGTCGTACGTGACCGAGTTGACCAGCGCCAGCCGCCGCACCTCTGGCTCCCCCTCCACCAGGAGGTGCTGGGCGACCGCACCGCCGATGTCGTGCCCCGCCACCGAGAGCCGCTCCCCCGCGCCGACCACGGCCGCGAACCGGGCCACCCACGCCGCCAGCGCCGGAACCGCCGCCGACTCCGCCGCCAGCTCCCCGCCGGAACGGCCGAGCCCCGGCAGATCCACCGCCACAGGACGCAGCCCCGCCGCCGCCAGCCCGTCGATCACCGGCGCCCAGACCCGGCTCCAGTACGTGCCGTGCAGCAGCAACACCACCGGGCCCCGCTCGCCCGCCGTCAGATAGCTGGCCATGCGGCCGTCGACTTCGACCGTCATTCGCTCGAACATGGACATAACCATCGGGTTCTGGGAGTGTCCCGGTCAAATACCAATTAAGGTATGCCGGTATGACATTGGCGCAGCTCAGAGCCCTGATCGCGGTCGCCGAACACGGCGGCTTCACCGCCGCCGCCGAGCACACCGGCATGTCCCAGCCCGCCGTCAGCCGCGCCATCGCCGCCCTCGAACGCGAGCTCGGCGCCGCCCTGTTCGTCCGCCACCGCGACGGCATCGCCCTCACCGAGGCCGGCCGGCGAGCCCACGCCCGCGCCCGCGAGACCCTGCGCCACTTCGACCTCATCCGCGCCGACGTGGCCGCCGCCAGCGGCCAGATCACCGGCGAACTCCGCCTGGCCAGCCTCCCCAGCGCCACCGGCACGCTCGTCGCCAAGCTGCTGCGCGCGTTCACCGACCGCTACCCGCAGGTCCGCGTACGCCTCTTCGAGGGCTTGGACGACGACATCCGCGAATGGCTGCACCGCGGCGCCGCCGAGGTCGGCGTCGTCACCCTCCCCGCGCCCGGCCTGCACACCGTCCACCTGAGCACCCACGACATGGTCGCCGTCCTGCCCGCCGACCACCCCCTGACCGCCGCCCGGCCGTCACTCTCGCCGACCTGGAGGGCAGGCCGTTCATCCTGACCACCGCCGGCTGCCGTCCCCTCATCATGGGCGCGGCGCTGACGGCCCAGGTACGGCTCGACGTCGCCTTCGAGGCCAGCGGGCCGACCGCCATCCTCGAGATGGTGGCCGCGGGGCTGGGCGTCAGCATCGTCCCCACCCTCGGTCTCCCCGCCGACCTGGGCACCGCGGCCACCCGGCCCCTGGAGCCGAAGATGACCCGCTCGCTGGCCCTGGCCGTCCCGTCGGCGGATGACTGCGCCCCGACCGCCCGCGCTTTCCTGGACCAGCTCGGCGCCTTTACGTTGTAGATTAACGTGTACACCGTCTACTTCTGATACGTTGTACACCATCGAGAGGAGGGTGACCCGTGGCCGTCCCGCGCAAGCCCGGCGCTGCCAAGGACGGGGCTCATGACAGGCCCCCGTTGTGGGCCCGCCTCGATCGCCCGGCACCGGCCCCTCGCCAGACCCTGTCCCCGCACCGCATCGCCACCACCGCCGTGAGCGTCGCGGACGCGGAGGGCCTCGACGCCATCACCATGCGGCGGCTGGCCACCGAGCTGGGCGTCGCCCCGATGGCCGCGTACCGCTATGTGTCGGGCAAGGACGAGCTGCTGGAGCTGATGGCCGACCACGCCTACGGCGAGCTGGAGCTTCCCGGCGACACGACGGGATGGCGCGAGACGCTGCGGGAGATCGCCCTCAGGACGCGCGAGCTGATGCTGAAGCACCTCTGGCTCGCCCAGCTCCCGCCGAGCGCGATGCTCGCCATCACCCCCAACCGCCTGGCGGTGGCCGAACGCTCGCTGCGCGCCGTCGACGGCCTGGGCCTGGACGCCGACACCAGGATGGCCGTCGTCAACACCGTCAGCTCCTACACGCACGGAGTCACCGGCGCCGAGATCGCGATGCGCCGGCTCATGGCGGGTCAGGGCTGGTCCAGCGAGCAGCAGGTCTACAGCAGCATGGCCCCGCAGCTCACGTACCTGCTCGGCACCGGCCGCTACCCCGGCTTCAGGCGGTACATCCACGAGGGCAGGCACAAGGACCGGCCGGGCTGGCAGTTCGAGACCGGGCTCGACTACGTTCTGGACGGCATCGCGGCCCGGCTGTCCGCGCAATGAATCTTCGGGGACGTGTCGATCCCGCCTGTCGCCGTTCGACGCGCTCAACAACAGCCCGAACCGGACGAAAGAGGGACACCGCCCATGAAATTCATGATCGTCGGCAAGGCCAACGCGGAGACCGAGGCCGGGGCGCTGCCCAGCCAGGAGCTCGTGGACAACATGCACGCCTACAACGAGGCGCTGGCCAAGGCGGGCGTGCTGCTGGCCGCCGAAGGGCTCTACCCGAGCTCTCAGGGGGCCCAGATCGCCTACAGCGGCGGCAAGGCGACCGTGATCGACGGTCCCTTCGCCGAGGCCAAGGAGCTCATCGCCGGCTTCTGGCTGATCCAGGTGAAGTCCCGCGAAGAGGCGATCGAATGGGCGATGCGCGTGCCGGTGCCGCCGGGCTACGACGGGATCGGGCTGGACGTGTGGCGGGTGTTCGACGCTTCCGACGTACCGGACGACTCGCTGGCCGCGGACGAGCGGGAACGCGAGCAAGCCCTACGCGACCGCCTCGGCGTCGACACCCCCGGCACCTGACCCCGCCCTCACCCGCCCGCCCCGGCCCCTGACCCCGCCATCACGCGCCCACCCCGGCAGGTTGCCATCGGCGGCTTCGTGCTGCTCTCATGGCCCGGTGATGGCTTCCGACGCCGACGACCAGGCCCAACCCCGCCCCCAGCCCCCCATCGGGACTCAAGCCGACCCCCAGGCCCCCGTCCATCGGAGGACGGATACCCATCGGGCCATCGAGGCGGTGTGGCGGATCGAGGCGGCCCGGCTCATCGCCGGGCTCGCCCGGCTGGTGCGCGACGTCGACCTGGCCGAGGAACTGGCCCAGGACGCGCTGGTAGCCGCCATGGAGCAGTGGCCGGACTCCGGCGTGCCCCGCAACCCCGGCGCCTGGCTGATGACGGTGTCGAAACGCCGCGCCATCGACCTGATCCGCCGAAACGAACGCCTCGAACGGAACCTGATCGAGCTCGGCCACCGGCTCGACGCCCGGGAGGACCTGCCCGAGGTGGACGAGATCGAGGACGATCTCCTGCGCCTGGTGTTCACGGCCTGCCACCCGGCGCTGTCCGTGGAGGCCCGGGTGGCCCTCACGCTCCGCGTGCTCGGCGGCCTGACCACCGACGAGATCGCCCGCGCGTTCCTGGTCTCGGAGTCCACGGTGGCGCAGCGGATCGTCCGGGCCAAGCGAACCCTGGCCGACAAGCAGATCCCCTTCGAGGTCCCCCAAGCCACCGAGCTGGCGGCCCGGCTGGAATCGGTCCTGGAGGTCATCTACCTGATCTTCAACGAGGGTTATTCGGCGACGGCCGGCGACGACTGGATGCGTCCCGCCCTGTGCGAGGACGCGCTGCGGCTGGGCCGGGTCCTGGCCGGCCTGATGCCCAAGGAGCCGGAGGTGCACGGCCTGGTCGCCCTCATGGAGATCCAGGCCTCCAGATCGGCGGCCCGCGTGAGCCCGTCCGGCGAGCCAATCCTCCTGCTCGACCAGAACCGCGCCCGCTGGGACCGGCTCCTCATCCGCCGCGGCCTCACCGCCCTGGACCAGGCCGAGAAGCTGGGAGATGGCGCGCCCGGCCCGTACACCCTCCAGGCCGCCATCGCCGCCTGCCACGCGCGAGCCCTCAACCCGGAGGACACCGACTGGGTACGCATCGCGAGCCTGTACGAGGCGCTGGCCAAGCTGTCCCGCTCTCCCATCGTCGAGCTCAACCGGGCCGTCGCCCTCTCCATGGCCTACGGCGCCGCGGTCGGCCTCCAACTCCTCGACCAGATCGCCGACGAGCCGTCCCTCAAGGACTACCACCTGCTGCCGAGCGTACGCGGAGACCTGCTCTTCAAGCTGGGCCGGCGGGAAGAGGCCCGCACCGAGTTCGAGAGGGCGGCGGAAATGACCCGAAACGCCCGCGAACGCACCCTCCTCCGGGAACGAGCCACAGCCTGCCGCCCCTAGGGCGACGGCTTGGCCTGAGCTTCCGGCCGCGGACCGGAGGACTCAGGCCGAGTCTCGTACGGGGTCAGGCGAACGCTCGATCATGGGCCGTCGACCGATCACCGTGGTCGGTCGGCGGTGAAGCGTTCGTCACATGCCGTCGAAGGGCTGCCACCCGGTCGCCCGGAGCGGCAAGATCGCGCCTTACCCCTGTCCGGATGTCGGGATCTCGGGAACATCGGCCATTGCCTGGTCCTTGCCGGTCGCGGTGCTGTCATCGCTACGGCTACGGCACTGACCCGCTTTGAGCGTGCGAAGATGCAGCAGCAACTCGAGGATCTGTGTCTCCACGTTCACGTATTCCTCCTTTTGCGCCAGCTCAGACGAGTTCCTCGGGCCCGAGGCCGAGCCCGTACCACTGCGCGATAATACGGTGACAGAAAGTCAACATCCATGGCAGTCATCGCTCGCGATCCGGGTGGGGTTCTTCATGCCGGAGCCGAAGTCGTTCCTCCCGCAGACGATGGTCGAGCACCGTTGGAGGCAGAACGCGGCAGACGGTTCTGAGGCGAAGCCGAGGGCAAGGCCGAGGAGGCAGGCAGGTGGTCCTGCTGATGCTCCGTCGCGCGCAGTGTCCCCCTTGCGGAAGGCCGTGCCGTGCGCCCCGAACCACGTGCGGGCGACCGGGCTTCCGACTGGGGTTTTCACTCGTGGTGTGACCCGGAGAAAGCGTGGTGGGCGCGGGTGACATGCCCTGATGCGACACAAAAGAGTCCTCTTGTGGTGGGAGCGCTCCCAAGCCGCCCTTTGCGAGGTATAAGGCGAAAAATCCTGTTCTATAGTGACAAACCGCCTCATTGGTAACGGTTGCGTTTCGGTGGATTGACGTGCAGACCACGTAAGTGCACCCTTTGTGGGAGCGCTCCCAAAGACTCCCACCGCGGCGGAGCGCGAGCCGCGGTGCACTCCCCCAACATTCACCCGAGAAGGGGTCCACCCATGATGATCAGCAAGCGTCGCGGCGGTCTCGCCGCGGCCTCTGCCCTGGCCGTGGCGGCGCTGACCGTCGCGTCCTGCAGTTCCGGCGGCGGCACCGGTACGGGGTCCAGCAGCGCTCCCGCCTCCTCGGCGGCGGCCGAGCCGGTCACCATCCGCGTTCAGACCTTCGGCGGCGGCACCAACTTCGGCTACAAGAACGCCATCACGAAGTGGAACGCCGAGCACAAGGACATCCAGATCAAGGAAGAGCACCTGACCGACCAGTTCGAGCAGCAGTACTGGCCGCAGATGATCCAGTGGCTGCAGGCCGGCAACGGCGCGGGCGACGTGGTCGGCATCGACGAGGGCGGCATGGGCCTGGCCAAGGCGCACCCCGAATGGTGGGCCGACCTCAAGGAGTACGGCTTGGAGTCCCGCAAGGCGGACTTCCCGGCGTGGAAGTGGGAGAACGGCGTCACGGCCGACGGCAAGCTGTTCGGCCTGGGCACCGACATCGGCGGCATGAGCCTCTGCTACCGCACGGACCTGTTCAAGAAGGCCGGGCTGCCGACCGAGCGTGACAAGGTCAGCGCGCTCTGGCCGACCTGGGACGAGTTCATGAACGTCGCCAAGACGTTCCAGTCGAAGGTCAAGGGCACCAAGTTCGCCGACGGCACGAACACGCTCTACCAGGTCGTCCTCTACCAGGAGGCCGCCAAGAACGGCAACGTGACGTACTTCGACAAGGACAACAACCTCATCGTCGACAAGAATCCGGCGGTGAAGGCGGGCTTCGACTTCGCCACGAAAATGAGCCAGCAGGGCCTGACCGCCAAGCTGCGCAACTTCACCGACGAGTGGGCGGCGGGCACCCAGAAGGGCGCGTTCGCCACGGTCGGCTGCCCGTCCTGGATGCTCGGCGTGGTCAGCGGCAACGCCGGCGACGGCGGCAAGGGCAAGTGGGACGTGGCCAGCGTGCCCGGCGGCGGCGGCAACTGGGGCGGCTCCTGGCTGGCCGTGCCCAAGCAGTCGAAGCACCCGAAGGAAGCCGCGATGGTCGCCGACTACCTGACCAACGCGCAGACCGAGGCGAGCATCTTCTCGGACTTCGGCAACATGCCGAGCAACACGAAGGCCCAGCAGGACCCGGCCGTGCAGGGCGCGAAGAACGAGTTCTTCAACGACGCCCCCATCGGTGAGATCTTCGCCAAGTCCGCGTCGAGCCTGCAGCCGGTCTTCCTCGGCGTGAAGCACGCCCAGGTCAAGAACGCCATCGAGTCCGTCATCCAGGGCATGGACGACGGCTCCGTCCCGTACGACAAGGCCTGGCAGCAGCTGGTCGACGACGCGGTGAAGGCCGCGGGCTAGTCCCCCCGCCCGGCCCGCGAACAGCGGGCCGGGCTTGTTGCCGCCGAAAGGTCTGCTATGAGCATCGACACCCTCCCGCGGGCGGCGCGGAACAACCATCGCCGCGCCCGTCCGCCCGGCCGCCGCTGGCGTTCGAAATTCGACGTCAAGGCGATGCCGTACGCCCTGGTGTCCCCTTATTTCCTGCTGTTCGCCGCCTTCGGGCTGTTCCCGTTGGCCTTCACCCTGTACTACTCGCTCTACGACTACGACCTGGCCGGGACCGTGGAGTGGACCGGGCTGGGCAACTACACCGCCCTGCTCGGCGACGAGGACTTCTGGAACGCCGTGGTCAACACGGTGGGCATGTTCATCCTCGCCACCGTCCCCCAGATGATCCTCGCGCTGCTCCTGGCCAACGCGCTGAACAAGCGCCTGAGGCTCCGCCTGGCCATCCGCATGAGCGTGCTGCTGCCGCTGGTCACGTCGGTGGTCGCGGTCGCGGTGGTGTTCACACAGCTGTACGCCCGCGACTGGGGCCTGGTCAACTGGGTCCTGAGCGGGCTCGGCGTGGACAACACGAACTGGCGGGCCGAGCGCATCCCGTCGTGGATCGCCATCGCCACGATGGTCGACTGGCGCTGGACCGGCTACAACGCGATCATCTTCCTGGCCGGCATGCAGACGATCCCCCGCGACCTGTACGAGGCCGCCGCGATCGACGGCGCGTCGCGGCGCAGGCAGTTCTGGCAGATCACGCTGCCGATGCTGCGCCCGACGATGATCTTCGTGGTGCTCAACTCCACGATCGGCGGCCTGACGCTGTTCTCCGAGCCGACCACGTTCTACAACGGCAACGTCGACGGCGGCTCGCAGGGACAGTTCCAGACGGTGGCCATGTTCATCGTCAAGCAGGGATTCCGCGAGTTCGACTACGGCTACGCCGCGGCGGCCGCCTGGCTGCTGTTCCTCCTCATTCTCATCGGTGCGGCGATCAACTTCCTGTTCGTGCGCAGGATCGGGGGCACCAGATGAACAACTTCTCCCCGACCCTCGCCACCCGGCTCATGCTGGCCCTGGCCGTCCTGCTGTCGGCGTTCCCGCTGTACTGGATGCTCGTCATCGCCTCCCGTACGAACGCCGACGCGGTGGCGGTGCCGCCGCCGTTCCTGCCGGGCGGGAACCTGGGCGACAACATCGTCGCGGTGCTCAACAACGAGGACGCCAAGTTCCTGCTGGGCCTGACGAACTCGTTCATCGTGTCGAGCATCGTCACCATCTCCGTGGTGATCATCTCCACGCTGGCCGGCTTCGCGTTCGCGAACCTGAGCTTCAAGGGCAGGAACCTGCTGCTGGTGCTCGTGCTGCTGACGATGGCGGTGCCGTTGCAGCAGATGGGCGTGGTGCCCCTCTACCGGCTCATGGTGAGCCTGGAGTGGACCGGCACGCTCAAGGCCGTCATCCTCCCGTACCTGCTCAACGGGTTCGGCGTGTTCCTGATGACGCAGTACACTCGCCAGGCCGTGCCGATGGAGCTGGTCGAGGCCGCCCGGGTCGACGGCGCCGCCACGCTGCGGATCTGGTGGAACGTCGTCCTGCCCGCCGTGCGTCCGGGCATGGCGGTGCTCGGCATCAACACGTTCATGCTCATGTGGAACGACTTCATGTGGCCGCTGATCGTGCTGACCCCGGACAACCCGACCGTGCAGATCGCGATCACCTCGCTCAACGCCAGGTTCTCCACGAACTACACGTTGATCTTCGCGGGAACGGCGTTGTCCATCATTCCGCTCATCGCAGTATTCGTCGCATTCGGCCGCCAGATCGTCGGCGGTCTCATGGAAGGTGCGGTCAAGGCGTGACGACACAAGAGGAACAGACGCGTGCCGGGCTGCGCTTCCCTGCGGGCTTCGCGTGGGGCGCGGCGACCTCGGCGTACCAGATCGAGGGCGCGGTCGACGAGGACGGGCGCGGCGTCTCCATCTGGGACACGTTCACCAGGACGCCGGGCCGGATTCTCAACGGCCACAACGCGGACGTGGCCATCGACCACTACCACCGGTACCGGGAAGACGTCGGGATCATGGCGGACCTGGGCCTGTCGGCCTACCGCTTCTCGGTCTCCTGGCCCCGCATCCAGCCGACCGGCTCCGGCAAGGTCAACCAGAAGGGGCTGGACTTCTACAAGCGGCTCTCCGACGAGCTGCGCGGGCACGGCATCGACCCGTGGCTGACCCTCTACCACTGGGACCTCCCGCAGGAGCTGGAGGACAAGGGCGGCTGGCCGAACCGCGACGTGGCGTACTGCTTCGCCGACTACGCGGCGACGGTCCACGAGGCGCTGAAGGACCACGTGCACACCTTCAGCACCGTCAACGAGCCATGGTGCGCCGCGTTCCTCGGCTACGCCTCGGGCGAGCACGCCCCGGGCCGGCGCGAGCCGGAGAACGCGATCAGGGGCGCGCACCACCTCAACCTGGCGCACGGGCTGGCTGTGCAGGCGATGGGCGCCCGCCGGGTCGGCGGCTGCGTGAACCTGTACGCGATCACGCCGGCCACCGACAGCGTGGAGGACCTGGACGCGGCCCGGCGCATCGACGGGCTGCAGAACCGGTTCTTCCTGGACGCGCTGCTGCTGGGCCGCTACCCGGAGGACGTGCTGGAGGACGTGCCGGGCGAGATCGACTTCATCCAGCCGGGCGACATGAAGGTCATCAACGCGCCCATCGACGTGCTGCTCGTCAACTACTACAGCCGCTTCACGGTCTCGGGAGCACCAGGCGGCAGGCAGTCGGCGGCGGCGGCCCCCACGGACTCGGGGTCGCCGTGGGTGGGCAGCGAGCACGTGTCGTTCGTCAGCGGCGGCCAGCCGGTGACGGCCATGGGCTGGGAGATCGACGAGGGCGGCCTGGTCGAGGTCCTCACGAGGGTGGCGCGGGAGTACCCGCCGATCCCGATGGTGGTCTCCGAGAACGGCGCCGCCTTCGACGACGTGCTCGAGGACGGCCGGATCCACGACGCCGAGCGGCGGGCGTACGTGGAGGCGCACCTCGGCGCCTGCAAGCAGGCCATCGAGGCCGGCGTGCCCCTGGAGGGCTATTTCGCCTGGTCACTGATGGACAACTTCGAGTGGGCCTGGGGCTACGGCAAGCGGTTCGGCCTCGTGCGTGTGGACTTCGAGACCCAGGAACGGCTGATCAAGGACAGCGCGCTCTGGTACTCGGAGATCATCCGGCAGAATAGGCGCCATGAACCGACCGACTCTTGAGGCAGTCGCGGCTCGGGCCGGGGTGGGCCGGGGCACGGTGTCTAGAGTCATCAACGGCTCGCCGAACGTCAGCGCCAAGGCCCGCGAGGCCGTGGAGCTGGCCATCCGCGAGCTGGGCTACGTGCCCAACCGTGCGGCGCGCGCCCTGGTGACGCGCCGCACCGACGCGGTGGCCCTGGTGGTGTCCGAGTCGCAGCTGCGGGTGTTCGACGACCCGTTCTTCGCGGGCACCATCCGCGGCATCGGCTCGGCGCTGTCAGAGACCGGGCTGCAGCTCATCCTGGCGATGGCCCGCACCCCCGAGGAGTACGACCGGCTGGAGCACTACCTGACCGGGCAGCACGTCGACGGCGTGCTGCTGCTGTCGCTGCACGGCGCCGACCCGCTGCCGGGGCGGCTCGAGGAGATGGGCGTGCCGACCGTGCTCGGCGGCCGGCCCGTCGGGCTCGACCCCTACAGCTACGTCGACATGGACAACAGGGCAGGAGCCCGGCAGGCGGTCAAACACCTGCTGGGCCTCGGCCGCACGCGCATCGCCGCCATCGCCGGTCACCAGGACATGGGCGTGGGCGTCGACCGTCTGGCCGGCTATCGCGACGCGCTGTTGCCCGCCGGGCTGCCGGAGCTGGTGGTGTACGGCGACTTCTCGGAGGAGAGCGGCTCGGCGGCGATGACCCAGCTGCTGGCCAGCCATCCCGATCTCGACGCGGTCTTCGCCGCGTCCGACCCGATGGCCCTGGGCGCGATGCGCGTGCTCAAGACGGCGGGGCGGGCGATCCCGGAGGACGTGGCGGTGATCGGGTTCGACGACTCCAAGGCCGCGCTGCACGCCGACCCGCCGCTGACCACCGTCCACCAGCCGACCGAGCAGATGGGCCGGCAGATGGCGCAGCTGCTGGTGGCCCGCATCAACGGCGAGGAGCTGCGCCAGCCCGTCGTGATCCTCGACACCCACCTCGTACGCCGGCAGTCAGCGTGAAAGGCTCCCGTGGACAGTAGAACCAAGCGCCGTTTATCCGACGCCGAGCTCGACGCCCTGCTCCGCCGCGCGCTGGGCACGGGCGTCGTGGCCGTCACCGAGCTGACCGACGGCTACGCCAACGCCGTCTGGCGGCTGAAGCTGGACGACGGGCGCGAGGTCGTGCTCAAGCTGTCCCCGCCGCCCGACCTCGACCAGCTCAGCTACGAGCGCAACCTGCTGCGCATGGAGGCCGCCGCGTACGAGCTGGCGGCGCAGGCGGGCGTGCCGGTGGCCACGCTGCTGCGCGCCGAGTTCGACGACCCGGTGCTGGGCGGCGACTACCTGCTGCTCGACGCGCTCGACGGCGTCTCGTGGAACGACGTCAAGCCGGAGGGCGAGGACGTGCTGCGCCGGGAGCTGGGCCGCCACCTGGCCAGGTTCAACGCGGTGAGCGGCGAGGTCTTCGGCTACCCGCACGCCGGGATCGTCGGCGCCACCTGGCGGCAGGCGTTCCTGGCGATGATGGCGGCGCTGGTCGGCGACACCGAGCGCTACCCGACGCCGCTGCCGCGCTCCGCCGGGGAGATCATGGCGGTGATCGAGGCCGCGTCGCCGGTGCTGGACGAGGTGACGACGCCGCGGCTGGTGCACTTCGACGTCTGGCCGGGCAACGTCTTCCTCGACGTCAGCGGCCGGCCCCGGATCCAGGCCATCATCGACCACGAACGGGCCTTCTGGGGCGACCCGCTCGCCGAGTTCGTCACGCCGACGATCTTCGGCGAGCTGACGGAGGACGACCCGCTGCTGGCGGGCTACCGCGAGGTGACGCCGCTGGAGCTCACCCCGGCGGCGCGCACCCGCATCGACCTCTACCGCGCCTATCTCTACCTGATCCTGCTGGTGGAGAACGGACCCCGGCAGTATCCGGAGGAGGAGTACGCCGGGCTCCGCGAGGCCTCGTTCGGCTCACTTGCCACGGTGCTCGACCGCCTCGTAGGCGCCTCCTCTGGCGGCCGGGGCTAGCCGGACGCACGTTCTCGCGCCCTTGTTGGGCACGCCGAGGTCGACGGGTTTGTCACCCGTGCACAGCAGCGCGCCGCTGATCGTGCTGCCCGACAGGATCGGCGCCGTGTTGCCGGTCAGCAGGACGGCGCCGCGCAGGTCTGCGCCGACGATGGTCAGCGCCTTGGCGCCGCTGACGTTGAGCGCGCCGGTGAGGGACGCCTTGAGCAGGTGCACGGCGGCGGGCTGCGCCGCGGTCAGCGTGCCGGCGATCCGGCCGCCCTTGACCACGAGCGAGGCGCCGGGCTTCACCGTGATGGGCCCGCTGACCTGGGCGCCGTCGAGACAGGTGACGCCGCCGTCGACGGCGAGGGGGCCCTGGTAGACGCCGGTGAGCGTGCGGGTGCAGGCGGGCGGCGGGGCGATCGTGGTGACGGTGAAGCTCTTCGGCGTGCCCTGGTTGCCCGCGGCGTCGATCGAGCGGTATTCGATCGTGTGCCGGCCGCGCGGCAGCTTCCCGTACACGAGGGAGTCGATGACCGTGCCCTCCTCGCTGAACGTCCACGGCAGCTCCGAGGAGGTGGGCCAGCCGAAGTAGTTGAACCAGCCGTCGCCGTCCACCCTGGACTCCGAGACCACGTAGCCCCCGCGGTCGTCCTCGCCCGTCAGCCGCATGGAGAAGGGGCCGTTGTAGACGTAGGCGTCACCGGCCGCGGCGAGCGGCTCGGACAGCTCGTAGCGGGTGGCGGGCCGGCTCGCGTCGATCTGCCAGTTGAGGGTCTGGCCGCCGAGGGCGGCGGTGAGGGTGTGCGTGCCCGGTTGCAGGTTCAGCCTGCCCAGGTCGAGGTCGGCGCCGGTGCCCGCCGGGCGGCCGTCCACGGTCCACGTCACCTCGGGTACGGCCGCGGCCGGATGGGTGGTCTCCACGTACACGACGTCGGCGCGGCCCAGCGGCCGGTCGGTGGGGGTGGAGGAGACGAACGCGGCCTCGGCTCCGTCCGGCGGGGTGGTCAGCGAGGTGTCCACCGTCCAGGTGCGGGACTTGGTGACGGCCGCCCTGACCGCCGGGTCCCTGACGAACTCGGTCGGGTCCGAGACGGTGGCCGTGACGGTGTGCGTGCCCGGGGTGAGGCCGAGCGTGCGCAGGTCGAGGGCGTCGTCGTGGCTCGCGAGGTCCTTGCCGTCCACGTTCCAGGTGGTCGTCAGCGAATGGCCGACGGGGCGCATCGGCTCGACCCACAGCACCCGGTCGGCTCCGACGGGCTGCTGGTTGGGCGTGGCGTCCTGGATGACCATGGTCTTGGCGGTGATGCGCTGGACCATGACCTCGCGGCTGACCTGGTCGTAGTAGTAGCCGAGGGTCTTCATCATGGAGTGCCGGCTGGGCCGCCAGACCCCGGTCGTGTAGTACAGGCCGCCCTCGTAGCGGCCGATGGGGCCGCCCGACTCGCTGGGCTCGCCCAGCCAGCGCCACCACTTCTTCTGCTGGTCCTTCAGCTGCTGCTCGGTCAGCAGCGTGTGGTGGGCGCTGGACGGCTCGGATCCGGGGTAGGCGCCGCCGGGGACACCGCGCTGGTAGTAGTCGTACTCGTCCTGCAGGCCGCCCAGGGAGTGGCCCAGCTCGTGCGGGCTGATCAGGGCGGACATGCTGTTGCTGCCCGAGGCGGTGGCGTACGAGCCGCCCGCGCCGCCGTACGTGCCGCTGTTGCCGAGCGCGAGGATCTGCCGGTTGCCGGAGGTGGTGCCGGTGACCAGGTCGGCGTACCGGGTGGCGGCGGCGTTGTCCATGGTGATCAGGCGCTGGACGCTGCCGGGGTTGCAGCGGCCCCAGAAGCCCATGCCGAGCGGGGTGGTCTTCTTCGGCGAGTCCAGTCCGGGGTCGCAGCTGATGCCCGACTCGCCGGAGACTATGTCGACGCGGTAGACGTTGATGTAGTTGCGGTACGTCTTGAACGGCTCGATCGACCACATCACGTTGAGGTGCCGGTCAACGTCGGCGCGGAACTTGGCCTGTTCCGGCTCGGTGTAGCCGTCCCCCATGATGATCAGGTTGAATCGCCTGGCCGGGGAGCCCGTGACCTGGACGGGCACCACGGTGGCCGCGCCCGCCTCGGCGGCCGCCGCGGGCACGGGTAAGACGGGTAACAGTGCGGCGGCCAGCACCAGGGCCGCGAAGATACGCATGCCCTGCACTATCTACGATCAAACGCGCGTGACCAACCCCCTAACTGCGTGTCAGGCCTCGGGGAGCTCGGCCAGGAGGATCGGTTTGGTCGTGGGCTTGCCGGAACCTGCCGCCGGTTCGACCGTGAGCGCCACGCGCTCGTCCCCCCGCTCCGGCGTGATCAGCAGGGGGGTGGTCAGGCCGTCCTCGGCCCGGTCGAGCATCCCGGCGGGGCGGGGGCCGTCCGGGCCCATCAGCCACAGCTCGTACCCCTTGGAGCCGGGCAGTTCCGCGAGGCCGGACGAGGCGAACACCATGCGTCCCCTCGCGCGGGAGATCACGACCGTGCCGGTGCCGCCGGAGGTGGCGGGCCGGCGTACCGTCTCGGCGTCGGGCGCGGCCAGCACGGCGATCACCTCGTCGTTCCTGGCGGTCAGGTCGCTCAGGTCGCGGCGGGCGTCCAGGGCGACGGCGCCGAGCGCGACCGCCGCCGCCGTGGCCACGGCCGCCAGGCCCGCCATCACCCTGGACCGGCCGCGCCTGAGGGGCAGGACCCGGCCGCCCTCGTGCGCCGTGGGCGGGGCCACAGGCGGGGCTGCGGGCGTGCGTGACGCCGGGGGCCGCCAGATGGTCGGGCTGTCGTCGGGCACCGCTCCTGGCACCCCCTCCGGCCGCTCCCCGGGCCGCCACCGAACTCCGGGCCGCCGCTCGTCGGGCCGCCGCTCGTGGGCGGCGGCGAGCAGGCGTTGCCGGAGCGTGGCGGGCGGCGGCTCGGCCACCGCCTCGGCGAGCCTGGCCGCGGTCTCGCGCAGCCGCCGGACCTCCACCCAGCAGGCCGGGCACGCCGGCAGGTGCTCCTCGAACAGCACCCCCTCGGCGTACGGCAGTGCGTGCACGGCGTAGGCGCCCGAGAGGGTGTGGAGTTCGTCCGTCATCGTCCACTCCCTTTGTGAGAGGCGGCTCACGCATGTACTTCGGCGACCCGGGCATGTCGGATGGCTGCGAGGCTTGCTCTTTTCTCCCGGGATGAGACAATCTCATTGGGTGATGAATTATGAGCTGTGTAATAGCAGGCGGCGGGCCGGCCGGCGCGATGCTGGCGCTGCTGCTGGCCAGGGCAGGGGTCGAGGTCACGTTGCTGGAGAAGCACGGCGACTTCCTGCGTGACTTCCGGGGCGACACGATCCATCCGTCCACGCTGCAGGTGCTCGACGAGCTGGGGCTGGCCGAGGAGTTCCTGAAGATCCCCCACCGCAAGGCGTACGGGATCAGCATGGTGACCGACCGCGGCGACGCCAGGCTCGCGGACCTGCGCGGGCTGCCCGGCAAGTACGACTACATCGCGTTCGTACCGCAATGGGATTTCCTCAACCTCGTCACGTCGGCCGCCGCCCGGTATCCGAGCTTCCGGCTGCTGATGAACGCCGAGGCGTACGACCTGATCCGCGAGGGCCAGACCGTGCGCGGACTGCGTTACCGGGACGAGTCGGGCGAGCACGAGATCAGGGCCGACCTGACCGTCGCCGCCGACGGGCGGCACTCGACCCTGCGCGAGCGCGCCGGGCTCGTGCCGGAGGAGCTCGGCGCGCCGATGGACGTGGTGTGGTTCCGGCTGCCCCGGCAACCGTCCGACCGTGACGACACGTTCCTTCGGATCTCCGGGGGACGCATGATGGTGTCCATCAACAGGCAAAGTTATTGGCAACTCGCGTACGTGATCCCCAAGGGCGGGTTCGACGAGCTGGTGCGTGCCGGGATCGACGCGCTCCGCGAACCGGTCGCGGCGCTGCTGCCGTGGCTGGCCGACCGGATCGGGCAGATCGGGAGCTACGACGACGTCAGCGTGCTCACGGTCGTGCTCAACCGGCTGCGCCGCTGGCACCGGCCCGGATTCCTGTGCATCGGGGACGCCGCGCACGCCATGTCGCCGGTGTTCGGAGTGGGGATCAACCTGGCCGTCCAGGACGCGGTCGCCACCGCCAACCTGCTGGCCGGGTCGCTCAGGTCCGGCGCGCCGATCCCGGAGTCCACCCTGCGCCTGGTGCAGAAGCGGCGGATGCCGCCCACGCGGCTCACGCAGGCGGCCCAGCGGGTGGTCCAGAATGTGGTGATCAAGCGGGCGCTCAGCAACAGGCTCGACCCGTCCAGGATGCCCCGCGACCTCGGGCGGATCCCCCTGCTCAACCGGGTGACCCGGCGCTTCATCGGGCTGGGGGTACGGCCCGAGCACGTATCCGTAAAGGAACTTTGACCGCCTCTCAGTCCTCAGGGGTATGACTGCATTCTCACAACGTGGACATCGAGGTCCGTGGGCCCGGAGCCAGTGGATTACCCTCGTATCTCGTGAGCAGCAATCTCGTGGATCTCGATTCCTGGCGAGCCCTCCCCGCGGCGCAGCAACCTGACTGGCCCGACCGCGGCGAGCTCGACAAGGTCGTCGCCGAGCTCGGCGGCCTGCCCCCACTGGTCTTCGCCGGCGAGTGCGACCAGCTCAAGGAGCAGCTGGCCGCCGTCGCCCGGGGTGAGGCCTTCGTCCTGCAGGGCGGCGACTGCGCCGAGACCTTCTCCGGCGCGACCGCCGACAACGTGCGCAACAAGCTCAAGACGCTGCTGCAGATGGCGATCGTGCTGACGTACGCGGGCAAGGTGCCGGTCGTGAAGATCGGCCGGGTCGCGGGCCAGTTCGCCAAGCCGCGCTCCAAGGGCACCGAGGTCCGTGACGGGATCGAGCTGCCCGCCTACCGGGGCGACATGGTCAACGGGTTCGACTTCACCGCCGAGGCGCGCCGGCCCGATCCGTGGCGGCTGCTCAAGGCGTACCACTCCTCGGCCGTGACCCTCAACCTCGCCCGCGCGTTCACCAAGGGCGGCTACGCCGACCTGCGCCAGGTGCACGCGTGGAACCAGGACTTCGTGGCCGAGTCGCCCGCCGGGCGCCGCTACGAGCAGCTGGCCAGGGAGATCGACCAGGCGCTCGCGTTCATGCGGGCCTGCGGGGCCGATCCCGAGGAGTTCCACACCGTGGAGTTCTACTCCTCGCACGAGGCGCTCATCCTCGACTACGACCGTGCGCTCACGCGCATCGACTCGCGTACGGGGCTGCCGTACGACGTGTCGGCGCACATGGTCTGGATCGGCGAGCGCACCCGCCAGCTCGACGGGGCGCACGTCGACTTCTTCGCCCGCATCCGCAACCCGATCGGCGTCAAGCTCGGGCCCACCACGACGCCCGAGGAGGCCGTGGCGCTCATCGAGAAGCTCAACCCGGGCAACGAGGCGGGGCGGCTCACGTTCATCACCCGGATGGGCGCCTCCAAGATCCGCGAGCACCTGCCGGCCCTGGTCAAGGAGGTCACGGCCACCGGGGCTCGGGTCGCCTGGATCTGCGACCCGATGCACGGCAACACCTTCGAGGCGCCCAGCGGGCACAAGACGCGCCGCCTCGACGACGTGCTGGACGAGGTGGCGGGCTTCTTCGAGGTGCACCGGTCGCTGGGCACGCATCCCGGCGGGATCCACATCGAGTTCACGGGTGACGACGTGACGGAGTGCGTGGGCGGCGGGCACGAGATCGTCGAGGACGACCTCGCGACCCGCTACGAGACGGCCTGCGACCCGCGGCTCAACCGCAGCCAGTCCCTCGACCTCGCCTTCCGCGTCGCCGAGCTCTACCGCGGCTGACTCACCCGCACCTGAGGGGACGCGCCCGCCTTCCAGGCACGCGTCCCCTTTCTGCTGCCCGCCCGGTTTCTGAGACGCCCCCGCGACGGGGCGATCGGGCGGGAGGGCGACGGCGCCGGGGGGCTCGGTGGCAGGTGGTCTTCAGGAGGCCGGCTGGGCCCTGGAGTCACGGGGTGCGAAGGGCATGCGGCGGGGGGTGATGGGCGTAAGTGATGTACGTCTCACTGGTGCCGCGAGTAGAACCAAATTCCAGGGCAACCGGAGAATCCACGGCTATGATCGCCCGCAAAAAGGGCGATATTTCAGGAGAAATCGTGGACAGTGCCCCCGAGGGGGTGGACCCTAACGTCCCCAACGTCGCGCGGATGTACGACTACTTCCTCGACGGCAAGGACAACTTCGCCGCCGACCGGGCAGCCGCCGAGCAGATCCTGCAGACGTTCCCCAATACCAAGGAGGGCGCCCGCGCGAACAGGGCGTTCCTGCGCCGCGCCGTGCGGCACCTGGTCGATTCGGGCGTGCGGCAGATCGTCGACCTCGGCGCGGGGCTGCCGACTCAGGGGAACACGCACGAGATCGCCCCTGAGGCGCGGGTCGTCTACGTGGACAACGACCCCGTGGTCTGCGTGCACGGCAGGGCGCTGCTGGCCAGGACCGAGAACGTCAGCTTCCTGCAGGCGGACGTACGCGAGACCGACACGCTGCTGCACAAACTGGACGACCTGATCGACTTCGACCGGCCGGTGGCGTTCCTGATGCTGGCGATCCTGCACTTCATCCCGGACTACGTCGCCTACGACATGGTGGCCAAGCTGCGCGCGGCGAGCGCGCCCGGCAGCCGGTTGATGATCAGCCATGCCATCGACACCACGCCGGACACCACCCCGCAGGCCGTCGAGATCTACCGGCGGGCCACCGCCGCGCTGAGCCTGCGGACGCGCGAGGAGATCCTGCGCTTCTTCGAGGGTTACGAGCTGGAGGAGCCCGGGCTGACGTACCCGAACGGCTGGCGGCCCGACGACCCGGACGCGCCCGGGAACGGGATCACGTTCGGGTACGTCGGGGTCGCCCGCAAGCCCTGAGACCCTTGGGAAGGGTCAGTTCTGCTTCATCTCCTCGGCGAGTTCGGCGCGGATGGCGTCCATGTCGAGCGCCCGCACCTGCCTGATCAGGTCCTCGAGTGCGGGCGCGGGGATGGCGCCGGCCTGGGCGAAGACCACGATGCCGTCGCGGATGGCCATCAGCGTCGGGATCGAGGTGATGTCGAAGCCCTGTGCGAGCCCCTGCTCGGCGTCGGTGTCGATCTTGCCGAACGTGATGTCCCCGTGCAGGTCGGACGCCTGCTCGAAGATCGGACCGAATTTCTTGCACGGCGGGCACCACTCCGCCCAGAAGTCGAGCAGCACGATCCCCTTGTCGGCGATGTCGTTGAAGTTCTGCTCTGTTACTTCGATGGTCGCCACAAGTGGCTCCTCGTCCCTCGCTGAAAACTGTTCATCGGTATGAACCCCTACCCTCGCGCCCGCATTCCAGTGTCTGGGCCGGCGCGAACTCCGCCACCCGGCACGGATGGTCGAGCAGGTCGGGATGGAGTCCGGCGGCCGGCCGGGGGCCGGCGGCGTGTGCAGGATGGTGTCCGCGCCGTCCCGGTGTGCCGCGACCAGTGGCAGGTCGCGCCGGTCGGTGTTGGAGTCGCCGCCCACGAACGTGAGAGGCAGCAGGGCGTAGGCGACCTCCTTGGCCACCTGCTCCCGGCTGTGGCCGAAGCCGGGGTCCTCCGCACGCGCCCGAACCGGTGGAAGGGCACCATGTGCAGACAGCCGACCGCGATCATGCGCCCACCGTACGCCAGCCGCGCGCGGTCATGAGCGCCTTGTCGTAGAAATGCCAGTCGCCCCAGGGGACTCCGGCGGCCGGCGCGATGCCGGCGGACCCGGTCCCGTACATCGCCGGCCCTCGACGCGCCGCAGCCCCGTACGGCCGATCTACAACAAGAAAAGAGGGGACCGTTTACGAAATATCGCGAGACTGTCCCCTCTTCCCGTGCTTACCCCTTGTCTCCCGGCAGGGTCAGGCCGATGACCAGCGGGTCATGGTCGGAGGAGCGGTACGCGTCCGGCTGGTAGAGGCCGGGCGGGTTGTACTCCGTGTTGTAGTCGCGGATGCGCGGCTCGTCGGAGTTGATGTGCCAGATCGTCGCGCTCGTCACCCGCTTGAGCAGCTGCCGCCCGACCATGGCGTGGTCGAGCTCGCCGGCCAGGCCGTCGAACAGGTAGCTGTAGCGCAGCGGCGCGGGCACGAACCGCTTGGTGACGCTGGTCAGGCCGCCCGCCTCAAGGGTGTCGATCGGGTCCTCCTCGCCGTAGGCGTTGAGGTCGCCGAGCACGATCGGGTTGGGCAGGTCCTGGTCCGCGACGATGCCCAGCAGGGCCTGGGCCTGCTTGACGCGGGTGGCGTTCCAGCAGCTCTGCCCGTCGCCCTGGTCGGCGTCGGGGCCGTCGGCCGGGCAGGTGCCCTTGGACTTGAGGTGGTTGACCAGCATCGTGAACGGCTGGCCGCCGCCCTTGCGGCGGAACGTCTGGATCAGCGGCGGGCGGCTGAACACCGGGTCCTGCGACGCCTTCGTCTCGCCGACCGGGGTCAGCCTGCCGGGCTTGTAGATCAGCGCGACCTGGATGGCGTCCGTGCCGGGGTACGGGTGCGTGAGCGCGGCGTACGTACCGGCTCCGACCTCGGCGTTCAGGGCGTCCACCAGCGTCTGCAGCGCGGTCTGGCCGTTGTTCTCGACCTCCATGAGCGCGACCGCGTCGGCGTTGAGGCCCTTGAGCGCGGCCACCAGCTTGGCGAGCTGGCGCTGCTGCTCCGCGGCGTTGGTGGCGCCGCGCGAGCCGAGCGTGGTGAACCAGTTGAGGGTGTTGAACGAGGCCACCTTGACGTTCCCGATCACGGGGAACGGCTTGGGCAGGCGCGGGTTGGCGTTCTTGTAGTCGATCGGCTTGGTCGGCTGCAGCCGGTACTTGCCGAAGCCGTACCCGAGCACGCCCGTGACGGCGAACGCGACGTCGCCGGTACGCACGATGGGCGGCAGGGTGGCCGGGTTCTCCCTGGTGGAGCCGTCGTCGATGAGCAGCTGGCGGCGGGCGTCCAGCGCCGGGTCGACGCCCGGCCGGTCGGTCGGCTGGAACAGCCGGCCCTGCGAGGAGAGCGTGACCTCGCCGAAGCGGCCCAGGTTGTAGTGCTCGCTGACGGTCAGCGGCTGCGGGAACGTGAGCAGCATGTTCTCGACCCGCTCCAGGCCGCCCGCGGTCTCGGTGGGCAGCTTGTACGGCTGCGCCGCCACGCTCCCGGTGCCGCACACGTCCACGGCGGTGACCGGCGACAGCTCGGTCCAGCCGTTGAACTCGGTCGCCCGGCCGGTGACCAGGACCCGGTCGCCGACCTTGACGTCCTTGAACGACTCGCGGGCGAACGCGAACAGCCCCTCCGAGGTCGCGGGGTCGGAGTCCGGCCGCGGATCCTGCAGGAAGAAGCCGCTGAGCTGGTCGGTCCGCTGGAAGTCGCCGGTGACGACGCCCTCGACCCGTACGGTCTGGCCGGGCAGCGGGGTCGCGTCCCCGCCGCCCTGCACCTGGGCGATGCGATGCGTGGCAGGGGTGTCGCAGGGGGACGCGGGATCCGCCGCGGCGGGCGAGGCGGAGAGAGCCACCACAACTAGGGCAGCGAGGGATGCTCGGGATAAAGCGCGCATGCCCGGCACTTTAGAGCCTATTTAGAGCGCATATTTCCACATAAAAGTGGATAGAACATTAAAACATCGAACCTTGACACCCTCCCCCGGCGGGTATGACCTCTGCATGGACTGGGTCACCTGCGCGTATTCGGCTGCCTGCACCGGAATCGCCGGCCGGACGACCGGCTTCTGCCTCGCACACCTCGCACCCGACGACCTCCCCCAGGCCCTCGACGAGATGTCCCCCGGCCGCCTGCTCGACCTGCGCGGCACCACCGTCAGCGGCGAGCTGCTGTCCCGGGTGCTCGAAGCCACCGGCGGCAGGCCCGGCAGGGCCCGGCTCGACCGGGTCAGGTTCACCGGCGACGTACGGCTGTCCGGTGTGACGTTCACGGGCGACGTGTCGCTCGACGGCGCCAGGTTCGAGCGGCTGGCCTCGTTCTTCGGCGCCCGCTTCGAGGGCAACGTGTCGCTGGCCGGCGCCAGGTTCACCCGCGAGCTGTCCTTCCACGGCGTCACCGTGCGCGGGCACGTCTGCCTCGACCGGGCCGTGATGTCCCGCGACGCGCTGTTCAGCCAGGCCGTCTTCGGCCACGGGCTGTCGTGCGAGCGGGCCAGGTTCGACGGGTACGCCACCTTCGACGGGGCCAGGCTGGGCGGCGGGGCCGCCTTCAGAGGGGCGCGCTTCGGCCGTACCCTGTCCTTCCGCAAGGTCAGCGGGCACGCCGGGTTCGAGGCCGCGCACTTCGCCGCCGACGCCTACCTCTCGGCCACCGGCAGGCTGTCGGCGGCCAGGGCCCGCGCCGACGGGCTCCTGGACGTGGCCGTGTCCCGGTGCGGCGTGGACCTGCGCGGCGTCGAGGTGGCGGGCGCGACGACGCTGCGGCTGACCGACTCCCAGGCCGATCTGGAGGGCGCGGTGCTGCGCGGCCCCGCCACCGTGACCGGCCGGGGCAGGTCCGTGCTGACGTCGCTGCGGCAGGTGGACGCGAGCGACCTGGCGCTGTACGGGCTGGACCTGTCGGCGTGCAGGTTCGCCGGCCTGGCCCATCCGTCGGGGGTGCGGGTCAAGGACTGCACGTTCGCGCTCACGCCGCGCGGCCTGCGGGTGAGCCTGCGCTGGCCGATGTTGCGCTGGTTCTCGCGCCGGCGCGCGCTGGCCGACGAGCACACCATGCGCGGCTGGGCGGCGCCGGGCGATCCCGGCGCCACCCCCGACCGGCTGGCCGACCTCTACGCCGGGCTGCAGCCCAGCGACCGCGCCACCTCGGCCGACTTCGCGTTCGCGGCCATGGAGATGCGGCGCCAGGCCGGTCACCGCTGGTGGCTGTCCGTCTCGTGGCTCCTGTGCGGGTACGGAATGCGCATGGGGCGGGCGGCCGGCTGGTTCGCGCTGCTGCTGGCGATCACCACGGCCGCCGTGATGTGGACGTCCACCTCGCACGCCGAACGCCAGGCCGAGCCGCCGAGCCCGGCCCTGCGACCTTAGGCGTCCAGCCCCTCCACGACGGCGGCGATGGCGCGGAAGTGGCGCGAGCGCCAGCCGCCGCCCATGATGCGGCGGGAGAGCTGCTGCAGCTCGTCGTCCGGCTCGAAGCCCTCGTGGTCGAGGAACAGCCTGGTGCCCCTGCCCTCCGGCTCCAGCCGCCAGGTGACCGTCCAGTCGGCCCGCTTGTGATCGCTCCAGCTGATCTTCAGCAGCTTCTCCGGCTCCAGCTCCAGCACCTCGCAGTAGACGATCCCGTCGAAGCCCACCTGCGGCTTGGGCTCCGTGGTGAAGGTGAACCGGTGCCCCACCTCGGGCTTGAAGTCGTTGGGCATGAGCCAGCGGGCGACCAGCTCGGGCTCGGTGAGCGCCCGCCACACCTTCCTCGGCGGGTGCGCGATGAACTGGTCGATCCTGATCGCGCGCAGGTCTTCAGCCGCCGTGTCACGGGGCATGGTCGTCGTCCTCCATCTCGTCGAGCAAGGTCGTGAGGTCGGCCAGCTTCTCCCGCCAGAACCGTTCGTACGGGGTGAGCCAGTCGCGGATCTCCATGAGCGGCGCCGCCTCCAGCCGGTAGTGCCGCTCCCGCCCCTTGCGGGTCTCGGCCACGAGCCCGGCGTCCCTGAGCACCTTGAGGTGCTCCGACACGCTGGGCCTGCTCATGTCGAACCGCTCGGCCAGCCGGCCGGCGGGCTGGGCGCCCTCGTCGAGCAGCAGGCGCAGCAGCTCCCGCCTGGCCGGGCTGGCCAGCGCGGTGAACACGTGGTCGGCCGTCATGCCTGGCTGACCACGAACCCGTTGCCGAACGGATCCTGGAACAGCAGCTGACGCCCCCACGGCTCGTCGCTCGGCCCCTCGAACGAGACGCCGTGCTCGCGCAGCCGCGCGGCCAGGGCGTCGAGGTCGGGCGCGGCCACCACCAGGCCGCCGATCGGGGCCATGCCTGGAAACCAGGAGGCCAGCAGCAGCGCGGTCCCGGACCCCTTGGGGGCGACGGTGAGCCAGCGGCCCATCGGGAACGGGTTGTCGGTGCGCACCTCGAAGTCGAGGACGCCGGTGTAGAAGGCCAGCGCCCGCTCCTGGTCGGCGACGGGCACGGTGATGGTGAGAATCTGGGATATCGGCATGTCGAACACTATACGTAGGAATTTTCCTACACATCAACCCGGCACCCCGGAATCTCGGGGATTTCCCCGATGGGAGACCGAGATCGTCCTCCGTAGACTGGGGTCCATGCGTATCGACGACTACGTGGCGGAGCTCGACCGCGCCCTGGCCGGCCCGCAGGGGGCGAAGCGCGATCTGGTCGTCGAGGCGCGCGACAGCTTGACCGACACCGCCGACGCGCTGGAGGCCGAGGGGCTCGAACGGGCGGAGGCGGAGCGGGTCGCGGTGGCGGAGTTCGGGGAGGTCGCGGAGGTCGCCCCCGGCTACCAGTCCGAGCTGACCGCCGTGGCGGGGCGCCGGCTGGGCTCGCTGCTGTTCATCAGCGTGCCGATCACCACTCTGATGTGGTCGATGATGTGGCGCGTCTATCCCGGCGACGCGGACGCCTGGCGGCACGCGCCCGCCTGGTTCCCGGTGGTCTCGCGACTGCTCGACATCCTCCAGCTCTGCGTCGGGCTGTACGGCGGGCTCGCACTCTTCGCCCTGAGCCGGGGCGCCCGGTGGATCCACCGGCCCCGGCTGGTGACCAGGTCGCTGGGCCTGCTCGTGTGGATCATGCTGCCGGTCACCGGAGCGCTGAGCTTGGCGTTGACCTTGGGCGCGACGGGCGGGAGCCATCTGGACGCCCTGCCCTCCCTGCTCGCCAACATGGTGACGTCTACCTTCTGGGGCCTGCAGATCTACGGCGCCACGCGCTGCCTGCGCGTCAGCCGTTCGCGGCTCGCACGGCGCTGACCTCGACGGCTTCGGCGCGCAGCACGCTGCCGATCACGGTGGCGAACTCCTGCCACGCCGAGCGCTCCCCTTCGAGGTGCTTCCTGCCCGAAGCCGTCAGCCGATAGGTACGGCGCTTGCGCCCGCCCACCGTGGCCCACTCGCTGGACAGGTAGCCGATGCGCTCCAGCCTGCGCAGGGCCGGGTAGACGGTGCCCGTGGGCACGTTCAGCGCGCCGCCGCTGCGCTCCAGCAGCGCCTCGATGATGGCGTAGCCGTGCAGCGGCTCGCGCTCCAGCACGGAGAGCAGGAGCGCGTCCATGTGCCCGCGCAGCGCGTCCGGATTCATGATTCCGATCCTAGACACCGCACGGGCGACCCGGCATGCCCTGACCACCGCGCCGCCACCCGAGGCACCCCGGCCCGAAGAGGCGGGACGCCCGGCCGCCTCCTTCGCGCCCGAAGGACCGCCACCGAAGGCGGCGGGCTGGCCTGCCCCTCCCACCGAAGGACCCCGGCCGAAGTACGGACGCGCGCGCTCATGTAGGCAGTCTACATGTAGGCTGTCTATATGTAGCCAGACACAACAACGGAGTTCGCGATGGATGCACTCGAACTGGCCCGGACGCAGTTCGCCGTGACAGGAAGCCTCCACTTCCTGTTCGTCGTGCTGACCCTGGGCCTGGCCCCCCTGGTGGCGATCATGAACACGCGCTGGGTGATCTCGGGCAAACCGCTCCACGAGGCCATGACCCGCTTCTGGGGCCAGATCTACGTCGTCAACTACGCTCTGGGCATCGTGACCGGGCTGGTGATGGAGTTCCAGTTCGGCCTCTCCTGGAGCGGCCTGTCCCATTACGCCGGCGACGTCTTCGGCGCGCCGCTGGCCATGGAGACCCTGGTGGCCTTCTTCCTGGAGTCCACGTTCCTGGGCCTGTGGATCTTCGGCTGGGGACGCCTGCCCCGATGGGCGCACCTGGCCTGCATCTGGCTCGTGACGCTGACCGCGTACGCGAGCGCCTTCTACATCATGCTCGCCAACTCGTTCCTGCAGAACCCGGTCGGCTCCGTCGCCCGCGGCGACCGCCTGGAGCTGGTCGACTTCGGCGCCCTGCTCACGAACAAGAGCCTGATCTTCTCCTTCCCGCACGTCATCGGGGCCGGCCTGTTCACGGGCGCCATGGTGATGGTGGGGGCGAGCGCGTACCAGCTGCGCCGCCGCACCGAGCACGTGGAGTTCTTCACCAGGTCGCTGCGGACCGGCGTGGTCGCGGCGGCGATCGGGATCTTCGTCACGATCGGGTTCGGGTACGCGCAGTTCGCCGGGATCCAGGACGGGAAGTTCGACGGCAACGTGGGCGCGGCGCTGCCGCTCGGGTTGATGATCGAGTTCGGGCAGTTGCTCGCGCTGGTCGTGCTGTTCGTGATGCTGCCGATGATCGGCGTGCTGCCGCGGTGGCGGTGGACGCATCCGCTGCTCATGGTGATGACGCCGCTGCCGTTCATCCTGGCGATCCTGGGCTGGCTGGCGCGGGAGGTCGGCCGGCAGCCGTGGATGATCTGGCAGAAGCTCACCGTGGCCGACGCCATGTCCCCCGGACTGACCTCGGGCATGGTCACGGCCTCGCTCGCCGGGTTCGCGGGCGTACTGGGGCTGCTGGCGGTCGTCGACTACGTGCTCATCGCCCGGATCGTCCGGCGCGGGCCGCGCGACGTGGCCCTGGGCGCCGTCCCCGCCGGTGAGACCCGCTCCCCCGCGCTGAGTTACTGAGTGAGGTGCCGACATGGAAGTGATCTGGTTCGTTCTCTTCGCCGTGCTGCTGGCCGGATATTTCGCCCTTGAGGGGTTCGACCTGGGGGTGGGGCTGCTGCTGCCGCTGCTGGGCAGGACCCGCCAGGGCCGCGACCGCATGGTGGCCGCGATGGCGCCGTACGTGCTGGCCAACGAGGTGTGGCTGGTGGCGGTCGCCGGAACGCTGTTCGGCGTCTACCCGCTGCTGGAGGGCGAGGTGCTGTTCAAGCTGTACCCGCTGGTGGTGGCCATGCTGCTGAGCTGGGTCGTGCGGGACGCGGGGCTGTGGTTCCGGCGCAGGCTGGACGGCTTCAGGTGGCGGGGGTTCTGGGACGCGATGATCGCGTTCGGGTCTCTGGGGCTGTCGTTCGGGTGGGGCATGGCGATCCACGCGGCGGCCACGGGGTTCGCGGCCTCGCCGGTGCATCCGGTGGGGGTGATGCTGGGGGCGGTCGTGACGCTGCTGTTCGCCTTCCACGGGTGGACGTTCCTGGCGTGGCGGACGCCCGGGGTCTTCGGGGCGTCCAGGTCGGGGCGGGCCCTGGTGGTGTCGGGGGTCGTGGCCGCGGTCCCGGCGGTGGGCGTGCTCGTGGGCGCGATGCCGTACCTGCTGGCGCACACCGCGCCGGCGGCCACGTTGAATGTGCTCAGTGTCATGGTGCTGCCGTTCGCGCCCATCCTCCTGGGCGCGCAAGTATGGGTGTGGCGCACTTTCCGCCCAGGGAAGGACGCTGTCCTGCTTCCGTCGTTCTTCTGAGGGCTTCTGAGGGCTCGTGCACAAGGATCTCCTACGGCTCATGCGGGCCGAGCGGTCGGTCCGCCTCCACCTGGCCGTGACCATGGTCGCGGCGGTGCTGGCGGGGCTGCTCGTACTGGTGCAGGCCGAGTTGCTGGCCGGGGTGCTGTCCGGCAGGTTCACCGCCGTCGCCCTGGCGGGGCTGGTGGCGGTGGTGGGCGTGCGGGCGCTGCTGGCCTGGACGCAGGGCGTCTTCGCCGGGCGCACCGCCACCGGCGTGAAGTCGGCGCTGCGCCACCGGCTGCTGGCCCGGCTGCGCGACCTGGGCCCCGGGCGGATCACCCGGCACCGCTCGGGCGAGCTGGTCACGCTCGCGGGGCGCGGCCTCGACGGGCTCGACGCGTACCTGACCGGCTACCTGCCGTCGATCGCGGTGGCCGGGGTGGTGCCGCTCGCGGTGCTGGTACGGCTGTTCGCCGCCGACCTGGCGAGCGCGCTCATCGTCCTGGTCACGCTGCCCCTGATCCCCGTCTTCGGCGCCCTGGTGGGCATGACCACCAAGGCCGTCACCGAGCGCCAGTTCCTGGCCCTGTCGCGGCTCGGCGGCCACTTCCTCGACGTCGTGCGCGGGCTGCCCACCCTGCGCGCCTTCGGCCGGGCCCGCTACCAGGCGGGCGTCATCCAGCAGGTCGCGGACGCGCACCGGAGCGCGACGATGCGGACGTTGCGGGTGGCGTTCCTGTCGTCGCTGGTGCTGGAGCTGTGCGCGTCGCTGTCGCTGGCGCTGGTGGCGGTGCCGATCGGGCTGCGGCTGCTCGGGGGCTCGCTGGACCTGACGACGGCACTGCTGGTGCTGCTGCTGGCGCCGGAGGCGTACCTGCCGCTGCGGGCGATGGGGACGCGCTTCCACGCCTCGATGGAGGGAGTGGCGGCGGCCGACGCGGCCTTCGCCGTGCTGGACGGCGCGGACGAGCCCGAGCCGGTGCGCGGGCCGGTTCATGGGGCTCAGGGGGCGCCGCCGTCCGGGGCGCCGGAGATCCGCCTGGAGAACGTGACCGTGCGCTACCCCGGCCGTGACGTCGCGGCCCTGGAGGACGTCTCGCTCACGATCGGCCCGGGGGAACGCGTGGCGCTCGTCGGCGAGAGCGGCGGGGGCAAGAGCACCCTGCTCCATCTCGTCCTCGGGTTCGTCCAGCCGTCGCAGGGCCGGGTGCTCGTCGACGGCACCGACCTGCGCGAGCTCGACCTGGGGAACTGGCGGGCGCGGCTGGCCTTCGTGGCGCAGCGGCCCCACCTGTTCGCCACCTCCGTGGCCGGCAACATCCGGCTCGGGGCTCCCGCGGCCTCCATGGAGGAGGTCCGCAGGGCCGCGGCCGCGGCGCACGCCGACTTCGTGGAGGCGTTGCCGCAGGGATTCGACACGGTGGTGGGCGAGCGCGGCGCCAACCTGTCCGCCGGCCAGCGGCAGCGGATCGCGCTGGCGCGGGCCTTCTGCCGGCCCGCGGCCTCGATGCTGCTGCTCGACGAGCCCACGGCCCGCCTGGACGGGCGCAGCGAGGCGGCCGTGGTGGCGGCCACCGCGGACCTGGCCCAGGACCGCACGGCTGTCATCGTCGCGCACCGGCCGGCCATGATCGACCTCGCCGACCGCGTCATCCGCGTGCACGAGGGCCGCGTCGTCTCCGACACCACCCGCATGCACCACAAGGCCGAGCCCGCGGTGCGGCGGGGCGAAGGGAGCGGGCGGTGAACCGGCGCATGGGGACGCGGCTCGTCTGGGCCGTGCTGGCGGGCGCGGCGGCGGACCTGGCGGGGCTCGGGCTCATCGCCGCCGCCGCGTGGCTGATCACCAGGGCCGCGCAGCAGCCGGGGCTGGCCGCCCTGAGCGTGGCCATCGTGGCCACCAGGGCGTTCGCCACGAGCAAGGGCGTCTTCCGCTATGCCGAACGCCTCACCGGCCACGACGTCGCGCTGCGCGCCCAGGCGGGCACCCGCGAGCAGCTCTACCGGGCCCTCATCCCGCCCCAGCAGCCCCGCCACGGCGGCGCCGACCTGCTCAGCCGCATGGTCGACGACACCGAGGCCGTTCAGGACCTGCTCGTGCGCTGCCTGCTCCCCGCCACGGCGGCGGCGCTGGCGGGGCTCGCGGCCGTCGTCATCGGGCTGACCGTCCTGCCGGTGACGGCGCTCGTGCTGGTGGCCGGGCTCGTGCTGGCCGGGGTGGCGCTGCCCGCCGGCACGGCCGCCGCGGCCCGCCGGTGGTCGGCCAGGATCGCCCCGGCCAGGGCGGCGCTGGCGGGCCGGGTGGCCGACCTGGTGCACGGCTCCGCCGACCTGGCCGCCTACGGCGCCGACGAGGAGGCCCTGACCAAGGCGCTGGCCGCCGACGAGTCCCTGTCCGCCCTCGAACGCCGCCAGGCCCGCGTCCACGCCGCCGCCCTGGCCGGGGGCACCCTCGTACAGGGCCTGACGGTGGCGGCCGTCGTCCTGCTCGCGCAGGGCTCGGGCGCCGGCTCGGTCGCGACCGCCGTGCTCGCGCTGACCGCCCTGGTGGCGTTCGAGCCGGTGCTGCCGCTGGCGGCGGCGGGCGAGCGCCTCGCCGGGATCACGGCGGCGCTGCGCCGCCTGCGCGAGGTCCGCTCCGCCACCCCGGCCGTCGCGGAGCCCGCCCGGCCCGCGCCCCGGCCCGAGGCCCCGCTGACCGTGGAGATCGACGACCTGGTGGTCCGCCACCCCACCGCGACGACGGACGCGAGCACGCGGGCCGCCCTCGACGGGGTGTCGCTGACGCTCACGCCCGGCAGGCGGGTGGCGATCGTGGGCCCCAGCGGCGCGGGGAAGAGCACGCTGCTGGCCGCCCTGATGCGCCTGGTCGAGCCGGAGTCGGGCAGCATCCGCGTCAACGGCGTGGACGTACGCGACCTCGCCGGCGACGACGTGCGGACGCTCATGACCGGCCTCACCCAGGACCCGTACATCTTCCGCGCCAGCCTGAAGGACAACCTGCGCCTCGCGGGCCCGGAGGCCGACCAGGAGGAGCTCGAGCGGGCCGTACGCGACGCCAGGCTCGACGGCTGGGTCGAGCGGACCGGGTGGGACGCTGAGCTGGGCGAGGACGGCAGGACCGTGTCCGGCGGGCAGCTGCAGCGTCTGGCCCTGGCCAGGGCCCTGCTGTACGACCCGCCGGTGCTGCTGCTCGACGAGCCCGCCGAGGCGCTCGACGAGGAGACGGCCGACCGGCTGATGGGCGACCTGCTCGACGTCACCCGCGACCGCACCACGCTCCTCGTCACGCACCGGCTCAAGGGGCTGGAGAGCGTGGACGAGGTCGTCGTGCTCGAAGAGGGCCGGGTCATCCAGCGCGGACGGCATGACGAGCTCGTCTCCGTGCCCGGCTACTACCGCGATCTGTGGGAGTCCGAGGTCCTGACCAGGCGCTGAGCCCCCTGGCGCACAAGGGGATTGAGTTGGCGCGGCAATCTGGTTTAGAGTACAAACCAGTTTGAAGGATCGAGGAGTTTACGATGACGAGCGACGACGAGCAGGTGACGAGCCCCGAAGAGATGCTGCGCCTCATCGAGGAGCAGCGCGTCGCCACCGCGAGATGGCTGCACGGCGACCCGGTCCTGCTCTACGCCCCCTGGGGCGTCGCCTGGCTGCTCGGCTTCACCGCGTTCTTCCTGCACTACGGCCTCGACGGCCGCCCTTACGCGCCGATCTCCCAGATGCAGGCGCTGGCCGTGCTGATGGGCGCGCAGATCGTGGCCGGGGCGGTGGCCGCGTTCGGGATCGTCCGGATGAACAAGGGCATCCGCGGCGACCACACGGCCAGGGGCACGATGTACGGGTACGCGTGGTTCGCCGGGATGATGCTCGTGGTCGTCATCGCCACCAGGGTGAGCGACCTCCTGCCACCCAGCGAGAGCGGCCTCGTCTGGGGAGGCGCGTCGCTCATGATCGTCGCGGTCATGCACATGGCCGGCGGCGCGATCTGGCTCAACTGGCCGATGTTCTTCATCGGGGCGTGGGTCGCGGGCGTCGACGCCGTGGGCGTGCTGCTCGGCGCCGGCTGGCACGCGCTGCTGACGGCGGTGCTGCTGGGAGGCGGCTTCATCGTCGCGGGCCTGTGGCTCAGGCGCTGCCGGTGAGCGCGGACAACGCGCCGCCGGAGCTCGACCCGGTGATCCACGCGCAGGCCAGGCTCCGGGTGGTCGCCGCCCTGAACGTGCTCGGCGAAGGGAACGAAATGGCCTTCCCCGCGCTGAAGGACCTGCTGGGCATGACCGCGGGCAACCTGTCGGTGCACCTCAGCAAGCTGGAGGACGCCGGATACGTCCAGATCATCAAGACGCACAAGGGGCGCACGCCGGTCACGTTCGTGGCGCTCACCAAACGGGGGCGGCTGGCCTTCGACGACTACACCAAGGCGATCCGCGCCTTGCTGGACAACGCTGGGACAACGCTGGAGTGATGCCATGACCATCCTCGCCAGAGCGATCGAGGCCACCCGCCGCTACGGCGACGTGCTGGCACTCGACCGCGTCTCGCTCGACATCCGGGCGGGCGAGCTCGTCGGCCTGCTCGGCCCGAACGGCGCGGGCAAGTCCACCCTGATCAACCTGTTCGTGGGGCTGCGCCGCCCCACCTCCGGCACGGTCGAGCTGCTCGGCGGCTCCCCGCAGGACCCGGTCATGCGCCGCGGCATCGGCGTGACGCCACAGGAGACCGGGCTGCCGGAGTCGTTACGCGTCGGCGAGATCGTCGACTTCGTCTCCTCACATTTCCCGAAAAAAGTGGATAAAGGGGAGCTGCTGGCGCGCTTCGGCCTCGACGACCTGGTCAAGCGTCAGGTCGGCGGCCTGTCCGGCGGGCAGAAGCGGCGGCTGGCCGTGGCGCTGGCCTTCGCGGGCGAGCCGCGGCTGGTCTTCCTGGACGAGCCCACGACGGGCCTGGACGTCGAGGCGAGGCGCTCGCTGTGGGAGGGCATCAGATCCTTCCACGAGGGCGGCGGCACCGTCCTGCTGACCAGCCACTACCTGGAGGAGATCGAGGCCCTGGCCAAGCGGGTCGTGGTGGTGGGCCACGGAAGCGTGCTGGCCGACGACACGGTGCGGGCCGTGCGCGACATGGTGGGCGTGCGGCGTGTCTCGCTCGTCGCCGAGAACCTGCCCGAGCTGCCCGGCGTGATCGGCACCGAACACGAGGACGGCCGGACCCACCTGATGACCACCGACCCCGACCGGCTGGTCGTCGAACTGGTGCGCAGCGGCACGCCGTTCTCCGGCCTCGAGATCAGGCCGACCACCCTGGAGGAGGCCTTCCTCACCATCACCTCGAAGGAGACGGCCCATGTCTAGCCTGGTCCTCGCGCACACCCGCTACCTCGTGCTGGAGCAGCTCCGGGTGCCGATCAGCCTCCTGGCGAGCGCGTTCTTCCCGGCCGTGTCGATGCTGGCGTTCGTGGTGCCGTTCGCGGGACAGGATCCGCGGGGGGCCACGATGGCGACGGCCTCGCTGATGTTCTTCGGGGCCATGTCGGGGGCCCTGATCGGGCTCAGCATCACCGTCGCCCAGGACCGCGAGCAGCCCTGGAACCCCTACCTGCGCACGCTCCCGGCGGGCCCGTTCCCCCGCTTCGCCGGGCGGATCCTGACGACGGTGGCCGTCATGCTGGTCTCGGTGATCCCCGTGCTGCTGGTGGCGGCGTTCTTCACGGAGGCCACCATCACGCCGGGGAAACTGCTGCTCGGGCTGGCCGTGCTGGTCGTCAGCGGGATCCCGTTCATGCTGCTCGCCCTGCTCATCGGCTTCCTGCTGAGCTCGAAGGGCGCGATCGCGGTGTCGCAGATCCTATTCTTCCCGCTGGCGGTGCTGGGCGGGCTGCTGCTGCCGCCGCAGGTCCTGCCCGGCTTCATCGAGACCGTCTCGCCGTACACGCCGGCCCGGGGAGCGGCGGAGCTGCTCTGGGCGGTGACCGCGGACCGCACCCCGAACGTGGTCGCCGTCGTCATGCTGGCCGTCTGGACGGTCGTCCTCGCCCTCGCCGCGGGCTGGGCCTACCGCCGCGACGAGGGCAGACGCTTCTCCTGAAATGGGGGGTGTGCCGCCGAGTCCGCAGCGATCTCAACGGCACACCCGTCCGGGAGGGGGTCCTTGTTTACTTCTTCTCTTGGAGGGTCACGGTGACGTCGGACGTCTTGCCGTCCCTCACGTATGTGATCTTGACCTGTTGGCCCGGTTTAAAACCTCTGACCTGCCCAACTACAGTATCTCCCCCGTCAACCGCCTTGTCACCGATCTTCGTGATCAGGTCGCCCTGTTGCAGTCCCGCCTTGGCCGCCGGGCTCCCGTCGGTGACCTGCCTGACGAGGGCTCCGGGCACGTCGCCGGTCGCGTCGGTGACGCTCACGCCGAGGAACGCGTGGCTGACCTTGCCGTTGCTGATGAGCTGCTCGGAGACCTGCTTGGCGGTGTTGACCGGGATGGCGAAGCCGACGCCGCCGCCCGCGGCGTCCGAGGCGATCGCGGTGTTGATGCCGATCAGCTCGCCCGCGGCGTTCACCAGCGCGCCGCCGGAGTTGCCGGGATTGATGGAGGCGTCGGTCTGGATCGCGCCGCCGATCGTGGTGGTCCCGCTTCCCTGGTCCTGCTGCTGGCCCCAGCCCCAGCCGGGCGGGATCTGCTGGCGCTGCTCGCCGCCGACGGTGAGCGTGCGGTCGAGCGCGCTGACGATGCCTGCCGTGACGGATCCGTCGAGGCCGAGCGGGCTTCCGATGGCCAGTACGGGGTCGCCGACCTTGACGATGTCGCTGTCGCCGAGCGTGGCCTTGGTCAGCCCCGACACGCCTTCCGCCCTGATGACGGCCAGGTCCGTGGAGGGGTCGGTGCCGACGACGCTGGCCTTGGCGGTCTTGCCGTCGTTGAACTTGACGGTCATCTGCCCGCCGCCCTGGCCGGCGCCCACGACCACGTGGTTGTTGGTGAGGATGAGCCCGTCCTCCGACAGCACGACGCCGGAGCCCTCACCGCTCTGACCCTGGATCATCACGACGGTCGGCTGCACCTTGGCGGCCACCTGCGCGACGGTGAGCTGGTTGGAGGCCGACTTGAACACGGGGCTCGGCGTGGCGCTGCTGGCCAGCTGCGTCGGCTGGAACGCGTTGGTGACGACGGCTCCCACGACGCCGCCGCCGATGGCGGTGGCCGCCAGGGCGAGCCCGGCGACGGCCTTGCGGCCTGCGGCGAAGCCGAGCTTCTTCGGTGGCGAGGAAGGCGGGGCCGGCTGCTGCATGATCTGTGTGTCTCGCCGGGGAAAGCCCCCGGCGGCCGGCGGGGTGCTGCCGAACTGGCTCCACCCACCGGTCCCCTGCTCGTGAGGCTCGTTCGCGTTCATCTGTCATCTCCCTCGAGTACCGATGACTCAAGGGTGCCAAGAGACGCGTAAGCGCACGTTAAGCGGCTGATCAGAGCTTTATGAGAAGGCCGAACGGAGGCCTTATCAGCCAAGGTGGGACCGCCGGCGACCGCCTGGAGAAAATGCGGAAAATTTACCCGGAAGCCGGCCAGTACTCGTCTCTGAGCAGGCGCTTGTAGAGCTTGCCCGTCGGGTGGCGGGGCAGCTGCTCGCGGAAGTCCACCGACTTCGGGCACTTGTAGTGTGCCAGCCGCTCGCGGCAGTAGGCGATCAGCTCCGCCTCCAGCCCCGGGCCCGCCTCGGCCATGGAGACCGGCTCCACCACGGCCTTGACCTGCTCGCCCATCTCCTCGTCCGGCACCCCGAACACCGCCACGTCGGCCACCTTCGGATGCACCGACAGGACGTTCTCGGCCTCCTGCGGGTAGATGTTCACGCCGCCGGAGATGATCATGTACGAGCGGCGGTCGGTGAGGTAGAGGAAGCCGTCGGCGTCCAGGCGGCCGATGTCGCCGAGCGTGGTCCAGCCCCTGCCCCGGGGGTCTTCCGCGGAGCGGGTCTTGTCCGGGTCGCCGTGATACTCGAACCGGCCGCCTTTCTCGAAGTAGACCGTGCCGTGCTCGCCCGGGGTCAGGTCGTTGCCGTCCTCGTCGCAGACGTGCACGATGCCGAGCAGGGAGCGGCCGACCGTGCCCTTGTGCCGGAGCCAGTCCTGGGAGTTGACGTAGAGGAAGCCGTTGCCCTCGGTGCCCGCGTAGTACTCGTGGATGATCGGGCCCCACCAGTCGATCATCTGCTCCTTGACGGGAACGGGGCAGGGGGCGGCGGCGTGGATCGCAAACTTTAGCGAGGAAATATCGTATTTTGTCCGAGTTTCCTTGGGCAGCTTGAGCATCTTGATGAACATCGTGGGCACGAGCTGCGCGTGCGTCACCCCGTACCGCTCCACCAGCGCCAGGAACTGCTCGGGGTCGAAGCGCTCCATCACCACCACCGTGGCCCCGAGCCGCTGGAACGTCAGGCTGTAGCGCAGCGGGGCGGCGTGGTACAGCGGGGCCGGCGAGAGGTAGACGCTGTCCGCCGACGGCGCGAACAGCGCCTGGATGAGCTGGAGCAGCGTGCCCGGCTCGGTGAGCGGGCCGTGCGCCGACGGGATCTTGACGCCTTTCGGCCGTCCCGTGGTGCCCGAGGAGTAGAGCATGTCCACGCCCATGCATTCGTCGTCGATCGGGGTGGCCGGCTGTGGGGCGACCGCCTCCTCGTACGGCTCGAAGCCCTCGGCCGTGCCGTCCAGCATGAGCCGCACCTCGACCTTGGGCGTGGCGGCGGTGATGGAGGTGGCGACCGCGGCCAGGTCTGCGCTGGAGATGAAGGCCCGGGCGCCGCAGTTGTTGACGATGTAGGCCAGTTCGTCGGTCTGCAGGCGGGAGCTGATCGGCGTGTAGTACAGCCCAGAGCGCTGCGCGGCCCAGGCGACGGCCAGGAAGAGCGGGTGGTTGGCGATCATGAAGGCGATGTGGTCACCGGGGCGCAGCCCGGCGGCGCGAAGGAGGTGGGCCAGCCGGTTCGACTCTTCGTCCAGCTCGCGGTAGGTGATGATCCGTCCGGAGCCCGCCATGATCACAGCGGGCTTGTCTGGGGTGACTGCTGCGATGGCTCCCGGATACATGACCGAACACTATTCGGTCCCCCGGCCCCACGCCAGCACCCTGGCGGGCGGCGAGACGATGCCCCGCCGCCCTCCGAGCTCACTCGGCGGGGATGACGGAGCCCTCGTACTTCTGCTTGATGAAGTCCTTGACCTTCTGGTCCTGCAGGAGCTTGCCGAGCGTGACGATGTTGGCGTCCTTCTCGTGGCCGGCCTTGACGACGAGGCCGTTCACGTACGGGTTGCCTTCGGTCTTCTCCAGCACCAGCGCCTGCGAAGCGGGCTTGAGCCCCGCCTCGATGGCGTAGTTGCCGTTGATGACGGCGGCGTCCACGTCCTCGAGCGAGCGCGGGAGCTGAGCGGCTTCGAGCGGCTTGAACTGCAGCTTCTTCGGGTTGTCCACCACGTCGCGTTCGGTGGCCGCGGTGCCGACGCCGTCCTTGAGCTTGACCAGGCCGTTGTCGGCGAGCAGCTTGAGCGCGCGGCCCAGGTTGGTGGCGTCGTTCGGCACGGCCACGATGGCGCCGCCGGCCAGCGCGGACACGGAGGTGATCTTCTTGGAGTAGAGGCCCAGCGGCTCCAGGTGCACCGGCGTGGCGAACGTCAGCTTGGTGCCCTTGGAGGCGTTGAAGTCGTCCAGGTACGGCTTGTGCTGGAAGAAGTTCGCGCTCAGCTGGCCCTCGTCGAGCTGCACGTTCGGCTGCACGTAGTCGGTGAACTCCACGACTTCGAGCTTGAGCCCGGCGGCCGGGGCCAGGTTCTGCTTGACGAAGTTGAGGATCTCCGCGTGCGGCACCGGGCTCGCGCCCACCTTCAGCACGGTGTCGGCCGACTCGGCGACCTTCGTCGCGGACTGCGACGTTCCGCATGCGGTGAGCGACAAGGCCAGCGCAACAGCACCCGCTATATAACGAAATTTCATGATTTTTCCTTATTTGTAAGAAAGGCGCCGGGCGACCCAGTCGCCCAGGCTTTGCAGAAGTTGCACGATCACGAGGAGCAGGACGACGGTCACGATCATCAGCAGCGTCTCGAACCGCTGGTAGCCGTACCGGACCGCCAGGTCGCCCAGCCCGCCGCCGCCGAGCGTGCCGGCCATGGCGCTGTAGCCGATGAGCGCGACGACGGTTACGGTCAGGCCCGCGACCAGCCCGGGCAGCGCCTCGGGCAGCAGGACCTTGCGCACGATGGTGGCCCGGCTCGCGCCCATGGCCTGCGCGGCCTGCACCACGTCCGGGCCGACCTCCCTGAGCGCGGTCTCGACGAGCCGGGCGAAGAACGGCACCGCGCCGACGGTGAGCGGCACCACGAACGCGGCCGTCCCGATGGTCGTGCCGACGACGAGCCGGGTGAACGGGATGATCGCGATCATCAGCACGATGAACGGCAGCGACCGCCCGACGTTGACCACGAATCCGAGGGACGACTTGAGCGCCGGCGCCGGCCGTAGCCCGTTGCGGTCGAACACCACCAGCGCCACGCCGAGTGGCAGCCCGAGCAGCGCCGTGAACAGCGTCGACCAGCCGACCATCTGCGCCGTCTCCAGCGTCGCCGGACCGAGCAGCGGCAGGATCTCGTCCCAGTTCATGCGCCTTCCACCTCTACGATCAGGCCCGCGTCACGCAGGTACGCCAGCGCCGCGGCGGACTCGGCGCCGTCGAGCGCCACCCGCAGGCGGCCCACCGAGCCGCCGGCGAGGTCCTCGATCGAGCCGCCCAGGATGCTCAGGTCCACGGAGAACTTCCTGACCACCTCCGACACCACCGGCTGCCGCGGGTCGCCGGTGAACGTCAGCGTCACAGAACCGGCCGGGGCGGGCTCGGGCAGCGGGAAGATCTCCCTGGTCAAGCGGGATCCGGGGGTACGGATGAGGTCCGCGATGGCGCCCGACTCCTCGATGCGCCCGTTCGCCATGATGGCGACCGAGTCGCAGACGCTCTTGACGACGTTCATCTCGTGGGTGATGAGCAGGATCGTCAGGCCCAGCTCGGCGTTCAGCCGCTTGAGCAGCGCGAGGATCGACTGGGTGGTGGCCGGGTCGAGCGCGGAGGTGGCCTCGTCCGACAGCAGCACGGACGGGTTGCCCGCGAGCGCCCTGGCGATGCCGACCCGCTGCTTCTGGCCGCCGGAGAGCTGGTTCGGGCGGTCCTTGCCGCGGCCCGCGAGCCCGACGAGCTCCAGCAGCTCGGCCACGCGGCGGTCGCGCTCGGCCCTGGGGACGCCCATGATCTCCAGGGGGAAGGCGACGTTGCCCGCGACCGTGCGGGAGTTCAGCAGCGCGAAGTGCTGGTGGATCATGCCGATGCGCTGGCGGGCTCGGTTGAGCTCGGCGCTGCGCAGCGCGGTCAGGTCCTGCCCCGCGACGGTGACGGTGCCGGCGGTGGGCCGTTCGAGCAGGTTGACGCAGCGCAGGAGCGTGCTCTTGCCGGCGCCGCTCTGGCCGAGCACGCCGTAGATCTCGCCTTCGCGCACGTGCAGGTCGACGCCGTCCAGCGCGACGGTGTCCCCATATTGCTTGCGCAGGCCTGAAGCCTGGATCACGGAATATCCCCACGACTGAGAGCGGCCCGTCGGCGGGCCGCGCAAACGTACATCACATGAAGGAAGAAAAGGGGGCCGGCGTCAGCGGGTGCCGGGATGGAAGGGCAGGTGGCTCAGCCTGCGCAGCACGAAACAAGGTGCGATCATGATGACCTTCGGGGAGGAACGGGCGGATCTCTGCTTCAGCTCGGCATTCGCCCCATACGACAACACGAGCCGTCCCGGTGGGCGCTCGTGTCGTACGCGTATGCCTCGTTCACGCCCGATTCAACGGATCCCTTGACTCCCCTTATTCCCTACTTCTTTGGTGATCTGAGTCACGATGCGCCAGTCGTGGGCCGGGACCAGGGCGGGATCCCCACGGTCGTCCTGGAAGGCGGCCCGCGCGTCGTCGATGAGGAAGCGGTGCGGCTGGTCGCCGAGGTTCAGCAGCGTCACGACCTCCTCGCGGGGTCGCCCGGAGCCGGCGGGCGGGCGGCTGCGGAGCGCGACGGCGGTGTTGGTGAGCTGTTCGGCGGCGGTCCGGGCTCGATGCAGCCACGGGTGACGCCTGCGGAAGCCGATGAGCCGCTGGTGAAGCCGGTAAACCTCGGCCCCGTACGGCGCCAGTCCGCCGGGCTCCGCGGGGAACGCCGGTCTGATCGCGTCGTCGCCGCCCGCCCGTTCCTCCTTCAGCCCCTGGTACGCCTGCTCGTCCCCGTAGTAGACGCTGGGCAGGCCCGCGACGGTGAACAGCACGACCAGCGCGTGGCCCAGGTGGCGAGGGTCGTCGAGCCGGGTGGCGAGCCTGGTGACGTCGTGGTTGCCGACGAAGGTGAGCGGCACGAACGCGTCGAGCAGCTTGTCGTGGCGGTCGAGGGCCCAGGCGAGCTCGAAGAGGTTGCGGTCGTTGAGCGAGCTCCAGATGGCCTTCCACAGCTCGTACTGGGTGATTGAGTCGAGCCCCGATTCCCTGACGTAACCGGCGTAGTCGCCGTGGATCACCTCGCCGCCGAACCACGCCTCGGGGTGCCGTTCGCGTACCTCCGGCAGGACTTTCCGCCAGAACCAGGCCGGTACGGCGTAGGCGGCGTCGAGCCGCCACCCCGAGGCGCCGCGGCGGAGCCAGTGGTCCAGCACGCCGGCCACGTGCCGCTGCACGGCCGGTTCGGCGTGGTCGAGGGTGACGAGCCCGTGGTGGCCCTCGAAGACCTCGTAGCCGCCGGGGCCCCGCTTGAACCACTGCTCGCCGGCCGCGAAGGAGCGGCCCACGTGGTTGAACACGCCGTCGAGGACGACCCGCAGCCCGCGGTCGCGCGCCTTGGCGACGAGGGAGTCGAAGTCGCGATCGTCGCCGAGGCGCGGGTCGATTCTGAAGTGGTCGACGGTGTCGTACCCGTGGGACTCGGCGGCGAAGATCGGGCCGAGCTGGAGGCCCGAACAGCGCAGCTCGACCGCGTAGTCCAGCCACGACTCGAGATGACGCAGCCGGTGCGGGGGCATGGCCGCCGTTTCCTCCGCCGCGGTGGCGGGGGCTCCGGTGAAGCCGAGCGGGTAGACGTGCCACCAGATCGCGTGTTCAGCCCACGACGGCACGAACGCTCCTTTCCCGGCGTACCACCCAGGGCAGATACCCGAGCCCCAGGGCCAGTACGCAGCCGATGACCGTGTCCGCCACCCGGTACCCGATCGTGGCGGGTGGCACACGTGCGCCGCCCTCCATGAGCAGCAGGACGAGCGGGGTCATGACGGTCGCGTACAGGGTGTGATTGCGCTCCTTGAGCACCGGCCTGATCGCGGCCAGCGCGGCGACGAGCAGCACGAACAGCCACGACGGCGGCACCCACAGCAGCGCGGCTGATCCGGCGGCCACTCCGGCGGCGGTGCCGGCGGCCCGCTCGACCGACCGCCGCACCGCGCCGTCCAGGCGGCGCCGGACGACGATCACCACGGTGACGGCGATCCACGACGCGGCCGGCTGCGGCCACAGGAGCCCGGCGACCTCGGCGGCGGCGAGGCAGGCGGTCAGCCGGATGGGGTACTGCCATCCGGACGCGCTCCCCAGCGTCCTCCACCAGCGCCGCAGCAGCGCTCCCGCCGAGGGAGCCGGACGGGCGACGCCTTCCGGCCCGGCATCTCCCCGCTCGACGTCTCCCCGCTCGGCATCTCCCCGCTCGGCATCTCCCCGCTCGGCATCTCCCCGCTCGGCATCTCCCCGCTCGGCATCTCCCCGCTCGGCGGCGGCCGGATCGGCGTCTCCCGGCTCGGCGGCGGCCGGATCGGCGGGCCCCTTTCGGGCGTGGAGGCAGAGCGCGGCGACCAGCAGGCCCCAGACCGCCCCTCCGGCGAACAGCACGGCGGCGGCGACCGGCTCGACGCCCTTCGCGACGCCGGTGCTGATGACCATGAAGACGATGAAGCGGGTGGTGTGCTCGGCCATGGGACGGCTGATCCCACCGGCCACCGCGAGCAGGCCCGCGATCAGCACGACGGTGACGGCGGTGAGCCACCCGCGCCCCGCGATCACCACCCCGGCGAGCCCTGCCACCGCCGTGCCCGCCACCGCGGCGGCTCCGTGGCCCAGGAGACGGCGAAGGCCCGACTCTGTGGACAGGCCGCTCACGGCGAGGGCTCCGATGGCGGCCAGGGCGCCGAGCGCGGGCCGCCCCGAGGCGACTCCCCACGCGACCGGCCCGCCGAGCCCCAGCCCGGCGGCGACCATGTGCCGCAGCTCGACCCGCACGCAGCACCTCCCGACGCGGGAGCCTACTCCAATCTGCTACGCACTGCGTAGTAGTTTTCCCGTTTTCACGGGAAGATCCCGTCGCATTAGTAAGTGCTATCGTAATAATCATGGACGACGAGGAACTGCGGGCCACAGCCGTGGCGCTCCGCCGGGCGACCATCGGCCTGGCGCGGCGCCTGCGCGACGAGCGCCCCGCGCACGGCCTCGGCCGCCTGGCGCTCTCCCTGCTCGGCCACCTGCACCGGCGCGGCGCGCTGACGGCGGGTGAGCTCGCAGCCGCCGAACACCTCCAGCCCCAGTCGGTCACCCGCGCGCTCGCCTCGCTGGAGGAGCAGGGCCTGATCCGCCGCTCGCGCGGCGAGAGCGACCGCCGCAGGCACCACATCGTCCTCACGGAGCGCGGCACGGCGACGCTCACCCAGCAGGTCGGCACCACGGATCTGTGGCTGGCCGAGGCCATGGCCGGCAAACTCACCCCCGCCGAGTGCCGCCTCCTGGCGGTGGCCGCCGACCTGCTCGAACAGCTCCGCTAGCGGTACGGGTCGCGCAGCGGGGTGACGCGCTCGGCGAAGTCGGCCTTGATCCGCTCCATGCGCGGCCCCGGGGCGTAGAAGCGGCCCTTGGTCTCGCCGTACGGCCGAAGCCAGCCCTTGGCGGCCAGATCACGCAGGTCACGCGCGGCCTGCCCCTGGCTGAGGCCCTCGTCGGACTGGTAGCGGCTCCTGCGCAGCCGCCTGTTCACGAACACCTCGTAGAGCGCGGAGACGGTACGGCCGTTGAGGCCGTCGGCGTCGACCTGTTCCTCCAGGAGCATCCAGATCTCTCCGGCTTCGGCCAGGCGCTGGCGGACCCGCTGGGCCTGCATGTGATGCGCCTTCAGGCAGAACCGCACCCACCCGAGCATCTCACCATGCGGCCGCCACGCGCCCTGCTGAGTCTCGCGAAGCGCGCGGTAGTAGTCGATCGTGTTCTCGCCCAAGCCGAGCCACTCCTCAATGGAAGAGAACTCGGGGGTGAGGATCTGATCCCTGCCGAGGACCAACGTCTGCAGAGCGCGCGACATCCTGCCGTTGCCGTCACGCCAGGGATGGATCGCAACGAGGTTGAAATGCGCCATCGCGCCGCGCACATAGCTCGGCGCGTCGAGATCCCCGCCATTCAGCCACTCGACAAGGCGCTCCATCAGCCCGGGCACCTGGTCGGCATCCGGGCCCTCGTAGACGACCTCCCCGGTCGCGGAATTGCGGACATAGATGCCGCCCGGTCGCACCACACCAGGAGTTTTGTCGCGATGATGGCCGATCATCATGAAATTGAGCGAGTTGAGGAGCCCCACGTCGAATCGGAATACCGATGCGCGAGAGAGCATCTGAATGTAGGTCAACGCCTGCTGGTAGCCCGCGATCTCCCGCGCCACCGGCGCGGACGTCTCCAGCGGCTCCTCCCCCGCCATGATCGACTCGATGTCCTCGACGCTGGCCCGATAGCCCTCGATCGAGTTGGAGCCCTGGATCGCCCGCGCCTGCAGCTGCCTGCGCAGCTGCCTGTCCCACCGATGCGTCTCGGCGAGCCGGTATTTCAGGTCGCGCCGCATCTCCTCGATCTCCTCGAGGACGCCCTTGTCCACGGGCTCGAGCGCCGGCGTCTCGTACAGCATGCCCTCATGACAGCATGCGCGAATCATTCAGTCAAATGACCGAATGATTCGCGCATTTTGCCGTGATTAGGCGGCTACCGTGGAGGCCACCTGCGCCGGGGTCAGCGCGATGTCCAGAACCTCCCGTACGTCGCTCACCGCGTGGATGGTCAGCTCGTTGCGGACCTCCTCGGGCACGTCGTCCAGGTCCGGCTCGTTGCGGGCCGGGATGAGGACGGTCCTGATGCCCGCCCGGTGCGCGGCCAGGAGCTTCTGCTTGACGCCGCCGATCGGCAGGACCCGCCCGGTCAGGGAGATCTCGCCGGTCATGGCCACGTCACCGCGTACGAGCCGGCCCGACAGGAGGGAGGCCAGCGCGGTCGTCAGCGTCACACCGGCCGAGGGGCCGTCCTTGGGCACGGCGCCCGCCGGGAAGTGGACGTGGACCGAGCGGTCCTTCAGCGCGGTGACCGGCAGCTCCAGCTCCGCCCCGTGCGAGCGGAGGTAGGACAGCGCGATCCTGGCCGACTCCTTCATCACGTCGCCCAGCTGGCCGGTCAGCGTGAGGCCGGTCTCGCCGGTCTCCGGGTCGGCCATGGACGCCTCGACGTACAGGACGTCGCCACCCGCTCCGGTGACCGCCAGTCCCGTGGCCACGCCCGGCACCGAGGTGCGCTGGGTGGACTCGGGCAGCGACGACTCCGGCACGAACCGCGGCCGTCCGAGGTAGCCCACGAGGTCACCCTCGCCGACCGTGACGGGCAGCTCATCCTTGGCCGCCACCTTGCGCAGGACCCTGGCGACCGAGCGCTCCAGCGACCGGACGCCCGCCTCGCGGGTGTACTCGGCGGCCAGCTTGCGCAGCGCGTCGTCCTCGACCTTGACCTCTTCGGCGCTCAGGCCGGCCAGCTCGAGCTGCCTGGGCAGCAGGTGGTCGCGGGCGATCGCGACCTTCTCGTCCTCGGTGTAGCCGTCGAGCGTGACGATCTCCATCCGGTCGAGCAGCGGCCCGGGGATGGCCTCGAGCACGTTGGCCGTGGCCAGGAAGAGCACGTCGGACAGGTCCAGCTCGACCTCGAGGTAGTGGTCGCGGAACGTGTGGTTCTGGGCCGGGTCGAGCACCTCGAGCAGGGCCGCCGTCGGGTCGCCGCGGTAGTCGGCGCCGACCTTGTCGACCTCGTCGAGCAGGACGACCGGGTTCATCGAGCCGGCCTCGCGGATGGCGCGGACGATGCGGCCGGGCAGCGCGCCGACGTAGGTGCGCCGGTGGCCGCGGATCTCGGCCTCGTCGCGCACGCCGCCGAGCGCGACGCGGACGAACTTGCGGCCCATCGCGCGGGCCACCGACTCGCCCAGAGACGTCTTGCCGACTCCGGGAGGGCCGGCGAGGGCGAGCACGGCGCCGCTGCGGCGGCCGCCCACCACGCCGAGGCCCTTGTCCTGGCGGCGCTTGCGCACGGCCAGGTGCTCGATGATGCGGTCCTTCACGTCGGACAGGCCCGTGTGGTCGGCGTCGAGCACGGCCCGCGCGCCGGTGATGTCGTAGTTGTCCTCGGTACGGTCGTTCCACGGGATGTCGAGCACCGTGTCCAGCCAGGTGCGGATCCAGCCCGTCTCAGGCGACTGGTCGGAGGTCCGCTCCAGCTTGTCGACCTCCTTGAGCGCGGCCTCGCGCACCTTCTCCGGCAGGTCGGCTGCCTCTACGCGGGCGCGGTAGTCCTCTTCCTCGGTCCCGGTGTCGCCGTTGAGCTCCTTGAGCTCCTTGCGCACGGCGGCGAGCTGCTGGCGCAGCAGGAACTCGCGCTGCTGCTTCTCCATGCCCTCCTGGACGTCCTTGCGGATCGTCTCGGCGACGTCGAGCTCGGCGAGGTGCTCGCGGGACCACTCGATCAGCTTGGCCAGCCGTTCGGCGGGGTCGGCGGCTTCGAGCAGCTCGACCTTCTGCGCCGTGGTCAGCCAGGGGGTGTAGCCGGAGCTGTCGGCCAGCACCGAGGGATCGTCGATCTGGTTGACCTGGTCGACCACCTGCCAGGCGCCGCGCTTCTGGAGGATCGTGGTGGCCAGCGCCTTGTACTCCTTGGCCAGCTCCTGAGCGCGCTCGCCGGCGGCGACGGTGTCGATCGTGTCGGCCTCGACCCACAGCGCGGCACCCGGGCCCGTCGTGCCGGTGCCCACGCGGACGCGGTTGACGCCCCGGACCACGGCGGCGGGCTCGCCGCCGGGCAGCCTCCCGACCTGCTCGACGACGGCCTGCACGCCGATGGCGCCGTAACGGCCGTCGATCCTGGGAACGAGGAGGACCCGCGGCTTGTTGCCACCGGATGCACGGGCCGCGTCGATGGCAGCCCGCACCTCTGAGTCGGACAGGTCCAGCGGAACCACCATGCCCGGCAGGACCACCTCGTCGTCCAGAGGCAGGACCGGAAGGATCAAGCTCTCACTCATGCGAACTCCAAAGGGTTGAGTTATACCGACTCAATTCATTGGAGCCCGTAGATGTTCCCTCTCTTGCCGATGTTCGCTCACGGCGATCGTAATTGTGTAAGCAATACCTGAGGGGGATGTGCTGGATCAAACCCTGGTGTGACGCCTGGCGGGGCCCGCGCCCGTACCCTTGACCAGGTGATCTCCGTCCCCCGCGTCCGCTTCCTCAGCCGCCGCCGTCGCGCGGACGGCGGGCGGGGGTTCCCCGTTCGGGTTCGGCGCGGGCGGCATCCTGCGCACGGGGCGCTGGTGCGGCTCGGGGCATGGGTGCGGGCCGCTGCGGGGCCGTTCGGGCTCGCCTTCTTCCAGGGTGACGCCGATCCGCCGCCGAAGGCGCGGCGGCTGGCGTTCGGGGCGCCGCAGTGGCTCAGGCTGCTCGTCCCGATCACCACGATCAGCCTCGTCCAGATGGCAGAGCTGATCCTGGCGCTGATGCTCTACACGGAGACGCAGAGCAGGGTGTGGTCGTGGAACTCCGAGTCGCCGGGCCCCGGTCCGATCTGGGACGGCTTCGCCTACCTCACCGCCGCGGCGGTCGCGCTGCCCATCGCCCTGCGCGACCGGTGGCCGCTGGCGGCCTGGCGGGTGTCGATCGTGCTGATGCCCGTGGCCGTCGGGGTGACCAGGACGATCGGGTCCTCTCCCGGCGAGATGCCGTACACGCAGTGGCTGGGCCTCTCCTATCTGCTGGTCCTCTACTCCGTGGCCGTGCGGTGCGACCGGCGGATCACGGTGGCCGTCTGGATCGTCACGTTCCTGGCCACCTGGATCATCGACCCCAACTCGATGCCGCTCGTCATGGTCGTCGTGTCGGTGGCGGTGCTGTTCGGCTACAACGTACGGGTCCGCCGTTCCGCCACGGCCCGGCTGAAGACGGAGGAGCGGCGCACCCGGGAGGCCGAGAGCGCGCAGGCGGTGCTGGCGGAGCGGGCCCGCATCGCCAGGGAGCTGCACGACGTGGTCGCGCACCACATGTCGGTGATCGCGATCCAGGCGGAGGCGGTGCCGCTCAAGGCCAGGGGTGATGCCGCCCAGCTGGAGGCGGGGCTGGCCGAGATCCGCGGGCTGTCGCTGGAGGCGATCGCCGAGCTGCGCCAGGTCCTCGGCGTGCTGCGCGACCAGGACGGACGCGTCGACACCGCCCCTCAGCCCGGGCTCGACCGGCTCGACGAGCTGATCTCCAACGCCCGCGCCGCCGGGCTGGCCGTGCTCGTCAAGCGCTCCGGCCCGCTCGACCGGCTGCCTCCGGCCGTGGGGCTGTCGGCGTACCGGATCGTGCAGGAGTCGCTCAGCAACGCCATGCGGCACGCGCCCGGCTCGACGGTGGCGCTGGACATCGCACACCGACGCGGTGAGCTGCGGCTGCGCGTCGCCAACGGCCCGAGCGCCGCGCCCGGCGCGGGACCCGGCGCGGGCCAGGGGCTGGTGGGCATGCGCGAACGGACGACGCTGCTCGGCGGCACGCTCGACGCCGGTCCCCTCGCGGATGGAGGCTTCGAGGTACGCGCCACGCTGCCCGTCACCGACACCGACACCGGCACCGGCGAGGAGGCCACCGCTCCATGAGCACCCGCGGCGATTCATCACGACGGGGATTCATCACAGCTGAGAGGGAGAGCGCTTGATCCGGGTTCTGATCGCCGATGACCAGGGGATGGTCCGCACGGGGTTCACCGTCTTCCTGAGCGGGCAGCCCGACATCGAGGTCGTGGGCGAGGCGGCCAACGGGCGGGAGGCCGTGGAGCGGGCCTCGGCGTTGCGCCCCGACGTGGTGCTCATGGACGTGCGCATGCCGGTCATGAACGGCCTGGAGGCGACCAGGGAGCTCCTGTCCCGTGGTGGGGCGCCGAAGGTGCTCATCCTGACGACGTTCGACCTCGACGATTACGTCTACGAGGCGTTGCGGGCCGGGGCCAGCGGGTTCCTGCTCAAGGACGCCTCCGCCGCCCAGCTCGCGGAGGCGGTGCGGGTGGTCGCGGCCGGGGAGGCGCTCATCGCCCCGGGGATCACCAAGCGACTGATCCACGAGTTCGCCAAGCTGGGCGGGTCTCGACCGGTGACGGGCAAGCGGCCGGCCGAGCTGACCGAGCGCGAGACGGAGGTGCTGACGCTGGTCGCGCAGGCGCTGTCCAACCAGGAGATCGCGGACAAGCTGTTCGTGGCGGAGCAGACGGTCAAGACGCACGTGGGGCGGGTGCTGATGAAGCTCGGCCTGCGCGACCGCGCCCAGGCGATCGTCTTCGCCTACGAGACCGGCCTGGTCCGCCCCGGCGAGTGACCCGGCACCGGTCGGGCCCGTCCCGGCTGGCAACTCCGCACCCGCCCGATGGGCCCCAGCCGCCAACCCCACACCCGACTGATCCACCCCAACCACGAATCCCACACCCCACTGATCCACCCGGCTGGTAACCCTGGACCGGCCCGGTGCGCCCTCCCTTACGCGGCCCCGTTCCCCTTGACGGGCCGCCGCCGTACAGTCGGCTGATGGACCCGGTTGAGCTCTTCCATCAGGTGGCGGCGACCGTTCCCGCCTACAGGACCTTTCTGGCGGAGAACGACATCAACCCCGAGCAGGTCACGACATTTCAGGATTTCGTCGGGCTGCCGATGACGTCCAAGGAGAACTACACCCGTCGTCACCCTCTCCCCCACCTGTGCAGGAACGGCGAGATCGGGGACATCATCGCCGTGTCCTCCGGCTCGACCGGCGTCCCGTCCTTCTGGCCGCGCTCGGCGGTGGACGAGCGCGTGATCGCCGCCCGTTTCGAGGAGGTCTTCAGGGACTCCTTCGACGCCCGCGAGCGCCGTACCCTCGCCGTCGTCTGCTTCGCCCTGGGCACCTGGGTCGGCGGCCTGTTCACCGTCAACTGCTGCCGCCACCTGGCCGAACGCGGCTACCCGATCACCGTGGTCGCCCCCGGCACCGACCGGAGGGAGATCCTGCGGGTCCTCCCCGAGCTGGCGCCCCACTTCGACCAGGTCGTACTCCTGGGCTACCCGCCGTTCCTGAAGAACGTCATCGACACCGAGGACCTCCCCTGGGCCGACTGGAACATCAGGCTCGTCACGGCCGGCGAGGTGTTCAGCGAGGAGTGGCGCACGCTGGTCGCGCGAAGGGCGGGCATCGCGGATCCCGTCAGGGGCATCGCCTCCCTGTACGGCACCGCCGACGCGGGCGTCCTGGGCAACGAGACCCCGCTGTCCGTGGAGATCCGGCGCTTCCTGTCCACGCGCCCGGACACGGCCAGGGAGCTGTTCGGCGAGTCCAGGCTTCCGACGCTCGTCCAGTACGACCCGGATGTCCGTTTCTTCGAGGAGCACGAGGGCACCCTGCTCTTCTCCGGCGACAACGGCATCCCGCTCATCCGCTACCACATCGCCGACGAGGGCGGCGTGGTGCCGTACGAGGACATGCTGGGCTTCGTCCGGCGGCACGGCTTCGATCCGGCGGCCGAGGGGCCGGAGCGGCCGTTCGTGTACGTCTTCGGCCGCAGCCACTTCACCGTGTCCTACTACGGCGCGAACGTCTACCCGGAGAACATCGCCGTCGGCCTGGAACAACCGGAGGTCAGCGGCACGGTCACCGGAAAGTTCGTGATGGAGGTGGCAGAGGACGCCAACCGGGACCGCCACCTGACGATCACGGTGGAGCTGATGCCCGGCGAGAAGCCGACCGACGAGATCGCCCAGACCGTGGGCGAGTCGATCCTGGTCCAGCTGCGGCGGCTGAACAGCGAGTTCGCCAATTATGTGCCCGTCCCGCAGCAGGTGCCGTTCATCCGGCTACGGGAGTCCGGCGATCCCGAATACTTCCCCCCGGGCGCCAAACACCGCTACACACGCTGACCCGGAGTGGGCAATACCGGACCTCCACGACCCGCCGCTCGCCCCTGACCCGGTCGTAGACGCGGAGCGGCGGTCTCCCAGTCAGTACGCACGTCAGGCCATCGCCGTACACGGTGCCCAGCACGCCCCAGCCCTGCCTCGCAGGTCGTAGTCGCATACCGGCAATATCTCCCACCAACCCCACAGAGACCGTCACCACAGCACCCACCAACACCCACAGACCCTCAGCCCACAGCACCCACCAGGGACCCAGCCCGCCGCCCGGCATCACGCCGTAGCGCCGTGTCCCCCTCCGGTACTACGGAAAAGGTCAAACCCTGCGGCGACGCGGACGACAGGCCACTCTCCGTAACGTTCCCGGCATGCTCAGAAACCTTCTCCTCGCGGGACTCGTGACGATGGGGGCGCTCGTGGTGTGGCCGGGGCAGCCGGGCGGGCGGCTGGTGCGCGTCTACGGCGACCTGGCCGCGGCCGACCGAGTGGCGATCATCGTGCCCGGCGCCGACACGACGGTCGCCACGTTCGACGACGGCACAAAGCGACCCGGAGGCGCGGCGAGGGCCCTGCTGGCGGAGGCCGCGCGGCTCGCCCCACGCGAGCGACTGGCGGTGGTGGCATGGCTGGGCTACGACTCCCCACCCACGCTGAGCCTGAGCGTGATCACCAGCGACGCGGCGGTCAAAGGGGCCCAGGCACTGCGCCACACCATCACGGACCTCCACGCGCGCACGCCTGCCCCTATCGCACTGCTGTGCCACAGCTACGGCTCGGTCCTGTGCGCCAAAGCCGTCCCCGGCTTACCCGTGACCGACCTCGCGGTCTTCGGCAGCCCTGGCCTCGACGCCCCTTCTGCCACCGCCTTGACCCAGACTCCCCGCGACGCAGAGACCGCCCGAGCCACCGCGCCGACCGCAAACACCACTCGCGGCATGACAGGCGGACACGATGCTCAAGGTGCAACCGGCCCGCAAGACACTCGCGGCAGGACCAACGCGCAGGACGAGCCGGACACGGGAGGCTCGGTCGCCGAGCAGAAGGTGGCAGGCTCGGGCAGCGTCCAGAAAGTGGCAGGCTCGGGCAGCGCTCAAGATGCCCCGGGCGCACAGGACTCCCGGCGCGCGACAGGTCCGCAAGCCACGGCAGACTCGCCGGACGCCCAGCGCACGGCAGCCCTGCAGGACACCCAGCACACGGCCGACCTGCAGGACGCCTGGTTTACGGCAGACTTGCCGGACGCCCGGACCACGGCAGACGTGCAGGGTGTTCAGGGGAGCGCGACGGGGGCGGCGGCGGTGCCGCTGCGGGTCTGGGCAGGGCTGGGGGAGAACGACTGGGTCAGGTTCGTGCCGAAGGCCAAGCTCGGGCCTGTGGGCTTTGGCGCCGACCCCATGAGCCCTTCATTCGGGGCCCGCGTGTTCGCGGTGGGCTCGGGCGGCCACAGCGACTACTTCACCCCCGGGACCCCGTCCCTGCGCAACCTCGCCCTTATCGCTTTGGGTCGCGCGAGCGAGGTGACCTCTTGACGTGGCGTTTCCTGGGTACGAGAGAGGAGAGCCGGATTTTGATGACATGGTGTCGTCATCAGCTTGACGCCGGATGCCAATGTTTGTGACACTTTGTCATGAAAAGTCCGTGCGAGTTGAGGTAGGCCGTGACCACGCCGTTCTCCGAAACCCTGAAGAACGCCACCTGGACCGACCACGAGTCCGCCGAAGGCGAGAGCTATCTCGCGGAGCTCATGGGCGGCCGGCTGAGCGAGCACGAATACGGCGAGATGGTAGCTCAACACTACTTCGCGTACATCGCGCTTGACGGCGTGTCACGTCAGCTCGCCGATCATCCGGTGGCGGGCCGGTTCGTCTTTCCTGAGCTGTATCGGGAGCGGGCGCTGGAGCGCGACCTGGCGACGATCTACGGTCCGAGCTGGCGGAGCCGGATCGTGCCGTCCAAGGCCACCCGCACGCTGGTCGCGCGCATCCATCAGGTGGCCGATTGGCCGAGCGGCTACATCGCCCACCACTACACGCGCTACCTGGGCGATCTTTCCGGTGGTCAGTTCATCCGCATGGAGCTGCAGAAAATCTACGGGTACGGCACCGGCGGGGGCGTCGACTTCTACACCTTCGACGGGCTGGGCAGCCTGCCCAGGTTCAAGAACGAGTACCGTGCGCGGCTGGACAAGCTCGAGCTGGACGACCGGGAGCGGCAGCGCATGATCCGCGAGGTGAAGCTGGCGTACCAGCTCAACACCGAGGTGCTGGCCGAACTCCTCCACGTCGTCAAAACCGCCGCCTGACCGCCGGCTTCCCGCCGTCACAGCCGCCGCCCAATCATCACCGCCCCGCCGCCAGACCAACAGCGCGCCGTCATCACACCCGTCGCCCAACCACCAGCTCGACGCCATCTGACCAACAGCGCGCCGTCATCACACCCGTCGCCCAACCACCAGCTCGACGCCATCTGACCAACAGCGCGCGGTTATCACAGCCGTCGCCTGGCCACCGGTGCACCGCCGTCACAGCCGCCGCCTCACCACCAGCGCGCCGCCGGCACGACCGTCGCCTATCTACCAACCGCCCATCGTCACAGCTGTCGGCTAACGCCCGACAGCTGACCTTAGGGCGCTGTCACGGCTGCCACCCTGCTGGGCGCCGTCGTGCTGGTCGCTGTGCCTAGTCTCCGACGCGCCCCCACGACTGCCGCTCCAATTACCGACGACCGCGCTCGCCACACCGTCACGTGCCGCTCGCCCACCGCCGACGGGCACCTCACCACACCGTCACTGGCCGTCCCCCACCGCCGACGGGCACCTCACCACACCGTCACTGGCCGTCCCCCACCGCCGGCGGGCACCTCACCACACCGTCAGGACCAGCGGCAACCGCCAAGGGGACCCTCGCCACAGCGTCAGGATCGGCGACAACCGCTGAGGGGCGCCCTCACCACACCGTCGGGACCGCTGACGACCGTCGGCGGAGGGCCTCATTACGTCGTCAGGGTCGGCGGCCGGCGGCAGGCGCTCGTGTCACGTCGTCAGGGTCGGGGATGGCTGCCGGCGGAGTCTTCGCTGGTCCGGTGTCTACCGGTGGTGGCGGGGTCCGGAGGGGAGGGGGAATCAGGGGAGTGGGCGTCGGCTACTTATGGTCCCGGCCTACCATGGGCGTATGCCTCGGATCTCCGCCGCCACGATCGGCGAGCATCGAACGCAGACGCGGGACCGGATCCTGCAGGCCGTCTCCCGGCTGTCCAGGGTGCAGGGCATCGACGCGATCTCGATGACGGACGTGGCCGGCGAGGCGGGGATCACCAGAACCGTCCTGTACAACTACTTCCCCGACAAGGCGGCGCTGCTGCTGGCGTTCACCGAGCGGGTGACCCAATACTTCATCGACAGCTACGAGCGGGAGCTGACGGGGGGCGCGTCTCCGGCCGATCGGCTGCGGGCGTTCGTGCGGCTGCAGCTGGCCGGGCTGCTCGCCCATCCGCACCCGGGTGCCGCCGATCTGAGTGCCGCGCTGGGGCCCGACGCCTACCAGCAGCTGGCCGAGCATGTCGCGCCCATGCAGCGCATTCTGGTGGAGATCCTCGAGAGTGGGGTCGAGTCCGGCGAGTTCCGGGTGCTCGACGTGCAGGCCACGGCTCGCATGATCCTCGCCGTCGTCGGCGCCGAGCGGGTTCCGCTGATCAGCGGGAGCGTGACGGTGGACCGGGCCGGGGAGCTGGTGTCGGAGTTCGTGCTGCGGGCCATCGGCGGACTCGCGTGAGCGGTATGACCGACGGCGCGGGGACGGCGCCCGTGAACGGCCATGTCCAGCTGGGGTCCGCCCGCGGCCGCTGGATCCTGGCGGCGACCGTGCTCGGCTCCGGGCTGGCGCTGCTCGACAGCACCGTGGTCAACGTCGCCCTTCCGTTCCTGGGCAAAGAGCTCGACGCGGGCATGGACGGCCTGCAGTGGACGATCAACGCCTACACGCTCACTCTCGCCGGGCTGATCCTGCTGGGCGGGTCCCTGGGCGACCGGTACGGGCGGCGGAAGATCTTCATGATCGGCACCGTGTGGTTCGCCGTGGCCTCGGCGCTGTGCGGGCTGTCGCCGAACATCGAGTTCCTGATCGCGGCCCGGGCCCTGCAGGGCATCGGCGGGGCGTTGCTCACGCCGGGCTCGCTGGCGATCATTCAGGCGTCGTTCGTGCGGCACGACCGGCCCCGGGCCGTCGGGGTGTGGTCCGGGCTGGGCGGTGTGGCCAGCGCGATCGGGCCGCTGCTGGGCGGCTGGCTGGTGCAGAGCGTGGGGTGGCGCTGGGCGTTCCTGATCAACCTGCCGTTCGCGGTGCTGATCGTGCTCGTGACCCTGCGGCACGTGCCGGAGAGCAAGGACGAGCAGGCGGTGGGGCGGTTCGACGTGCTGGGAGCGGTGCTGGCGGCGCTGGCGCTGGCCGGGATCACGTACGGGCTGATCGAGAAGGGCGCGCTGGTGCCGCTGCTCGCGGGGCTGGTGCTGGGCGCGATCTTCGTGGTGACCGAGATCCGCAGGTCGCCCGACGCGCTGGTGCCGGTGGAGATCTTCCGCAATCCGGTCTTCACCGCTGTGAACGTGGTGACGCTGATCATGTACGCGGCCATGGGCGTGGTGTTCTTCCTGCTCGTGGTCCAGCTCCAAGTGGTGTCCGGGTTCGGGCCCATCGCGGCGGGGCTGGCGATGCTGCCGACGACGATCCTGATGCTGCTGCTGTCGCCCCGCGCCGGAGAGGTCGCCAAGCGCATCGGGCCGCGCTGGCCGATGACAGCCGGGATCCTGCTCGGGGCCTGCGGGTTCCTCGCGATGAGCACGATCGGGCCGGGCGCCTCCTACGCGCTGCAGGTGCTGCCCGCGGCGACCCTCTTCGGGCTGGGGCTTTCGGCGGCGGTCGCGCCGCTGACCTCCACCGTGCTGGCCACGGCCGAGGAGCGGCACGCGGGCACCGCCAGCGGCGTCAACAACGCCGTGGCCCGCACCGGGAGCCTGCTGGCCGTGGCGGCCGTGCCGCCGCTGGTCGGGCTGGTGGGCGACGCGTTCAGGAACCCGCCGGTGTTCGACGCCGGGTTCCACCTGGCGATGCTGGTCAGCGCCGGGATGATGGTGGTGGCGGCGCTGATCACGTTCTTGACGATCAGGACGAACGTGCTGGCGGTCGAGGACGACGAGCAGCCGGGCTGAGTCCCGGCGCCGCAGGTCTCAGAACCAGCCAGCCGGGCTGAGTCCCATGACCGCAGGCCTCAGAACCAGCCAGCCGGGCTGAGCCGCGTGACAGCAGGCGTCAGAAGGTGAATGGCTGGGCGCGGACGCTGTTGTCGAAGTTGGACAGCAGCAGGTCCGGCTCGCCGACCGAGCGGATGTCGGGCAGCCTGGTCAGCAGCTCGCGGAACATCGTGCGCATCTCCTGCCTGGCCAGGTTGGCGCCGAGGCAGAAGTGCGGGCCTGGGCCGCCGAAGCCGACGTGCGGCTTGGTCTCGCGGGTGATGTCGAACGTGTCGGCGTCGGGGAAGACCGACTCGTCCCGGTTGGCCGACCCGTAGAACAGGACGACCTTGTCGCCCTGCTTCAGCTCCAGCCCGCGCAGCGAGCAGTCCTCGGTGACCGTGCGCCTGAACTGCATGATCGGCGACACGTACCGGACCATCTCCTCGATCGCGCCGTTGATGTGCGCGTCGAAGTCGCCCATCAGCAGCTCGCGCTGCGCCGGGTTGTCGGTGAGGAGCTTGATGCCGTGGGCCATCGTGTTGCGGGCCGTCTCGTTGCCCGCGACCAGCAGCAGCGAGAAGAACGAGCCGAGCTCCTTGTCGGTCAGCTTCTCCCCGTCGGGGTTGGCGTTGACCAGCAGGGACACCAGGTCGCCCTTGGGGTCGGCGACGCGCTCGTGGCCGAGCTTGATGACCATGCGCTGCAGGGCGAGCAGGGCCAGCATGTTCTGGCCGGCCATCTGGACGCTGCGGGCCAGGCTGGGGCGCACGCCGGTGTACGCGGTGGAGATGTCGACGTGCTGGTGGACCTTCTCGCGCAGCTCCTGCGGGATGTCCAGCATGTCGCAGATGACGTGGATGGGCAGCCGGGCGGCCACCTGGGAGACGAAGTCGCGCGGGCCGTCCCTGACGACGTCGTCGACGATGCGGGCGCAGGCGGCCTCGATGTCGCTCTGCAGCCCGGCGAGCATCTTCGGGCTGAACGAGCGGGTCACGATCCGGCGCAGGCGGGCGTGGCGCGGGTCGTCCATGTTGACCATCGACTCCCCGAACACCTGCTTCACCCAGCCGGGCGGCTCCGGGTTGGTGACGGCGGGCTCGCTGGAGAAGATCTTGGCGTTGCGGCTGGCCTCGACCACGTCCGCGTGCCGTACGAGGGCGTAGAACCCCTTGCCCGAGCGGAGGAACGGCACCTTCTTCTCGGGGAAGAACACCGGGTGCTCCAGCTGCCGGAGCCGGGCGAACGCCTCGTTACGTTCTTTCGGCGGCTTGCGCCAGAAATCCAGATCCGCGAGATCGATGTCCACGCGTCTATCCTGGCACGTTCCCACCACGCCGTGGATCGCCAAGCGATGTGCATCCGGCTCTCCTGGGCCGTTCTCGCGCTGTTCAGGCACGGTTCGACCTATGTGGACATTACTTCCGTTATGAACCTTCTCCTCGCCGCCTGCCTGGTTCTCCCTCTGGCCTCCGGTACGACTCCCGCCGCGGCTCGGTCGTGCGGCGGGCACCCTCTCGACTTCGACGGCGACGGACGGCCCGACCTCGCCGTGGCCGCGCCCTACGACGGCTCCCGGGCCGGATCGGTGACCGTGATGTACGGGTCCGGGAAGAAGGTGAAGCTCACCCAGAACGGCGCCGAACCCGGTGACTCGTTCGGATCGGCGCTGGCCGTGGGCGACTTCAACGGGGACAAATGCGCCGACCTGGCCGTCGGGGTGTCGGAGGAGTTCGTGGGGGCGCGGGTGCCGGGCGGGGACGGGAACGGGGTCGTCCAGATCTTCAACGGCTCGGTCGACGGGCTGGTCCCGGGCAAGGAGCTGGCGCCGGCCAAGCCGTCGAGCGACCGGTTCGGGGCGGCGCTGGCCGCCGGGGACCTCGACGGGGACGGCAAGGACGAACTCGCCGTCGGCGCGCCCAGCCACAGGTCGGGCGGGGCGGTGACGGTGTACTGGATGAAGGGGCGCAAGCCGTACCAGATCACTCAGAAGACGTCGTGGGTGCGGCAGGCGGCGAGCGTGACCGACCAGTGGGGCGCCGCGCTGACGACCGGGGACTTCGACGGGGACGGCAAGGACGAGCTGGCCGTGGGCGCGCCCGCCGACAGCGTCACGCTGGACGGGCAGGGGTCGGTGACCGTCGTCGACGTACGGGCGAAGCGGGCGCGGCTGCTCACCCAGAGCAGCCCCGGTGTCAAGGGGGCCTCCGAGAAGTGGGACGCCTTCGGGGCCTCGCTGGCCACGGGCGACTTCAACGGGGACGGACGGGCCGACCTGGCCGTCGGGGTGCCGGGTGAGGGGCTCAGCGCGAACCAGCGGGCCATGGACTACGGCGACGGCACCGTGGACGTCCTGTACGGGTCGCGCGGCGGGCTGACCACCCGCAAGAGCGAGGCGTGGTCGCAGAACACGCTCAAGGGGGTGCCCCGGTACTACGACCGGTTCGGAGCGTCGCTGGCCGCCGGGGACTTCAACGGGGACGGGCACGACGAGCTGGCCGTCGGCGTGCCCGGGGAGAAGGCGGTCCAGGTGCTGGCGGGGCGGGCCTCCGGTGGGCTCACGCGGGTGGGGAACCTGCTCATCAAGGGCGAGGGGCGGGACTTCGGCGCCGCCCTGGCCGCTCTGCCGCTGAGCGAGCGTTATCGGGCGCTGGGGGCGCGGCGGCCGGTGTACGGGCTCGTGGTGGCGGCGCCTGACCAGGGGCTGGTCATGTACGCTCCCGGGTCCCGGAAGGCGGGGTTGAAGCTGGGCAAGGTGCGCCGGCTCGGCAAGGGGACGGGGCTGTACGGGTACACCTTCGGCTGAGCCGCTCCCCCGCCGTACTCCGGCCGGGGCCCTCAAGAGAGGCGGTGTCGTCCTGGGAAGGGGAGCGGGCGCGCTGGAGAGGGAAGTGGGCGCGCTGGCGAGGGCGCGGTGCGGCCGCTGACGTGCCGAAGCGGGCGGAAGGCGCGGGGACCGCCGCCGGCGTGCCTGAGCCGGAGGAAGGGGCGGGAATGGGGGTTAGGTGGGAGTGGTGGGGAGGATTATGCGGAAAAGGGCGCCTTTGCCGGGTGAGCCTTCCGCCATCACGATGCCCCCGTGCGCCTCCACCAGCGTCGCCGCGATCGACAGCCCCAGTCCCGAGCCGCCCGCGCTCCGCGCCGGGTCCGCGCGGTAGAAGCGCTCGAAGACGCGTTCGGCCACCTCCGGGGTGAAGCCGGGTCCCTCGTCGGCCACCTCCACCACGGCCTGGTCGCCGTCCACACCCACCCGCACCTGGAAGGGCGTGCCGGGCGGTGTGTGGGTGAGGGCGTTGGTGACGAGGTTGTTGAGCACCTGCCCGAGCCGCGACTCGTCCCCCGTCACGATCACGTCCCCCTCGCCCCCGTACAGCCGCACCAGCTCGATCCGGCGGTCCGGCGCCAGCGTCTGGGCGTCGATGACGGTGGTGGCGGCCAGGCTGAGCAGGTCCACTGGCCGCCGGGCCAGCTCCCGCCGCTGGTCGAGGCGGGCCAGCAGGAGCATGTCCTCCACCAGCAGCCCCATCCGGGCCGCCTGGCCCTCGATGCGGCTCAGCAGCCGTACGGCCTCGGCCAGGTCCTTCTCCTCCCCCAGCCGGTACAGCTCGGCGAACCCCCTGATCGACGTCAGCGGCGTGCGCAGCTCGTGGGAGGCGTCGGCCATGAACCTGCGCATCAGCTCCTCGGAGCGCCGGGCGGCCGTGGCGGACTGGCGGGCCGACTCGGCGGCCGACTCGCGCTCGCGCGCCGCCGACTCGATCTGCGCGAGCATGCTGTTGAGCGAACGGCCGAGCTTGCCGACCTCGGTGGTGCCCGCCCACATGGGCACGCGGCGCGACAGGTCGCCGCCCGCGATGTCGTTGGCCGTACGGGCGATCTCGCGGAGCGGGCGCAGGCTGCGGCGCACCAGCCAGTAGCAGGCGAACCCGAGCACCACCAGCGTGCCGCCGCCGGCGACCCCCACGATCAGGGCGAGCTGGGAGACCGTGGCGTCCACGTCGCCCAGGTTGACGGCGATCACCCGGGTCTCGCCGTCGCGGACCGGCACGGCGGCCACGCGCCAGCTCGGGCCCCCGGCGGCGCGCGACTCGACGGTGAAGGGCCGGCCGTGGAGCGCCACGACCGTGGGGAGGTCGAGCTTGGGCAGGGCGGGCGTGTGGTCCTCGGTGGACTCGCTGATCGTCCTGATCGGGGCGCCGGTGGAGTCGAGGATCACCGCGTAGAACAGGCCGAAGAAACGCTGCGGGCGGGCGCCGGGACGGGGCTGGTCGACGGGCGGCGGGGGCGGCTCGCGCAGCGGGCGGGTGGCAGCGAGCAGCTGCTGGTCCACGCGCTCGACGAGGTAGCCACGCATCAGCCGTACGGCGAACAGGCCGGTCACGGTGATGGCGAGGGTGACCAGCAGGAGGGTCGCCGAGACCAGCCGCAGCCACAGCGGTGACCTGGCCAGGTGTTTGCGCACCGCCGCGCCCTTCGCGCGGAGGTGCCGAGCGGGAGAGACGGCGCCGCTCATATGCGGGGCGGGCGCAGGATGTAGCCCACCCCGCGCAGCGTGTGCAGGTATTTGCGCTCTCCCGTGTCCACCTTCCGCCGCAGGTAGGAGACGTACGACTCGACGAGCCCGACGTCGGTGCGCCAGTCGCCGTTCCAGACGTGGTCGAGGATCTGCGTCTTCGACAGCACCCGGCCCACGTTGAGCATGAAGTACCGCAGCAGCCTGAACTCGGTCGGCGACAGCTTCACCGGGATGCCGTCGCGCCACACCTCGTGGCTCTCCTCGTCCAGCTCCAGGTCGGCCACCCGCATCCGGTTCGGCGGCGGCACGCCGCGCCGGGTCCTGCGCAGCACCGCCCGGATCCTGGCGATGACCTCCTCCAGGCTGAACGGCTTGGTCACGTAGTCCTCGCCCAGGCCCAGCCCCGCGATGCGGTCCTCGAACGTGTCCTTGGCGGTCACGAACAGCACCGGGACCCGGCGGCCGCGGGACCGCAGCCTTCCCGCGACCGCCAGGCCGTCCAGGTCGGGCAGCATGACGTCGAGCATCACCAGGTCAGGTGAGCTCTCCTCCGCCACCCGCAGCGCCTCCATGCCGTCGGCCGCGGTCAGCACCTCGAAGCCGGCCATGCGCAGGCTGGCCGAGAACAGCTCCCTGATGTTGGGCTCGTCGTCGACCACCAGCAGCCGGGCTTCGGGCTCACGCGTCATCGCGGGCCTCCTCCGAGGTTCCCCTGCGTGATCGACGTCGCGGTCACCGAGCCGTCGCCGCCCTGCTGGCCGCGTACGACCACCGAGGTGCCGGTCTGGAGGTCGGACACCTTCCCGGGCTTGGAGATCTGGACGGTGGTCCGGGCGTCGGTGGTGACCGTGACCGTGGAGCCGTCCATGGTCTTCACGTAGACCTTGCCGCCCTCGACCTTCTCGACGGTGCCGATGGTGCCTCCCCCGCCGCCGCCCATCCGCTGGCCTCCACCGTAACCGGGCGGCTGTCCGAATCCGCCGCGCTGCTGGCCGGAACCCCCCTGTTGCTGGCCGTACCCGCCGCCCATGGGGCGCTGCTGCGCTCCGGCGGCAGAGGCGGCCGGCGAGCCGAACAGGTTGGCGGCCTGAATGCCGATGAGGATACCGGCCACCAGCACGACGCCGGCGGCAAGCGCCAGCGTGAGCTTGGAGGTGCCCTTCCGCGGCTGGACGGCGAGCTCCTCCCCCAGGTCGTCGGGGTACGGCGAGGAGTCGAGCTGGGCCATGTCATTCTCCTTACTCGTGGCGCAGGGCCTGGATCGGCCTCAGCTTGGCCGCCCGGTTGGCCGGATAACTGCCGAAGAACAGCCCGATCCCCACCGACACGCCGAGCGCGAGCGCCACCGACGACGGCACGAGGACCGGTTCGATGCCGGCCACGGTGAACCTGGTCCCGATGAACGCCACCAGCACCCCGGACAGCCCGCCGACCAGGCTCAGCAGCGTGGCCTCCAGCAGGAACTGGCCCAGGATCGCGCTCCTGGGCGCGCCGATCGCCTTGCGAATGCCGATCTCGCGCGTGCGCTCCGTGACGGTCACCAGCATGATGTTGGTGATGCCGATGCCGCCCACCAGCAGCGAGATCGCGGCCACGGCGCCCAGCAGCACGGTGAAGGTGCCGGTCGCCGCGCTGACGGTCTCCTGCAAGGTGGCCTGGTTGAGGATGCGGTAGTCGGCGTTGTCGTTCTTGATGCCGTGCCGCTGGTTGAGGATGGCCGTGACCTCGGCCTGCGCCGCCGTCGTGGTGTCCGCCCCGGACGCCTGCACGACGATCGAGTTGAGCGAGCCGAACCCGCTCAGGCTCTGCTGTACGGCGGGCAGCGGCGCGATGGCCACGTCGTCGGCGTCCTGCATGCCGGTGGACCCGGCCTCCTTCAGCACCCCGACGACCGTGAACGGCACTCCGGACACGCTGACCTGCTTGCCGATGGGATCGACGGTGCCGAACAGCTCCTCCACGACGGTCTGGCCGAGCACCACGACCTTCCTGGCGGCCAGCACGTCGTCGTTGAAGAAGTACGTGCCCTTCGTGACCGGCTTGTTGACGGCCTCGAAGTAGCTGGGGTAAGTGCCGACGAACTGCGAGATCGCGTGGCTGGCGGCCCCGTACGCGGCGGTCGAGGAGGAGGCGGTCACGACCGGCGAGACGCTCCTGACGGAGGGCGCCAGGGTCTTGTCGGTCAGCGCCTTGGCGTCGGCGAGGCTGAGCTGCCTGGCCTGGGTGCGGGGGCCGGTGTTCGCGCCGCCGCCGGCCGCCCGCACGCCGCCGCCACCGCCGCCGCCCCCCGAGAACTGCGGGGAGATCGTCAGGGTGTTGGCGCCGAGGCGCTGGATGTTGCGCTGGATGCTCTGCGAGGAGCCCTCGCCGACGGCGACCAGCATGATGACCGCGGCGACGCCGATGAGGATGCCGAGCGTGGTCAGCGAGCTGCGCATCTTGTTGGCCAGCAGGCCGCGCAGGGCGAAGCGGAGGATCTCGAGCTGGTTCACCGGGCCACTCCCGCCATCCGGGGCGGCGGGCCGCCGACCGGGCCCTGGCGGCGGTCCTCCACGACCTCGCCGTCCACCAGCCTGATCACCCGCTTGGCGTGCGCGGCCACGTCGTTCTCGTGGGTGATGAGCACGATCGTGCGGCCCGACTCGCTGAGCCGGTCCAGGATCTCCAGGACGTCGTTCGTGGAGGCGGTGTCGAGGTTGCCGGTCGGCTCGTCGGCCAGCAGCAGCGCGGGCGCGGTGACCAGGGCTCTGGCGACGGCCACGCGCTGCTGCTGGCCGCCGGAGAGCTGGTTCGGCTCGTGGTGCACGCGGTCGGTCAGCCCGACCTGGTCCAGCGCCGCCAGGGCCCGCCTGCGCCGCTCGGCCTGGCCGATGCCGCCGTACACCAGCGGCAGCTCGACGTTGGCCAGCGCGCTCATGCGCGGGATCAGGTTGAACGACTGGAAGACGAACCCGACCCTGCGGTTGCGCAGGATGGCGAGCTGACGCTCGTCCAGCTGTCCCACGTCGGCGCCGTCGATCAGGTACGTGCCGGAGGTGGGGACGTCGAGGCAGCCGAGGATGTTCATGAGCGTGGACTTGCCGGAGCCGGAGGCGCCCATGATGGCGACGTAGTCGCCGCGCTCGACGTCCAGGCTGATACCGCGCAGGGCGCGGACCTTCGCGTCGCCCTCGCCGTACTCCTTGACCAGGTCCTGCACCCGCAGGACAGGGGGGACCTCCGGAGCCGTCATCGCCCGCCTCCCGGCACCCCGCCGCCGCCGGGGAAGCCGCCGCCACCGCCGAAGCGCAGGTTGCCGCCCGTGGTGCCCGTCGTCGTGGTCGCCGGGGGCACGATCTGGTCGCCCTCGGACACGCCCGACTTGATCTCGGTCAGCGTCGTGCCCTGCACGCCGACCTCCACCGGGGTCCTGGTCTGGGTGCCGTTCCTGAGCAGGGTGACCGTGGTCTGGCCGCCGCTGGTGGAGACGGCCGTCGAGGGTACGGTGACGACGTTGTCGGCCTGGCCGACCACGACCTCGACCGTGGCCGTCTGGCCCAGCCGGATCTGGCCCGGGACCTTCGTGAACGTCACCGTGACCGGATATTGCACGACATTGTTGCTGGTGGAGGCGACCGGCTGGATCTGGGTGACCTTGCCGGTCGCGGTCACCCCCGGCAAGGCGTCGAACGTGACCGTGGCCTCCTGGCCGTTCTTGAGCTTGCCGACGTCGGACTCGGTGAAGGTGCCCACGAGCTGCAGCTTGCCGGTGTCGGCCAGCTCGACGAAGCCGCCGGAGCTCTGAGCGCCGCTTGAGCCCGAGGACTGGCCCGAGGACTGGCCCGTGCCCTGGCCGGAACCCGCGCTCGAACCCGACCCGGATGCGGACCCAGAGCTGCTGCCGCCGACCGAGCCGTTCACCGCCGTGACCGTGCCCTTGAACGGCGCCTTCAGCACGGTGGCCGCGACCGTGCGCTGGGCCTCCCGGTAGGCGTTGCGGGCCTTGATGTAGGAGGCGTAGAGCTGGGCCGTCGAGGTCCCGTCGTCGACGGCTTCGTCGTACGTGGCCTTGGCCGCCGACAGGCTCTCCTGCGCGGCGTCGTCGTCGAGCCTGGCCAGGATGTCGCCCTTGCTCACCTTGTCGCCGGCCTTGACGTAGACCTTCTCGACCGTCCCCGTCGTACCGAACGAGAGAGCCCTGGACTTGGAGCTCTCGACGGCGCCCGACGCGGACACCGAGGCCACCACGGAGCCGCGGCTCGCGGTCACGGTCCTGACAACCGTCTGGCCCGCCGCCTGTCCCGTGCCGAGCTGGGCGTACGCGAGCGCGGCACCGCCCAGCAGGAGCACCACCAGCGCTCCGTTGGTCATCAGCGCTCTGCGCCTTGTCGACACCTTCACAGGCGGTGACCCTTGCACACCAGGCTGCGCCGGAGCCGCGAGCGAGCTGAACGTTCGCTGACAACCTGGGGGCCCCTCCGGGCACACAGGTAACTCTTAGGCGGCTCGCAGCCTGGCGCGAGCCGGCTCCGCCAGGATGGGCCGCCATGAGACCGACTTTCGCGCTGGGCGGCCTCGCCCTGGCCGTGCTCGTGGCCGGGTCCGGCCTGGCGCTGGCGCTGCGCGACGACGCCCCGCCCGCCGTCCAGGTACGGCTCGCCGCCGCGCAGCGCGGCCAGGTCACGGCCACGGTCAGCGCGGCGGGCAACACCGTGGACGGCTCGCGCAGGGACCTGGCGTTCGGCTCTTCGGGGACGCTGACCAAGGTGTACGTCAAAGTCGGGACCAAGGTGAAGAAGGGGCAGGTGCTGGCCAGGATCGACGGGCGCTCGGCGCGGGAGGCGTACACGGCGGCCAAGGCCGATCTCGCCGCCGCCGAGGAGGCCCTGGAGGAGGCCCAGGAGAAGGCGGCGTCCCCGACGACCAGCGCTGCCGGCCCCGCGGCCTGCACGCCGTCCGGGAACGGCGCCGCGCCGGCCACGTCCGGGAACGGCGCCGCGCCGGCCACGTCCGGGAACGGCGCGGCGACGCCCACCGGCGGGGCGAACGGCGCGCTGGGGCCGACGGCTCCTCCCGCTCAGGGCGTTTCCGTGAAAAACGGGAGCCCGGCCACCAGCTCCACCCCGCGCCCCACCAGCACGCCGACCTCCGTACCCACGGACCCCGGCCCCACCCACCCCGGGCCCGAGCCGCAGCCCACGGTCACGGTCACGGCCACGGCCACAGCCACGGTCACCGTGACGGCCACCGTCACCACGACCGTCACCGCCACCGCGACCGGCGGCGCTTCCCAAGGCGGCTCCCCGGGCGGGGGCTCCGAGCAGACCGGGAGCCGCCCGACCTCGGACGCCACCCCGTCCGCCACGAGTTCCGGCAAGCCGTCCACCGGCGCGAAGCCGTCGGCGAGCGGCCGCCCCACGGGCAGCGGCAAGCCGTCGGCGCGACCGAGCACCAGGCCGACGGGTGGCGCCGCCCGGCCGAACTCGCAGTCCTCCTGCGACCGCGGCACGGGCTCGGCCGGCCAGAGCCAGGGTCAGACCCAGAGCCAGGATCAGAGCCAAGGCCAAGGGCAGGGCGGCGTCAGCGTGGAGCAGGCCGGCGCGAACGTGGACCGCGCGGAGGCGGCGCTCGAGCAGGCCGCCGACGCCGTACGGGCGACCCGCATCGTGGCCCCGGCGGCGGGCACGGTCCTGTCGCTGGCGGGCGCGGCCGGCGACCAGGCGGGCACCGGCACCTTCGTCAGCCTCGGCGACCTCAACGAGCTGCAGGTCCAGGCCATGGTCACCGAGTCGGACGTGAACCGGCTCAAGCTCGGCCAGAAGGCCCGGATCACCCTGGCCACCCGGAACGGCAAGCAGTACGAGGGGAGGGTCACCGCCATCGCGCCGACCGCGACGGTGAGCGGCCAGCTCGTCCGCTACTCGGTCACCCTCGCCTTCGACGAGCCGCCCGCCGGGCTCATGCTCGGGCAGACCGCCTCGGTCACGGTCACCACGGACGTGTCCGCCGACGCGATCTACGTGCCCGCCGCCGCGGTCCGCAGCAGATCGGACGGCACCCAGGTGGTCACGGTCCGGGCGGGCGGGCGCGACTCGGCGAAGGCGGTGCGGACGGGTGTCCGCGGTGACCAGTACGTGGAGGTGACGTCAGGGCTGCAGGAGAGCGACGAAGTGGTCATGTCGGGCGCCACGAACGGCGAGTTCCCGGACGCGAGCTGGCCCGGCGCCTGACCCCCGAGACCGGCCCGGCACCTCCTCTCCCGCCGGGTCCCGGGCAGGGCCGCACGTGGCGCGTGCCGCCCCGGCCCGGCGCGCCTACCGGAGGCATCATGCGGCGCCTCCGGTGGGCGCGGCAAAACACGCCTGTGCCCATACCCCGGGGGCACGACGGACGCCCCCGGGTGGGCGCGGCGGGTGTGCCGGGCAGCGCGATCCGGCGCCTCCGATGGGCGCCTCGGTGGGGCGTCCCGGTGGGCGTGCCGGAGGGCGCGGTGGGCGTGCCGGAGGGCGCGGTGGGCGTGCCGGTGAGCGCGGTGGGCGTTCCCGGTGGGGTGGCGTACGCGTGAGCGTGGTTGAGCGGATTTTCAGGTTGCTCCCAGCGAACGTTCAGCCGGCACGCGGTGCGGCCGCCCGGCCGGCGGCCGCGGGGCCGGTGGCGGCCGGGATGGTGAGGCGGTGAGCGGTCCTGGCCCGAGCACCGCGACGGGAGATGTAGTCCAATGTCCGGAAATCGACGGAAAGCTCATCCCGGGTCAGCCGCGCCATCAGATACCCCCGCCGCTGGTCGATGAAGGAGATGTGCGGGTTCTCCTGCAGCGCCTCCGCGATCCACGTCCGGTCCCGGTACCCGTCACCGTCGCTCGCGATCGACGAGGCGATCAGCTCCCTGGCCACCACCGGCGAGTCCGGGTCGTCGAAGTCGGTCTTGAGCTCGGCCAGGTGGTGCATGTGCGCGTCCCCCGTCAGCACCACCGGGTTCTCGGTCCCCGCCAGCGATCCCAGCAGGCGGGTCCGCTCGGCGGCGTACCCGTCCCAGGAGTCCAGGTTCACCTCGCGCCCGGGCCCGACCTTGTAGTCGCGCTGCGCCATCATGATCTGCTGGCCGAGCAGGTTCCAGCGGGTGGTCGAGCCGCGCAGGCCGCTCTCCAGCCAGCGCCACTGGTCGGACCCGAGCAGCGTCCGCCCGGACGCCAGCCGGTCGTCGCACCCGGCCCGCACCCCGTCCAGGCACGCCTGGTCGTCGCGGAACTGCCGCGTGTCCAGCAGGTGGAAGCGGGCCAGCGTCCCCCAGGAGATCCGCCGGTTCACCCTGAGCACCGCCCCCTGGAGGCTGGCGCGGCGCAGCGGCATGTTCTCGTAGTACGCCCGGAAAGCCTGCGCCCTGCGCGTGGCGAAGCCGGGCGCGTTCGTGCTGGAGACGGGCCCGGCCCAGTTGTTCTCCACCTCGTGGTCGTCGAACGCCACCAGCCACGGCGCCACCGCGTGCGCGGCCTGCAGGTCGTGGTCGCTCTTGTACTGGGCGTGCCGCAGCCGGTAGTCGGCGAGCGTCTCGCACTTGCCGGGCGTGTGGGTGCGTACGCGGCCGGCCAGCGCGGTGTAGCCGCTGGGGCCGTACTCGTACATGTAGTCGCCGAGGAACACCACCAGCTCGGGCTCCTGCTCGGCCAGGCGGCGGTAGGCCGTGTAGTAGCCGTGCTCGTAGTGCGCGCACGCCGCGACCGCGAAGGTGAGCGGGCTCTCCCCGGCGGGGGTCGTCCTGGTGCGGGCCGCCGGGGAGAGCCTGCCCTCGCTTCTGAAGCGGTAGAAGTACTCGCGCCCCGGCTCCAGCCCGTCCAGCTCGACGTGGACGCTGTGGGCGTCGCGCGACCTGGCGGTGGCCGTACCGGACCTGACGATCTTGGAGAAGCGCTCGTCGGCCGCGACCTGCCAGTCCACGTCCACGTCGCGGGCGGGCATGCCGCCGCGGCCGTCGCCGGCCAGCGGGTCGAGGGCCAGCCGGGTCCACAGGACGAAGCCGCCGGCCGACGGGTCGCCGGAGGCCACGCCCAGCGTGAACGGGTCGGATCTGAGGGTTCTGGCCGCTGCCGCCGGAGTGGCGGTCTGGGGGAGGAGGAGTCCGGCTGTCGCCGCTGTCAGGAAGGCTCTGCGGTCCACGTTCACAGGTATGTCCGCCCGCGCTGACCCGGCCGTGACAGCCGAGTCAAGCGCGGGTGAACAGCATCAGTCGTCCTGTTCGCGAGCTTTCACCGTGGACGTTGACCTCACTGAGCGTTCATCCGATGGCTCCGTGGACGCCGGACAGCGTTCCGCGGAGCGTGGAGGCGTCCGTGAAGTGCACGCCGGTCATGCCCGCGCGCTCTGCGCCCTCGACGTTCTCGGCGCGGTCGTCGATGAAGACGACCTCGGACGGCTCGGCGCCCAGCGCGCGGGCCATCGCGTCGTAGATCTCCCGTTCGGGCTTGACCAGGCCCATCCTGCCGCTGTAGAAGCGGCGGCCGACCTCGGCGATCCAGGGCAGCTCGTCCAGGCCGTCGCCGATGCAGACGGGCATGTTGGACAGCAGCGCCACGTCACGCCCGGCCCCGATCAGCTCGCCGAGCAGGGCGACCATGTCCTCGTTCGGGTACGCCCAGCTCGCGACGTCCATGGCGACCAGGCGGGCGGCCTCGGACTGGGTGACGGGCCGGTCCAGGACGGCCGACCAGTAGGCCAGCGGGCTCAGGCTCCCCCGGTCGAACTCCAGGCGGTGCTCCCAGTAGCCGCGCCTGAACGCCGCCGGGTCCGCGCCCACCGCCCGCGCCATGGCCTCGTTGTCGGAGTCGAGCTGGGGCAGGCACAGGACGCCGCCGTAGTCGAACACAATCCACGTCATGCCAGGAATGGTCGCAGATGCGGGTCCAGCGCCGGGCAACCTAGATACTTCTCGGCGGTGTGAAAGTCGATCCAGTCCAGGTTGACCAGCTCTTCGGCGTCTATGCCGGTGAAGCTGACGGCCAGGTTGGGCGGGATGGCGGCGATGTCGTCCTTGTCGGCGATGTTCACCCAGCGCTTGACGCCCGGGGGGCGTTCGCCGCGGCCGTTGATGGGGGTGGGCAGGAGTCGCTCGAAGACGACGTTGCGCATGCCGAGCGGGCTGCCCAGGGTGATCAAGAGGTCGATCCGGAGGCCGGGGTCGCCCCAGAGCGTCTCGTACGCGACCACGCTGCCGAGCGAATGGGCGATCACCACCTTCGGCCGGTTGCGCCTGATCGCCTCGGCCACGACCCGCCGGCACTGCTCGCGCTTGCCCTCGTCCGTGAGGTAGGCCGCCACCTCCGGCGCGAACAGCTTGGCGAACGCCGCCGACCTGCCGTCCAGCCGGTCGAGCAGCCAGCCGGTGAACGACTTGAGCGCCCCCGTCACGTGCTCGCCCACGCCCAGGTTCCGCGCCCAGCCGGCGAGCACCTGCTGGATCTGGCTCTCCGTCGCCGCGGAGGGCTTGGCCTCCGCGCCGCCGCCCTTGCCGTTGTGCAGGTGGTGCGAGAAGTAGGCGACCTCGCTGAAGTACGCCCGCGCCTCGCCCCCGAGCGCCACCTGCAGGTAGCGGTCCCACTTGACCCGCATGGCCTCGGCCGCCCCGGTAGCGGACCGCCCGGCCTCGAGGTAGTAGTTGTACTTGCCGATCCCGTGTACGCCGACGATCGCGGTCACTGTGCCTCCCCACCCGTGATCTCCACGCGCGATGGTGGCACACGTCACTTGCAGTCCGCCATCGAGAAAGACAGGGAAATGCCGTTGCGCGCGGCATATATCCGCCCATTTACTGTTAATGCTGGTGAGAGAACAGGAGTCCCGCACATGCCCGGCCCGCTGATCGTCAACGACTCGATCGTCATTCCCGACGTCGAGCTCGTCTGGCGTTTCTCACGTTCGTCGGGCCCCGGTGGCCAGGGCGTCAACACCACCGACAGCCGCGTGGAGCTCGTCTTCGACGTGGCCGCCAGCACCGCGCTGCCGCCCGCGCTGAAGGCCAGGGCGCTCGACCGGCTGGGCTCCCCGACGATCACGATCGCCGCCTCCGAATACCGCTCCCAGCTGCGCAACCGGGAGGCCGCGGCGCACCGCCTGGCCCAGCGCCTGCGTGAGGCCATCGCCCCGCCGCCGAAGCGCCGCCGCCCGACCAAGCCCAGCCGCGGCGCCGTCGAGCGCCGCATCGCCGCGAAGAAGCAGCGCTCCGACCTGAAGCGCCTGCGCCGCGAACCCTAGCGGGGCGGCAGACCCTGCCCCTGGCCGATCAGGCGGGGCAGGTTCGCGATGGTGGTCGACAGGTAGTCCGCCACCGGCTCGGGCACCAGGTGCCGGGAGGTGATCTCCGAGCGGTCCAGCCGTACCCGCTCCACCTCGTACAGACCCCGCGACGGGTCGTCGAACTCCGGCCCGTGCCGCAGCCCCGGATCCATCGACACCAGGCGGCAGCCGTAGACGTGCTGCGTCTTGAGCTCGCCCTCCCACGGGTATGACAGCGTGACCAGGGGCGTCACCGCAGAGACGGTCGCGCCCAGCTCCTCGAGCAGTTCCCGGTGCAGGGTGTGCTCCAGCGTGTCGTCCCCCGGTTCGACATGCCCTCCGGGGATGCTCCAATAGACGTCGCGCCCCGGAACCGTACGACGGAAGAGCACCAGCCGTTCGTCATGGTCGAGCAGGACACCGCGGACACTGGGTCGCATAGGGACACCCTATTTGACCGGTATGTCCTTCCGGTAGCCTAACCTACGGTACCGTAACCTGAAGGAGAAGATCTTTTATGGCGATGACTCAGACGGAGCTGCTGCACGAGCTGGAGCCCGTGGTGGCCGTGGAGCTCGACCGCCATCACAAGATGGCCAAGGAGTGGTTCCCGCACGAGTACATCCCGTGGAGCGAGGGCCGCGACTTCGACGGCATCTACGGGGGCGAGGCGTGGCAGGAAGGCGACTCGAAGATCCCCGAGGCGGCCCGCATCTCGCTCATCGTCAATCTCCTGACCGAGGACAACCTCCCCAGCTACCACCACGAGATCGCCAGCACGTTCGGCCGCGACGGCGCCTGGGGCACCTGGGTGCACCGCTGGACGGCCGAGGAGGACCGCCACGGCACCGCGCTGCGCGACTACCTCACGGTCACCCGCGCCGTCGATCCCGTGGCGCTCGAGCGCGCGCGCATGCACCACATGGAGAACGGCTTCACCACCGAGTACGGCACCATGCTCCAGCAGCTCGCGTACGTCTCCTTCCAGGAGCTGGCCACCCGCATCGCGCACCGCAACACCGGCATGGCCTCCGGCGACGAGGGCTGCGAGCGCCTGCTCGCCAGGATCGCCGCCGACGAGAACCTGCACATGCTCTTCTACCGCAACCTGCTCAAGGCCGCCTTCGAGCTGGACCCCAACCAGACCATGCGCGCGGTGACCGACGTCGTCACCACGTTCCAGATGCCGGGCACGGGCATCGACGGGTTCGCCCGCAAGGCCATGATCATCGCGAACGAGGGCATCTACGACCTGCGCCTCCACCTGGACGACGTGCTGATGCCGGTGCTGCGGCAGTGGGCGGTGTTCGACAAGACCGGGCTGGACGCCGAGGGCGAGCAGGCCCGCGAGCAGCTGTCGGAGTTCCTGGCCAAGACCGAGATCACGGCCGCCAGGTTCGTCGAGCGCCGCGAGGAGCGCCGGGCGCGCGCCGCCGCCCGCTGACACATCCGCACCCCACCCGGGGTCCCGCCGCCAGGGCACGCTGACATCTGGCGAGGAGCGCCGCCGTGGAATGATCCTTCGCTATGGATCTCCCCACCCAGCTGCTCCTCAGCGTCTTCACGCTCCTGATGATCATCGGCCTGGCCACGGTGGCGCAGCGCCTGCTGGACGTCAGGTTCGGCAGGCTGCGCACGTTCCTGGCTGCGCTGGTCGCCTTCGCGCTGGCGCAGCCGATGCTGGAGCCGATCCTGTCCTCCCTCGGCCCCGTCGGCCGCGAGAACCCGCCGGCCGCGCCGGCGCTGGGGATCCTGCTGCTCATCGTCATGAGCGTGGTGCTGATCCCCATGGTCATCCTGGTGATCGCCGAGGCACTGGTGCCGCCGGGCTCGGTGCCGGGGCCGCTGGAGCTCGTCAGGTCCGTACGCGGCCGCCTCTCCCGGGCCAGGCGCTACTCGCAGATCACCAGGATCGCCATCAAGCACGGCCTCGGCCCGTACCTGCGCGGCCGCGGCGAGCGGCTCGACGACCGCCCGGGGAAGGTGCGGCTGGCCAGGTCGCTGCGCGAGGCCCTCGACGAGGGCGGCGTCACGTTCGTCAAGCTCGGCCAGGTCCTGTCCACCCGGCGCGACCTGCTGCCCGCCGAGTTCGTAGAGGAGCTGGGCCGGCTGCAGGACCAGGTCGCCCCGGCGCCGTGGCCCGAGATCGAGCCGGTGCTCGCCGCCGAGCTGGGCGGTCCGGTGGACGAGGCGTTCGCCGAGTTCGACCGGACGCCGCTGGCCGCCGCCTCCATCGGGCAGGTCCACGCCGCGCGCCTGCACTCCGGCGAGAGCGTCGTGGTCAAGGTGCTGCGGCCGGGCATCTGGCCGGTGGTCTCGAAGGACCTCGACATCGTCCGGCGGCTGGCGGCCACGCTGGAGTCCAGGACCCGCTGGGGCCGCTCGCTCGGCCTGCGCGACCTGGCCGAGGGGTTCGCGACGTCGATCCGCGAGGAGCTCGACTTCCGGGTGGAGGCGGCCAACATGGCGGCCGTCACCTCGTCCGCCGGCGGCGGTGTCACGTACCCCGCCCCGATCAGCGCCATGTGCACCGAACGCGTGCTCGTCATGCGGCGCCTGTCCGGCCGGCCCGTCACCGCCGCCGCCCCCGGGCAGGGCCCGCAGCTGGCCCGTGACCTGCTCGACTGCCTGCTCAGGCAGATCCTGGTCGAGGGCGTCTTCCACGCCGACCCGCATCCCGGCAACCTCATGCTGCTCGACGACGGCACGCTGGGACTGCTCGACTTCGGCGCGGTCGGCCGGCTCGACGACTCGGTGCGCTCGGCGCTGCGGCGCTTCCTGCTCGCCATGAACCGCCAGGACCCGCTGGGCGTCACCGACGCGCTGCTCGAGGTCGTGCCCAGGCCGGAGGACATCGACGAGGCCGCGCTCGAACGGGCGCTCGGCCAGTTCATGGCCAGGCACGTGACGGCCGGCATGGACAGCGCGCAGATGTTCACCGACCTGTTCAGGATCGTCTCGGCGTACGGGCTGTCGATCCCGCCCGAGGTGGCCGCCGTCTTCCGCGCGCTGGCCACGCTGGAGGGCACGCTCGTCCGCCTCTCCCCCGGCTTCGACCTCATCGGCGAGGCCCGGTCGTTCGCCGGCCGCCATCTCGCCGAGCGGATCACCCCGGAGACGATCAAGGAATCCGCCACGCAGGAGCTGGTCGCGCTGCTGCCGATGCTGCGCCGCCTGCCGCGCCGCGTCGAGCGCATCGCGAGCGCCGCGGAGCACGGCCGGTTCACCATGAACGTCCGGCTGCTGGCCGACGACCGCGACCGCCGCTACGTGACGGGCCTGCTCCACCAGGTGCTGCTGACGGTGCTCGGCGCCACGGCCGGGGTGATGGCGGTCATCCTCCTCGGTACGGCCGGCGGCCCGCCGGCGCTGGCCGGCACCTCGCTGTTCCAGCTGATCGGCTACAACCTGCTGGTCATCGCCGCCATCCTGGTGCTGCGCGTCCTCGCCCTGATCTTCCGCCGCCCGCGCGCCTCGGACGATCACCCGGTGCGCAGATAGGACGCGAACGGGCCCCAGTCGTGTCTTGACTTGGAGCTGGTCTTGGACATCCGAGGCATCGGGCAGGTTTCTGGAAACTTCGGAACCGCTCGGGAGCAGAGGGTGAAAATCATCGGGATCGCCGCCAGTCTCCACGCGGGGTCGTTTATCAACAAATTGCTGGATGCGGCGGGTGGCGAGCTGCCCGGGGGCGTCGACTTCAAGGTGTGGCCGGGGCTGGGCGAGATCCCGCCGTACGCGCACGGGCCGGTGCCGGTCCTGGCGCGCGAGCTCATCGGGCTGGTCGCCGCGTCCGACGCGGTGCTGCTGACCGCTCCCGAGCACAGCCTGCTGCCGGAGGAGCTGACGTACGCGCTGGACTGGATGTCGGCCCGGAACGGGCTGTCGGGCAAGCACGTGGCGGTGATGAGCGCGAGCGCGCGGGCGTGCGGCGCGATGTGGGCGCAGGCGGAGCTGTACAAGCACCTTCAGGCGGCGGGCGCCGTCGTGATGGGGGCCGAGCTGGTGATCTCCCCGGCCTGCCCGCACTTCGACAAGGACGGCCATCTCACGGACCCCGCCCTGCGCGCCCAGGTGCGCAGGGTGATCGGCCAGCTGTGCCCCTCCGAGGTCATGGAGCCCGCGCTCTCGCTCTGACCCGCCTCAGCGCGTGCCGTCCGCCGCGCGGACGAGCTGGATCCGGTGGTCCTCGACCTCGCCGCTGTCGGCCCATCCCGTGGGCAAGGCGGTGGCCTGGGCGGCCAGGCGCAGCCGCATCCAGGTGGGGCCGGTGCGGAGCGTCTCCGGCAGGCTCCAGCGCAGCTCCGCGGTGGTGGCGTCCTTGTCGACCTTCGCGGTGGCCCGCTCGTCCGTGCCGAAGCGGCCGTCGTGGTCGGCGTCGATCCAGCCGGTGACGTACGACGGCGACCCGGCCCGTACGGGCACCGCCAGCGTGCCGGTCCGGTCCCGGACGGTGATCTCCGCCGGCGAGCCGGTCACCGCGTCGTCCTCGTCGGCGCTGACCACGCGCGGCACCAGGCTCACCGCGTCCGGATGATCGGCGGTCACGGAAGCCCCGAGGAAGGAGTCGGTGATCGCGTGGGAGGCCGCTCCGTACGAGGCGGGCGCGTCGGAGTCGTCCTCGGCCAGCGTGAGCTTGAACGCGGCCCAAAGCTGCGGACCCGGGCCCCCGGGCCCGTACCGCACGTCACGAGCGCTCAGCCGGATCGTGAACGCGGTGACGGTCCCGTTCACCTTGGCCGTGCCGCAGGTGTAGACGACCCCGCAGGTGGTGGTCTCGACGGGACGGACCTCTTCCGGCTCGATCGAGTCCGCCGTGACCCGGTAGCCGGGGAAACCGGCCGCCGCGGAGAGGACCGGCTTGGCCGGGGTCCCGCCGACCAGGTCGATGGCGGGCCAGTAGTCGTCGCGGCCGACCCCGGGATCGCGCGACAGGCCGCCCGTGCCGAACACGTGCAGGTGCGGGTCGCGGACCGGCCGGGAGAAGGTGAACGTCAGCGTGGCCACGTCGCTCCAGCGGCCGGGCCGGTCCGCGAAGTCCTCATAGAGGTCCAGGAATCCCGCCGTCATCTTGGCGTCAGCCGGGACGAGGAATTCGTCGGCGGGCGCCCACGTGCTCGCGGGCAGCACCTCGGCGGAGGCCACGCGCGTCCGCCCGATCATCGTCTTGCTCACGGTCACCGTCACGCCGGACGGCGTCCGGCCCGTGGCCGTCGCCGGCGAGTTGGTGAAGGACGACGGCGCGTCGCCGGCGACGGCCCCCGGGCCGCCGGCGAGCACCGTGACCAAGCAGGCCAGCACCGCACGGAAAACCATTCCTGCTCCCCCCGAAGCGGCTCTGCCCGGATTCACGCCCGAGCTCCCCGAAGGCGGCCCACGAGGCCCCTGGTGACGCGGCGGGCGGCGAAGTCGCAGCCGCACACGAACCGCATGGCCGGCCCGAACGTCCCCGCCGCCGCGAGCCCGACCAGGTGCAGCCCCGCGACGGACGTCTCGAACGCGGGGCCGAGCCGCGGCGCCGGACCGGGCGCCGCCACCGCGCGCCGCAGGTCCTCGTGGAGGATCCCGATCCTGCCCACGTCCACCCGGTAGCCGGTCGCCGCGATGACGTGCTCGGTCTCCAGCGTGGTGACCGCTCCCGCGCCGTCCCGCAGCCGCAGCCGGACCCCGTCGCGGTACTCGCAGGCCGCCAGCCGCGCCCCCAGGGTCACCCGCACGGCGCCGTCGAAGCGCTCCTTCAGCCACCAGGATCCGGCCGGTCCGAGGGTGGTGCGCACGATGTGGGAGCGGGCCGCCCTCGGCAGGTGCCTGACCGCGTACGGCATCCGCGACCAGACCACGGAGGGCCAGCCGCTCCCGAGCGGGGACCGGGGCGCCAGCACCCGCGACATGACCGGGCGCCACTCGACGGGGACGTCGTTCCAGGCCAGGGCCCCGGTCCGAGCGACGAGCCGGACGGCCGCCCCCGCCTCGGCCAGCAGCGTCGCGGTCTCCAGCGCCGACTGCCCGGCACCGAGCACGGTCACGTCCCGGCCCGCGAACCCGCTCAGATCGTGGTGGTCGGAGCTGTGCGTGGCCACTTCGGGCGGCAGCGCCGCCAGGGCGCGGGGCCGGTGGGCGAACGGCAGGAATCCCAGGGCCAGCACCACGGTCCTGGCCAGCACGGACGCCCCCGACGACAGGGAGAGCGCGAACAGCCCGCCCTCGACGCCGACGGCCGTCACCTGCGCCTCCTCCAGCGCCCGGCCGACCGCCCGCTCGCGGAACCACTTACCGTAGGCGACGAACCTCTCCACCGGCACCGGCTCGCCGTAGGAGTAACGGTGGAATGCGTCGAGGCCGTGCGTGCGATCCGGATCGCCGAGATGGGACGCGTCCGGCTCGGACTTCAGCAGCATTCCCCTGGGCATGTGACGTTCCCAGGCCCGCATCGGCTCGCCGAACACCCGCGCGTCCAGCCCGGCGTGCAGGGCGTGCGCCGCCACGGACAGCCCGTACGGTCCGGCGCCCACGATCGCCACGTCGATGACCGGCACAATCTCCTCCATTCGCTAGGCCCGCTGCCGGGCCAGCCGGGTGAATCCGCGTTTCATCGCCTGCCTGGCCATGGCCACGAAGGGCCGGGGGTCGTCGGCGGAGAGCCAGGCCAGCTCGTCCGCCGAGCACAGGGCGCGCAGGCTCCTCGGGCCGGCGGTGAGGAGGTCGTAGTTCTCCACCGCGTAGGTCCGGCCGTGACCCGCCGGCCCCCGCACCGTGCGCCGGCCGGACAGGTGCAGGTGGGCGGCCCGCACCAGGTCCAGGCCGCTGCCGTCGCTGAACAGCCGGAACTGGGCGCCGAGCCGGGGGTTGAAGTCCAGCAGGTGGTAGGCGTCCCTGCCGGAGTCGTGGCGGAAGTCGATGTCCAGCACGCCGCGGTAGCCCAGCTTCGCCGCCAGCTCGCGGGCCGTGCCCTCCACGACGGGGTTGGGCAGCCATCGCCCGTAGGTGGTGAGCCCGGCGCCCTTGGGATAGGCGCGCTCCTTGCGCCCCGCTCCGCCGTACAGGCAGTGGGAGTTCTCGTCGAAGTAGCCGTGGAAGAACCAGTCCGCGTGCGGCCCGCCGGGCACGAAGCGCTGGAACAGCAGGTCGCGGCCCTCCACGTGCTGGAGCAGCCGGGGCACCTGGCCGGCCCGCCGCACCAGGCTGGTGTTGCGCAGCCCGGTGCCGGCGGGCAGGAGCCACGGCTGCGCCCACTTGGCGACCAGCGGCAGCCCGAAGTCGGTGACGGCCGCCGCGGCGTCGCGCTCGCCGGTGATCAGCCGGGTCTCCGGCTGGACGACCCCGAACGCGGAGCACAGCTGCGCCAGCAGGCGCTTGTCGGCGAGGCTGCGCGGCAGGCCGGGTACCTGGTCGGGGATGAGGTAGTGCGGGCGCAGCGCCGCCGCGTGCTCCGCGACGGCGATGGCGCCCGCGTCGTCCAGCGCGAGCAGGACGGCCGGGCGGCCGATGACCTGGGCGACCTGCGTGAGCGTCCGCACGACGTCCCCGTCGCGTGGCCACGCATGCCGGCGCGCCAGGTATCTGGAGCGGGAGGTAGGCGAGTCCGCCTCGCCGAGGAGCCCGTGCACCTCCACGCCGGCCCTGCCGAGGGAGCGAATGGCGCCGAGGGTCCCATGGTGAAAGTTGTTGGGGTCCAATCGCAGTAGTAGCGCCGGGACGCTGCAATCAAGCATGTTCCTTCTCCTTCGCGAAAAGCTATGAATGAGGCAAATCGCGAGTCGGATATCCGGATTGCCGAAACATGGGGTATGGAGAAGGAAGGAGAGGCAAGAATCGGGGATGTGCGTTCGTGGCAGGAAAGAGATATCTGTACTGTTCGCTCGCGATAATCACGGGTGCGGTGGTGGCATCGATCGGCCTTGGCACGCCGGCGCCCGCCCCGCCCACCGGCCCCGCGGCGCTGGGCGTCTTCCTCGCCTCCGACGCGCGCGGCCCTCAGCTCCTGACGGGCTTCGAGGCCTGGCTGGGGCTCAAGGTGACGGTCGGGCGCACCTATCTGCCCGGCGAGCGCTGGAAGTCCGTCGAGGGGGGCGACTCCGAGATCCTCGACACCTGGACGCGCTGGCGGGCCGCCCAGCCGGGCCGCGTCCTGGCGCTGAACGTGCCGATGATCACTCCGAACGAGTCCAAGATGCCCGACCACACCGTGGCGCGGCGGCTGGCCAGGGGAGCGCACGGCGCCCACGACGGCCGCTTCAGGAAACTCGCCGGGAAGCTGGTCTCCTCCGGCGCCGCCGACACGATCATCGTGCTCGGCTGGGAGATGAACGGCGTCACCTACTCCAGCAGGTGCGGACCCGACCCGGAGACGTGGAAGCGGTACTGGCGGCGCATCGTGACGACCATGCGCGAGACGCCCGGCCAGCGGTTCCGCTTCGACTTCGCCCCCAGCCGCGGGCAAGACGCGATCCCCTGGACGCAGTGCTACCCGGGTGACGACGTGGTCGACATCATCGGCATGGACAGCTACGACCAGGGGCCCGGCCACGAGTTCGCCGACTACGTCGACCAGCCGTACGGCCTGCGGGCCCACGCCGACTTCGCCGCGGAGCACGGCAAGCCCATCTCGTTCCCCGAGTGGGGACTGTTCGGCAACGGCGACCGTCCCGCCTTCGTCGAGGGGATGCTCGACTGGATCAGCACTCACAACGTGGTCTATCACTCGATCTCCGATTACTGTCCCCACGGCGTCTGGCAGTGTTCGTCGAACCCCGGCTCGTCGGAGGCCTTCCGCAGGCGCCTGCTGGAGCACGCCTCCCCCGCCATCACGCCCAGCGTGTGCGCGGCGAGCCCGTCCAGCGCGCCGTCCACGCCGAACCCGGCCGCCAGCGCGGCGGCCGCC